>CAZWTB010000041.1:0-2092 GCA_964636875.1 uncultured Thermodesulfatator sp.
CACCTGTAAGAAGAGCAGGAACTATACCCATTAGCTGAGCATATTGTCTTATATTGTGATAGTGCTGTTCTGCAAGGATTTCTGTCGGAGCCATAAAAGCTACCTGATAACCGTTTTCTATAGCAATTAAAGCTGCAATAAAAGCTACCACAGTTTTTCCACAACCTACATCTCCCTGAATAAGTCTGTTCATTGGAATAGGTTTTTCCATATCTCCTTTTATTTCTTCAATAACCCTTTTTTGAGCAGAAGTGAGTTCAAAAGGAAGTTTTTTTAAGAATTCTTCAACAAGTTTGCTTTCAGTGTTAAAAGAGATTCCAATTTCTTTTTTTACTTTTCCTTTTCTCAAAGCAAGAGCAAGTTCCATAAAAAAAAATTCGTCAAAGGCAAGACTTTTATGATAAATACTTCTGTGAGAACGAAGTTTTTCAACATCATCATTACTTTCAGGAAGGTGAAGTTTTCTTATAGCTTGACTGAGCGAAAGAAACTTTCTTTTTCTGAGAATACTTTTAGGAATTCCAGAAGTTAAACATTCTGCGTATTCTTCCACTGCGTTTTTCATTATTTTTCTTAAAACTTTTTCAGAAACCCCTTCAACAGAAGAATAAATAGGCACTATTCTATTCAATTCAGTTTCAAGCTTGTCTTCTTCGTCTTCTTCTATAACTTCTGGATGAACTATTTCAAGGGTTCTGCCAAAAAGAGAAGGCTCACCTATTACATAAATCCTCTTTCCCGGAGTATATTTATTTCTCCACACCTTCTCATTAAAATTAAACCACTTCAGGTTTAAAAAACCGGTTCCATCAGTAAGCTGAACTTGATAAACCTTTCTTCTGGAAAAGTAAACCACTCCGCTTTTTAAAATTTCTCCAAATACCACAGCAGTTCTTCCAGGAAGAAGTTCTCCTATGGGAATAATCTTTCTTCTGTCTTCGTAATCTCTCGGTAAAAAAAAGAGGAGATCTTCCAGGGTATAAATTTCTTTTTTTTCAAACTTTTTGGCAATTTTTGGACCAACTCCTTTTAAAAATTGAACAGGTTTTTTAAGGACTTCTTTGTTTTTTCTGTATTCCTCAAGGGTTAGTTCTTTTTCATCTCCTGTTTTTATTTCTTCACAGAGTTCAAGGAGTTTTAAAATTCTTTTCTTTTTTTCTTCAAAAGGCTTGCTGTCAAGCTCATGAACAAGATCCTGTGCTTCTCTTTTGAAGCTCTCTGGAATCTCTTCTGAAAAAAAGATTAAAATTTTTTTTAAAGTATTTTCAACTTTTGCATTTTTTTTTAAAAGGGCAAAGTCGTGTTTTGAAACAGAAATAAGAGGTCTCTGAAATTTATCAATCCAAGTTTCTTTACCATCCATCTTTTACATACTTTTCGCAGTTCGCAAGTGCGAAAATAATTTTAGAAATTTTATATCCTCCTGTGTATAAAAAGTTTAGTTTGAAAGAAGAGAATTAAGAAAAGAAAGAGTTACTTCCTGAGCTTTAACTATTTCCTTAAGGAGGTGTTTTAACTTTTCTCTGTCTGTTATGTTTTTTATCTGTTGTTCTATGTGTTCTGGAACATGCCCAAGCTTAACCTCTATCGCTGATAATACCATATCCTGTGCATTAAGTATTAAACCACGCTGTATTCCCTGCTGTATTCCCTGTTCTATTCCCTTTTCCATTCCTTCCTGAATCCATTTATTTACAAGTCTTTGAAAGACCTGCTTTGTCCTTTCACTCCAAGCTCCTTCGCTTATCATTTCCTCTACCTCCTCCTCTTTCACCCTCCCCACCTCTATAATATACATCAAAAACTCCTGAAAGTAAACCTCGTGCCTCTCCTCAAATTCCTTCACTGCCTCTGCAAATGCCTTTAATCCTTCCTTTATAAACTCCTTTCCCCTCCACGCATTTTTTAAAAGATATATTCCAAACACAAGTATATTCGCAAGTTCTATCTTCCTCAGAAGTTCTTCGTCTTCCAGTTCCTCCGCATTAAACAAAATATACTCAAAATTAACAAGATACTTTTTAATCTCCTTTGGAACATCAAAATAGTCGCTAAACCTGAGAGGCAAAATCCACTTTGCTCTGCCGTGATA
>CAZWTB010000042.1:0-3432 GCA_964636875.1 uncultured Thermodesulfatator sp.
AAAGGGGCGGGGGTAGTGGATGAAGTTGAATTTGTCTTTGTTACTGGAATAAGCACATTCAGTAAGATTTCCATGTTTTCTGAGTGGAACAATCTTGTGAATATTTCCTTTGACGAAGAATTTGCAGATTTTCCGGGATACACAGAAGAAGAAATTTTAACTAACTTTAAAGAGCATTTGAAATATTTTTGTGAAAAAAACGGGATAGAGAGTGTGGAAAGGTGTATGGAGGAGATTAGATACTGGTATAATGGGTACAGGTTTAGTCCTTATAGTGAGATAAGGATATATAATCCTGTTTCAGTGATGACAGCTCTTTCTAAAGGAAGATTTGGGAATTACTGGTTTGAGACAGGGACACCGAGTTTTCTTGTGAGACTTCTTAAAGAAAGACTTTACGAAATTCCCAGTCTTGAACACTTTGAAGTTGAGATTGACACATTTAAAGCCTTTGACATAGAGCATCTTCCTGTTGAAGTAATCCTCTATCAGGGAGGCTATCTCACTATAAAGGAGGTAGGAGAGTTTCCTGATGAAGTGATTTTAAGCTATCCGAATGAGGAGGTGAGGAAGAGTTTTTGCAGGGTTCTTTTCTGGCAGGGGCTTGAGGTGCCTTTATCCCAGAGAGGGGTTGCAACGAGACTTGCAAAGGCTCTCTGGAAAGAAAAGTTTAACGAAGTAAAAGAATATCTTAACGAGATCCTTGCAGAAATTCCATATACGCTTTTTGCAAAAGCAGATGAAAGAATCTTTCATGTGATATTTTATCTTCTTTTAAACATACTCGGAGTATATACTCAGGCAGAACTTCTTACCCACAGAGGAAGACTTGACATGCTGGTTCGATATCCTGATAAGATATTTATATTTGAGTTTAAGGCGGGCATTTCAGCTGAAAAAGCCATAGCCCAGATAAAGGAGAAAGGGTATCACGAGAGGTTTCTCAGGGAGGGGAAACCGATTTATCTTTTTGGGGTGAGTTTTGATCCTGCAGAGAGAAAGGTAAAAGAGTTAAAGTGGGAGAGAGTTAAATAAGGTATGGATAAAAGGCAAAAAGTGGAAGTGATTTTTCTTGGAACTGCCGGGGCAAGGTTCGTGGTTGCAAAACAACTCAGAGCCTCTGCTGGAACTCTCCTTCACCTGAATAATTCCTATCTTCTCCTTGACCCGGGTCCAGGAACCCTTGTTCACATGGCAAAACGAAAACTTCCTCTCGAAAAAATAAAGTGCATCTTGGTTTCTCACCAACACCTTGACCACTCAGCTGACCTGAACATTATGGTTGATGCAATAACAGAAGGAGGCTTTAAAAAAAGAGGAATACTCTTTCTTACTGAAAGCTCTTTTAACGAACCTATCCTTCTTCCTTATTTAAGAAACTTCCTTGAAAAAATAGAAATTCTAAAATCTCGCACTTCTTACGAGTGCTCTCCCTTTTACTTTAAAACTACCTGTGACCTCAAACACACTGCTGAAAATTACGGTTTAATTTTTGATCTTCCCGATGGTAAAAAACTCGGCTTTATAACGGATACTGCTTATTTTGAAGGACTTGAAGAGGAATTTTCAGAAGCAAATTATCTTGTTATAAACACTGTTAGACTTACTCCCAAGGAAGGGGTTTTACACCTGAGCATTCCTGATGTAAAAAAGATTCTTACAAAGCTTCGTCCAGAACTTGCAGTCCTGACACACTTTGGAATGACCATGATAAGAGCAAACCCCTTTAAAGTTGCAAAGGAACTGAGTGAAGAACTTGGTTTAAAAATAGTATCTGCTTACGACGGAATGGTGTTAAAATTATAGACAAAAAATTATAGACGATGGAAACGCTAAAAAAACTCAGGCATCACAGAATGGGATTTTTTTCTCTTTGCGTAATTCTTCTTTTAACTCTTGTTGCAATTTTTGCTCCCTGGATTTCTCCTTACGATCCTTTTGCAATAAATGTAAAAGAAATTTTACAGCCTCCAAGTTTACTTCATCCTTTTGGAACAGACCTTCTTGGAAGAGATGTGCTGAGCAGAATGATTTATGCATCGAGAATTTCTCTTGAAGTAAGTCTTGTTGCAGTTGGAATTTCAACTGGAATAGGTGTTTTTCTGGGAGCTCTTGCAGGATACTTTGGAGGGATGGTTGATCTGATAATCTCAAGATTTATAGACATAATGCTCTGCTTTCCTACTATATTTCTGATTCTTGCAGTTATAGCCTATCTTGAGCCTTCTATTATTACTATTATGGTTGTGATAGGGCTTACGAGCTGGATGGGGGTTGCCCGGCTTGTTAGAGCTGAAGTTCTTTCTTTAAAAGAAAGGGAATTCGTGCTTTCAGCAAAGGTTTATGGAGCAGGCATTTTTACCATAATTTTTAAACATCTTTTGCCAAATGCTCTTGCTCCTGTGCTGGTTTCAGTTTCTCTTGGAATGGGACAGGCAATTCTTATTGAATCTGCCCTTTCCTTTCTTGGAATAGGTGTTCAGCCCCCTGTCCCATCCTGGGGAAATATTCTTATAGAAGGTAAAGAAACCATGGAAGTTGCCTGGTGGCTTTCTATATTTCCAGGACTTGCCATATTAATAACAGTCCTTGCTTTTACCCTTTTTGGAGAAAGCCTCCAGGAAATCCTCAATCCAAAACATACCAAATAAGGCTACCACATGATAAAAATTCTGATCCCTTTCTTTTTTGCATACCTTTTTAAAAAATTAAATATCTTTAAGCCCGAAGATTCTCGCGTGTTTATAAATTACATAATCTACTTTGCCATCCCTTCTCTTGCTTTTAAAAGTGCTCATTCTCTCGGAATAAACTTAAATATCTTTAAAATCGTTTTAATTAGCTGGCTTACAACTCTCAGTCTTTTTACTATAGGTCTTTTAACCTCCAGAATTTTTAAAATAAAAGCTGAAGAAAAAAGAGTTTGGCTCCTTGCAATAACTTTTGGCAACACTGCTTTTCTTGGATACCCTTATACTCTAAATTTTTTTGGAGAAAAAGGACTTAATTTTGCAGTGGTTTATGATTCTCTTGGGTCTTTTATTATGGTGTTAACTCTTGGATTTCTTATAGCAATAGGAAGACCAAGTTTAAAAGAGCTTTTTTCTTTTCCTCCTTTATGGGCACTTATCCTTGGCTTCCTATTAAAACCTTATCCTCTTCCTCAGACTTTAAAAGAAATCCTGAACTTTTTAATACCATCTGTGTTTCCAGTAATACTTTTTGCAATAGGACTTGCGGTAAGTTTATCCAGAGTATTTTCTTATCTAAAAAAGGCACTTTTTATTGAAGGAGTAAAAATTTTTCTGGGAGGTGGTTTAGCTTTGAGCTGGGGATTACTCCTGGGGCTTCCTCACTTTTCTCTTAAAGTTGTTATACTTGAAGCCTCAATGCCAACCATGATCTTTACCATAGTCCTTGCTCTTAAATATA
>CAZWTB010000043.1:0-6600 GCA_964636875.1 uncultured Thermodesulfatator sp.
ATTTTAAACTGGCTTAGAGATGAAGGAAGAAAAGGTATTTTTATTCAGAGGTATAAAGGACTGGGAGAAATGAATTTTAAACAGCTCTGGGAAACCACCATGGATCCTGAAAGAAGAGTTCTTAAAAAAGTAAGTATTCAGGATGCAGAAAAGGCAGACGAACTCTTTTCTATTCTTATGGGAGAAAATGTAGAACCAAGAAGAGAATTTATTTACCACCACGCCCTTGAATATAGAGAACTTGACATATAAAAAATCCTTGAAAGGAGTCAAGATGGAAAAACTTAAGCAGGTGCTTTCACCAGAGGAAATTCAGGAAAAGGTAAAGGAACTTGCAGAAAAAATAGAAAACGACTTTAAAGGAGAACCTTTAGTTTTTATAGGCACTCTTAAAGGAGCTTTTATATTCCTTGCAGACCTTGTAAGAAATGTTAAAAATTCTCCAGTTGAAATAGATTTCATAAGAGCTAAAAGTTACGGCATGTCAGATACATCTTCTGAAGAAGTTATAATTACAAAAGATGTGGAACTTTCCTTGGAAGGTAAAAATGTAATTCTTGTTGAAGACATAGTAGATACAGGTATAACCCTCAAATTTCTGAAAGAACACTTAAAACTTCACAATCCCAAAATAGTAAAAATTTGTGCTCTTATTGACAAAAAAGAAAGAAGAAAAGAAGAAGTTGAGCTTGACTATGTGGGATTTGTAATAGAAAAAGGGTTTCTCGTGGGATACGGGCTTGACTTTGCTGAAAAATATCGCTATCTTCCCGGAGTTTATGAAATAATAAAATAAAGGAGAAAAACAATGGAAAAGTTCAGTAAAAAGGAATTTATTTTAAACTATCTGAAAAACAGTCCCTGGTATCTATGGGTTATTAGAATTTCTGGTGCTTTACTTATTTCTTATGTTTTAATAAAGTCTTTTCACATGAAGCCTTAAATTATTGCTTTAACGAGTTTTTTCGTTTTTCTATTCCAGAGAACCACAAATAGCCAGATTAAAAGAATTCCGAGGATTAATGCAAAACTTCCCCAATAATTTAGATAATGAGGAAGATACAGCTTTTTTCCAAGAGGAAGTTTTAAGCTTAAAAATACGAGACTTATTAATTTGTAAGAAATTAAAAATGCTATCAGAGTGAATAAAAACTTAATATGTCCTTCTCCAAGTTTCCAGAGAATTCCTTCACTTCCTGCTCCAGCAAGAGCCATTCCAAGTCCAAAAATCGTTCCCCCTGTAAAAGCAGACCATCCAAATTCTGGAAATACATAAGTGTTTTCAGGTATCATTCCCTTCATTTTCAAAAACCCTATTCCAACACAGGCAAGTGCCAGAGAAATTATTACTCCAACAGTAATGTTACACTCTCCAGAAATAAAAGGTTCTCTAAAAGCATTTAAAAAGCACAATCTTCCAATTTGCAAAACACATCCTATTAATGCTCCTGCCCAAAGATAAATGTTCTTAGTTAAAATTAATCCTCCAAGAAAAAGAACAGCTACAATGAGATTTAATTTAGGAATTCTTATTTCCTGTCCTCCTATTATTTTTTTCTGTTCAAGAGCTTTTGCTTCAAAGATTACCCCTATGTAAACTCCCAAGAACAATCCTGCAAACATTAAAAGTGCACTTGCAGAAAGATTGGAAAGGGAAGTATAAAAAGCTGTAATATTCCCTCCCCCTGCAATAACTGCTCCTGCTCCCATTAATAATCCACCTACAAAAGCTTTAATAATTTCTTTTCCTGGAATTATTCTTATGGCAAACTTCTTAGTAAAATTTGCAGAAATAAAAGCTCCCCACAAAATACCTAAGGTTAACAGCGAATATGTTGAATGTAGCTTAAGGTTAACCCAGGCACTAAAACCTTCTGTAATTCCCCAGGGTTGATATTTATATTGAAAAAAAATGATGATTAAACTTAATAAAACCCCTCCCAGAATGGGGAGGGGATTAAATCCTGATCCGGATATACTTTTTTTTGAAGACGAACTCTCCAGAACTCCTCCCACTTTTTACTTTCTTCTCTAATGCTCAGATTTAAATTCAGGATGTTCGTAAAGAACCGGCATTCTGTTAAGAATAAATCTGTAAGTAAGAATAAGCATGGTAACGACACCTGCGCTTAAAGCAACCTCGTTCCAGCTGGGATAATATTTCTTCCAGAAAGGCATATACCACTTAAATGCAATTATACAGACATTAAGACGATTAAGAATAACTCCAAGTATTGCAACAAATGCTCCAAGTTTCACCCATATTGCTCTGCGTCCCCTTACTCCTGAAGTTATCATAAGTGCAGGAATAAGAACAAATCCAATAAGTTCAAAGAGATACCACCATCCGTAAAATCCTTTAAGATATATCCACTTGTGATAATGAGCAAAATCAAGGACTTTTAAAATAAGATAAATATACATTGCACAAGCTGCTGCTTTTCCAAGCCCTATAATCTTTCTGTCAAACTCTGCTGGATCATGATGAGGAATAAGGTGTCTGAAAACTCTGTGAGAAATCGTGCTTTCAAATATTACCATACAGATTCCTCCAAATATAGCAGAAAGAAGGAAAAACGGAGGAAGTAATGCAGAATACCAGAGCGGATGAAGCTTTTCAGGCACAACTAAGAAAAGACCTCCAAGAGCTGACTGATGTCCACCTGCAATTATAACTCCAAAAATAGTTGCCCAAATAGTTAACTTTCCAAAAAACTTTCTTGCTCTCTTCAGATTCAACCATTCACAAACCACTGGTGCAAATTCTATAATAGAAATGTTAATATAAAGGAAGAAGTGCCAACCGATTAGAAAGAGAATAGAAGTAAATCCCCAGGAGTATCCAAGAAGATAAAAAATTCTGTAATACCTTCCAAGGTCAAAAAGTAATGCAAAAACTGCGAAAACATATCCAACCAAACTCGAAAGTATTGCTGGTCTTGCAAAGTCGTGATAGTCTTTAAATCCAAAAAGGTGAACCGCTGTTCCTACAGTAAGTCCTGGAGCAGCAAGAGCAATTCCTACAAGAATGTCAAATCCAATCCAGAATCCCCATGGATATTCGTCTGAAAGATTCGTGGTGGGTCCCATTCCAGCAACAATTCTATATACCATTGCATAAATGCCCCATGCAAGAATAACAAAGGCTATTATGTTCCCAACAGTTATATTATCCCTTATAAATTCACCAAAACTTCTTCCCATTAAAATCTTTTCTCTGAACCAGGACCCATTATTTCTTTCCATGGCCCTCTCCTTTCTCCTGTGTAGGATTTTGTTTTTTCTTTTTTTCTTTGGATATTTGATAATATGCACCAAAAACTAAAGGCCATGCCCCTACTATTTCAAAAAGTTTTACCATAAAAAGGAAGTTTTCACTATATTCAGGTATGGGTGTAGTTCCAAGATCAGTTCTAAAACCAATTTCCTCAAAAGGAACAGGTGAAATATAAAGCCAGCTCGTTCCTCCAACTTCATGTTCTCCATAAATGTGATTTACATACTTGTCAGGATTGTTAGCTATTCTCTCACGAGCAATTTTTATAAGTTCGCTTCTCTTTCCAAAAATTAAAGCTCCTGCAGTGCAAATCTCAACACAGGCAGGAACCTTACCCTCAACTATTCTATCATAACACATGGTGCATTTGGTTACCTGCGGAGTCCAAGGATCGTAATACTCATATCCAAGTCTATCAAAAGGACAAGCTACCATACAATAACGACATCCTATACATACATGAGGATTATAGATAACAGGTCCTTCTGGTGTCTTCCTAAATGCTTCAACAAAACACACAGAATAACAGGCTGGATGTAAACAGTGCATACATTGAATTTTTACATAAATAGGTGTTCCATCTTTTGTATAATATCTATTTACTACTGTAAACTGTCCTGCATGAGGTCTTCTTACTCTATTAAAAACCGAATTCTTTTTATCATAAACAGATTTTTCAAATTCTTCTATAGGTCTATTTGGATTCTTATTCCACTCATTACAAGCCCATTCACATCTTCTACATCCTATACACTTCGAAACATCTACCAGAATTCCATAAGGTTCGTCTGGGGGAGGAACATGCTTCTTCTTCCTCTCTTCGTAAATTTCCCAGACTCTTGCATTAGCCTTGTTCCCGGTAGAAAAAACAGAAGGATCTTTATCTTTCACATATGCCCGGGCTTCCGCGGTTTTGGAAGCTACTGCTCCTCCTATCGCCAAAAGCCCAGACTTCTTTAAAAATTCCCTTCTACTTAGCTTCATAAACTATCCCCCTTTTTAATAATTCCTCTCTGTGCTAAGTATGTAGTATATAAGTATAAACACGAACATCGCACTAACTGCTGTTACATACTCAAAACCATGTGCAGTAAATAATTGTTCTGTTATATACATCTCCTGTCCCCCTACTCTCCTTTATTCTCTACTACCTGTTTTACTTCTGTAAGCCCTTGTCCTTTTTCAAGAATGGCTTTTGCAGAAGGTCTTTCTTTCTTGGGTTTGTGACAATCACTACACTTTTTAACTGCCTTGGGCACCTTCATAGCTTTATGACATCCAACGCACTGCTGATGATAAGCTGCTATGAGTCTTGGTATCTCTGGATGAGCTGGATTAAATTCAACAGGATGGCAATTCTTACAAGCAGGTGGTGTCCACTTCTTTACCTCTGCTCCCCACTTGGTATGATGATGGCATCCAGAACATACAACTTCAAGCTTTCCTCCATGGAAGTATCTTGCAAGCTTGCTGTCGTTGGTTACTTTTACAAAAAGATCAATCTTCTTCTTGTGAGGAAGTTTGGCAGGCTGAAATTCTCTTTCTATTACTTTAATCTCTACATCTTTTTTTACCACCTTAGGATCAAGTTTATCAGCACTTATCTTAGGAGGCATTACTATCTTCTTCTGTCCAGTGTGACACCTATCACAAATCTCTGTTCTTGGACTCTTAGCAGAAATGTCCACATTTTCCATAAACTTGTGACATCCAACGCAGTTCTTGTGAGTAAGGATTCTTTCTCTGTGGCATCCTACACAGCTATGTTCAGAAAATACTGCATGATAAGCTTCTGCCAGACTTACATAACCTCCTTTAGCTGATCCACTAAGAGTATGACATTTATCACATGCCATAAGTCTTTCATGATGGCAAACTCTACAACTCTTGTAATAACGCTCATGTTCTGCATGATCAAAAGGCACTCCCTTCATCTGAGCACCTTTCACAAGGATGAAATACATCTTCTTCTGTCCTCTGTCAGGTCTTGGAACATTGAGAAGACTTGCTACATTCCTGTATTTACCAGTGTGACACTTTACACACTCAAGAGGAGGCTTCTTTGCAGTCTTATTTCCGGAACGAGCAATCTTTTCATTTTCTTTAATGTGACAGTTCAAACACTGAATATGAGAAATTTTCTTTACATCAAGTCCCTTCTTTTTAGTAATCTTCAGTATTTTTGCAAGTTCAGGTCCTACTTTCCTGTCTTTACTAAAATCGTGACAATAATAACAGGACTCCTCTGTTCCATTTTTGTAATAAAGTCTGGCTGTTTTTAAATCATAAGTGTAGTGACAGAGCTTACAGGTATTTTTAGCTTCTTTAACCTCTTTCTTTAAAGCTTTAACATGATCATCATGATCTTTGTAGTCAAATTCCACTGAAGGATATTTTATTACATATTTATTATTCTTCTCAATGTGACATTTTCCGCAGGTAATCGGGCACTTTTTCTGACCAAGTTTTAAATATTTTTTGTGACAGCTTATACACTCTTTATGATAAGCATTCATTATAGCTTTAGGAGAATTGTTTTCCGGATTCTTCGGAAAGTCAAAAACTATAACCTGTTTATCTCCTTCTTTTTTAACTTTGTGACACTCTGCACAGGTTTCCCAGTATTTTTTCTTTTCAAGTTTTATTAGTTTTTTAATATGCGCTTGGTGATTAAAAATAATCTTAGGTCTTTCAAGTTTGCCAAAGATCTCTTTGTGCGCTATTTCGATTTTGTCCTGTGGATAAGTAACCACAACTTTACGCTTTACAGAAAGCAGCGGCGCAGTATAAACCCTTTTAATACCTGAAACTATTAAATACACATAACAAAGTGCCGCAATCAATATTAGAACCCAAACTCGTCTCTCCATACTTTTCACTCCTTTAATTTCTTTTTTTAATATTCTACCTTCAAATGATCAGGAATTTCTACTACCTGTAACAATAACTCCACAAAAAATACATTTTTAACACCAAGTTTATATGTAGATATAATATCTGCAATTCCACTGTAACAATTATGACAAGGAGTAATTATAATTTTAGCTCCGGTTTTCTTTATCTGTTCTGCTTTTACTTTATTCCCTGCAACTCGTTTCCCTTTCCAAATAGGACCACAATTAATAACACCTCCACCAGCAGCACAACAAAAATTATGCTCTCCATTAGGTGTCATTTCTATAAAGTTTTCACAAATTTGTTCTATTATATACCTTGCATATTTTCCTAAACCACGACCTCTTACTACATTACAAGGGTCATGAAGAGTTACAGGTTCTTTTATTTTTCTTACCACTTTTAACTTCCCTGTTTTTAAAAGTTCG
>CAZWTB010000044.1:0-13199 GCA_964636875.1 uncultured Thermodesulfatator sp.
AATGGTAAAAATTTATATAAACTTTCAAAAAGGAGGAAAAGATGTTAAAAAATTTAAAAATAAAGCACAAATTAGGCATTAGTTTTGGAATAATAATATTATTAATTATTCTTCTTGGTGTTCTTAATTATTCGTTTTTAAAACACCTGAAAAAAGAAGTTAATGACATAAAAGAAGCAGGACATCTTATAAACGACTCTCAAATTCTTGTTAACTCACTTTTAAGAAGCTGTCTTCATCTTCTTGAAATGCAAAACCTTGAACAAAAAATAAAACAGAAGTTAGGTAGTGAGAGTAAGGAACATTGGGAAGAACTTGAAAAAGCACTTGCAGTTTTAAAGAAAGAAACAGAAATTCAGAAAGGTAAGGAAATAATTGCAAAAGTTGAAAGTCTTTTAGAAGAAATAAAAACTTTTAACGAAAAAGTGCTCACTTTGAACCTAAAAGGAGAACAGAAGTCTGCCTCAGAAATTTATCACTTTAAAGTAGCTCAAAAGGTTGAAGAAATAAGTGATTTAATGGATGAATATTTAAATTTATTAACAAGCGCTACAAAAAAAGAAAGTGCGCAGGCACAGGCTTATATAGATAGAACTATGGAAATTATGGGGATTATCAGCGGGGTTGTGATTTTTATAGCGCTTTTATTCTTTTTTGTTATTTCTGCTTCTATACAAAGACCTGTTGAATACCTTGTGCGGATTCTTGAGAGAGTGAAAAGTGGAGATCTTTCAGTTGAAATAGCTGTAAAAACCAGAGATGAAATAGGAATAATGATGGAATGTTTAAGGGGAGCCCTTAGAAGTATAAAAGATCTTATTAAAAAAGCTCAGGATGTTTCCACTCAGCTTGCAAGTTCTTCAGAAGAGCTCAGTGTAACTTCTTCTCAGGTAAAAGATAATCTTGCTTCTCAGAGTGAGAGAACTTCTCAGATTGCAAGTTCTGCAGAAGAGATGAGTATAACAGTGGTTGACATTGCCAAGAATGCTTCCAGTATTTCAGAACTCAGCACAAAAACCCTTGAGGTTGCAAGAGAAGGTAAGGAAATGACTGAAAAAACTTCAGAAGAAATAAAAGTGATAGAGGATTCTGCAGAAAAACTGCTTCAAATAATGACAGAACTTGAGCAGAGTTCTGAAGAAATAGGTAATATAGTTAACATTATAAAAGAAATTGCAGAACAGACGAACTTACTTGCTCTTAATGCTACTATTGAGGCGGCGAGGGCAGGGGAACATGGGAAGAGCTTTGCGGTTGTTGCAGGAGAAATAAGAAAACTTGCAGAAAAAACAGATAGTTCCACTGGAGAGATAGCTCAATTTATACATCGTATTCAAAGCATAGTTGATGATGCCAAAAAAGCAGTGGAAGAAACCAATGCTAAAATGGCAGAAGGGGTTGAACTTTCTGAAAAAGCTTCTGAATTTCTTGAAGAAATATCTAAAAAAGCTGAAGATTTACAAACAATGATACATCAGATTGCCAGTGCAACAGAGGAAATGTCAACAGTAACTGATCAAATAGCTAAGGATATAGGAGAAGTTGCACAAGGAACAAAAGAAATAAGCACAGCCATAGAACAAACAGCTCAAACAGCAGAAATAGTGGCTAAACTTGGAGCAGAGTTGAAATCTGCAATAGGTAAATTTAAAATTTAAAAATCTCAGTATAATAACCATTAATTTAATCTCCGTTTTTTAATAATCACTTAATAAAATTCTTTAAAATCCCTTGACATTTTAAAGTTTGGGATTAATACTAAATGTAAGTAATTACTTACATGCTTTTTAAGCAAGAACCAACGGGGGACTTAAATGAGAGTTAAAAAAAGATCAGGATTAATTCTTGTTATTATAATGTTATTAACTTTAATATCAGGTTGTAAAAAAAAGGAAAGTTTTTCTTTATTTGGAGGAAAAAAAGAGGTTATTTCTGTTAAAGTTTACAAAGTTCCCCAGCCAAAAAAGGTTTACATAAGTCTTGAATATCCAGGAATAACAAGGAGTTACAAAAAAGTTCTGGTATGTGCAAGAATTAGCGGAACACTTGAAAGAGCAGATTTTAAAGAAGGAAGTTATGTCCATCGGGGAGATGTTCTTTTTGAAATAGAAAAGGATATATATCTTGCGAAATATGAAAGTGCCAAGGCTGGTTATCTTCAGGCAAAAGCCCAGCTTGAAAGAGCAGAAAAAACCTGGAAAAGAATTAAAAAATCTTATGCAGAAAATCTGGTTAGTGAGGAAACAAGGGATAATGCACTGGCCCAGCTTAAACTTGCAAAAGCAGGATTAAAGCTTGCTAAAGCAAGGTTAAAAGAAGCAGAAATATATCTGAATTACACCACCATAAGAGCTCCTATTAGTGGAGTTACAAGTCAGATCATGGTAGATCCGGGCAATCTCGTTGCACCCGGAAAACCACTTGTTAAAATAGAACAGATTTCTCCTATATATGTGGAATTTTCCATACCTGATAAAGATTTAACCAAGTATAATCTTCTTTTTCCCGGAAGCCCCAATTTTTTAAAAAATTTAAAAGTAAAGATAAAAGTAGGAAATAAAATTTTTAGAGAAACAGGAAAAATTGTTTTCTTTGCTTCTGAACTGGAAAAAAGTGTGCCTGCTTTAAAAGTTAAAGCTCAATTTCTTAACAAAAATAAAATACTTTTACCCAACACCTTTGTAAGGGTTTTTCTAAAAGACATACTTGTTGAAAAAGCCATACTTATTCCACAGTCCTGTGTAATGTTTTCTCCTGAAGGAGACACTGTTTATGTTGTTGAAAATGGAAAAGCAGTGGAAAGAAGAATAAAGGTCGATGGAACATATAAAGAGTTTTATCTGGTGAGCAGTGGATTAAAACCAGGAGATCTTATTGTGGTAAGTAATCTTTTAAAAATTACTTCTGGCACACCTGTGAAAATAGAAAAGGTTATAGAGAGGTAAAAAGTGATTTCTCGGTTTTTTATAGAAAGACCAAAGTTTGCAGGGGTTCTTTCAATTATAATAGTGCTGGCTGGGATACTTGCTATACGAGTTTTACCTTTAAAAGAGTATCCAAATCTTGCTCCTGTTCAGATTGTTGTTAGAGCTTATTATCCTGGAGCTGATGCAGACACTATTTTAAAAACTGTTGCTACTCCTCTTGAATCTGCAATAAACGGTGCTCCACATCTTCTTTACATAATAAGCAGTGCGTCTTCGAGTGGAAGTCTTGAAATGCTTGTATTTTTTGAAGTTGGAACAGATCCAGAATCAGCAAAAGTAGAAGTCAATAATAGAATAAGCAGAGCATTACCCAGACTTCCAGAAGAAGTAAAGCGTCTTGGAGTTGAAGTAAGAGAACGATCTCCAGACATGCTTTCTGTGCTGTTCTTTGTTTCCAAAGGCGGAGTAAGAAGCACAGTGGATCTTTCAAGTTTTCTTGATATCTATGTAATAGACGAATTAAAAAGAGTTCCTGGAGTAGGAGATGTTATAAACTGGCTCCAGAGAAGATATTCTATAAGGGTCTGGCTTTATCCTGACAAACTTGCCAAATATCATCTTACACCTGCAGATGTATATAGAGCTATAATGGATCAGAATCAGCAATTCTCGGGTGGTTCACTTTCTATGCCACCCATGGGTAAAAAAACCGTTCTTTCTTTTACTGTGCTTGGAGAAGGAAGATTAAAAAGAGTAAAACAGTTTGAAAATATAATAATAAAAAGTTATCCCGATGGTTCTTCTCTTCGGTTAAAGGATGTTGCTAAAGTTGAAATGGGAGCTGAAAGATATTTTACTGTAAGCTTTTATAAAAATACTCCCGGAGTTCCAATAGGAATTTACCTGAGACCAGGTGCAAATGCCCTTGAAGTTCATAAAAGACTTATGAAAAAACTTCAGGAACTTGCCAGAACCTTTCCAGAAGATATAAAGTATTATGAAGTTTTTACTATTACCAAGTTTATAAAAGCTTCCATAGAAGAGGTTATTTTTACTCTAATTTTTTCAGTTGCTCTGGTAATGTTTGTTATATATCTTTTCCTGGGAAAACTCAGAACTTCAATAATTCCTGCTCTTGCAATCCCTGTTTCAGTAATTGGTGCTTTTGCAGGACTTTATGCATTTGGTTTTTCCATAAATCTCTTAACTCTTTTTGCCCTTGTGCTTGCTATAGGACTTGTTGTTGATGACGCAATCGTGGTTATTGAAAATGCAGAAAGAATAATAGAAGAAGAAAAACTTCCTCCTGTTGAAGCAGTTATAAAGTCAATGAAAGAAATAACGAGCCCTATTATTGCAATAGTATTTGTGCTTTCTTCTGTTTTTATTCCTTCGGCTTTTACAGGAGGATTCAGTGGAAGATTTTACATGCAGTTTGCCCTTACCATAACCATTGCAATGGTTCTTTCTGGATTTGTTGCACTTACACTTACTCCTGCATTATGTGCTTACATCTTAAAACCAAAGGAAAAACCTCCTATTCTTCCTATTCGTTTGTTTGAAAAATTTATAGCAGGTTCAAGAGAAGTATATGTAAAGGGTTCAAAACTTTTGATAAAACTTGCTCCTCTGGGAGTATTATTGTTTCTTATTATAAGTGCATTAAGTTTTTACTTTATTTCGAAAATACCCACAGGACTTGTTCCTTACGAAGATAAAGGGGTTTTGCTTTATGGTGGAAAGTTGCCTCCGGGTGCTTCGCTATACAGAACTTCTGAAGTTTTAAGAACAATCAGCAATCTTTTTAAAAAGGATCCGGATATAAAAAACTGGGGTGGAATTGGTGGAATAGATCTTGACACCACTCTTCCAAGAAGTGATTCTTTTCTTGGATTTGTTAATCTAAAAGACTGGAGTAAAAGACCCCCTCTTTTTGTAACTCTGGGAAGATTGATAAAAGAATTTAATAAAATGGAATCTGCCTGGGTTTTTTGTGCACCGGTGCCTCCTATTTCAGGAATGGGTATGGTGGGAGGTTTTGAAGTTTATATTCAGGATACAACAGGAGGAAGTCTTTACAGGCTTGCTCATTATGTAAATAAATTTGTTAAAGAAGCAGGGAAAAGACCTGAACTGATGTTTGTGAGAAGTTCCATAAACTTTAATGTTCCTGCATACAGAATATATGTTGATAGAGAAAAAGCTAAAGCCTATAAAGTGAGTATCAGTGAAATTTATCGCACCATTGCCATGCTTTTTGGACAGTTTTATGTAAATGATTTTAACATGTTTGGAAGAAGTTTTCATGTAAACCTTCAGGCATACTGGAAATACAGAATTAAACCCGAAGATTATAGATATGTTTTTGTTAGAGCTCTTAATGGAAAACTTATTCCTTTAAGCAGTCTCATTCATGTTGAAAAAATAGCTTATTCTCCAATACTTCAGAAATTTAACATGTTTCCTGCTATTAAAGTAGCTGGTATGGCTGCTCCTGGTTATACTTCTGGAGAGGTTTTAAAGGCAGTAAAAGAAGTAGCTAAAAAGGTTTTACCTCCTGGTTATCGTTTAAGTTTTTCAGGTATGAGTTATTTTGAAGTAAAAGAAAAGGCAAAAACAGCATCTATTTTCGTAATAACTTTTGTATTCGTTTATCTTCTTCTGGTTGCTCTTTACGAAAGCTGGATTTTACCAATTATAATTCTGCTTACTGTTCCAGTTGGAATTTTTGGTGCGAGTTTTGTATTTTTTGTGATGACTCAGGTTTTACCGCTTCCTCTTTCAAATAATATATTCTTTAAAATAGGACTTCTTACCATAGCAGGGCTTGTAGCTAAAAATGCAATACTTCTTGTTGAATTTGCAGAGATGGAAAGAAAAAAAGGAGTAGATCTTCTTTCTGCAACTCTTTATGCAGGAAGGGTAAGATTCAGACCAATTGTAATGACTTCTCTTGCTTTTATAGCTGGAGCTGTTCCACTGCTTCTCAGTCTTGGAGCAGGAGCAATGAGCAGGATCACTGTTGGACTCACAGTAATTGCTGGAATGCTTTTTGCCACTACCATTGGTATTTTCTTTATTCCTTTATTTTATTATCTAATAGTAAGTGTGAGGGATAAAATTCTGGCAAAGGTTAAAAGAAATGCTTAAAACAGGAAAATTTTTAGTAATCTTACTTGTTCTGGTTGTGCTTTTTACAGGATGTGATTTTGCACCTAAATTAAAAATGCCAGAGGTTTCACTTCCTTCAAAAGAAAAATTTCCTCTTTCCAGAAAAGGTGGAATTAAAATAAAATGGGGCTGGTGGAGAGAATTTAAAAACGCAGAGCTTAATCACCTTATTGAACTGGCTTTAAAAAATAACGATGATCTAAAAATAGCAACTGCAAGACTTGAAGAAGTGCTTGCTCTCGCAGGTTTAAAAAAAGCCCAGCTTTTTCCTATTCTGGGATATAAAGCTCAGGTTTCAAGAACCAAAATCTCAGAAAATATAGAAAATAGTATAGAAAATCTGGGGATGTTTCTAAGAATACCCATAGATATAGAAAATCCAAAAAATTCTTATAATATTTTACTTTCAGCTTCTTATGAACTTGACTTCTGGGGTAAATTAAGAAATGAGAAAAGATCTGCAATAGCAAAAGTTCTTTCTGTAAAAGCAATGCAGGATGTTGTTAAAATAACTCTTGTTTCAGGAGTTGCAACTCTTTATTTCAATGCTCTTACTTTGAAAAAACAAATTAAAGAAGCAGAAAAACTCGAAAAAAAACTTAAAGAAATTCTTGAATACAGAAAACTTCAGAAAAAATTTGGAATGATAAGTGAAGCTGAGGTTTATCAGGCTGAGGCAAATTATCAGGAGGTAAAAAATCTGGTAGAATCTTTAAAAGAAGGTTTACAGAGACTTAAAAATAATCTTGCCTGTCTTGTGGGAATGAGTCCAAAGGATCTTTTTGAAAAAGAAATAAAACTGAATGGAAGCCTTCCTCAAGACCTTAAACTTCCTTCCATGCTTCCTTCGGATGTTCTTTTAAATAGACCAGATATAAAAATGGCAGAAATGGAACTAAGATCTGCCAACTTTGACATAGGGGTTGCCAAGGCAATGTATTTTCCAAGTATAACCCTTACTGGATATTCAGGATCACTCAGTTCTGATTTTGATAAATTAATAAAAAGTGACTCCTTTTTCTGGAGCCTGGGAGCAGGTATAAGTGGACCAATTTTTACTTTTGGAAGAATTAAAGCAAGAATTAAGTTTGCAGAAGCAAAGAAAAAAGAAGCACTTTTTAATTATCTTAAAACCATAAGAAATGCTTTTAAAGAAGTTTATGATGCCTTCCTTGCAGTTTCCTATACAAGAAAAAAATTAAATATAGAAAAGAAAAAACTGTCTGCATTGAAAAAAGCTTTTGATGTAATAAAAAAACAATATAACAATGGACTTGCCAGTAGATTAATGGTTTTATCCGCAGAAGCAGGAGTTATAAAGGAAAAGCTAAATTTAATTCAGCTTGAAAATGAATTAATAAAAAATTACATATACCTATACAAAACCCTTGGTGGTGGTATTTTGATAAATGAAGGAAGAGGAAGAAAAAAATAAAATCTTGGAATACTTTTATAAAAGGTTTCATCCTGAAACAGGAGGTTTTTCCAAGGTTCCCAGACTGCCTGCTACAGTAGAAGACACTTATTTTTCTCTTAAAACTTTACTTCTTTTAAATCCTTCTTTTATTTCTTTAAACAAAAATAAAATTGTGAACTTTCTAACTTCGGAATCTTTTGATTTCTTAAACACTGCAGAGGTGATATACAGGTATTTTAAATGTTACGAATATCTTCAAACCCGAATACCGGAAAAAATAGAAGAGAGAATAAAAACAGGACTAAAAAAATTTAAAGGGAAAAGCCTTGCGAAATTTTCTTTTAAAGACTTTTGTTTTCTTTACTATTTAAAAACCAAACTTCGTTCAGGAACAGAAGATTTAAAAAAGATTTTAGAAAAAAGGAAAAACAGAGCTGTCAGTGTTGAAGACTTTTATTACCTTGGAAAGATCTTTCCTGAGATTTACAAAAATTGCAGGGAGAGGATTTTAAGATCTCAAAATTCAGATGGAGGATTTGGTTTTTATCCTGGAACAACCTCTTTTATGGAAAACACATATTATGCAGTAAAAATTTTGATAGTTTTAAATGTAAAACCTGTATTTTTAAAGGAGTTAAAGGAATTTATTCTTCTCTGTCGAAATGCAGATGGAGGTTTTGCAAGAAAACCAGGAGGTATTTCTTTCCCTGAATCAACTTCTCAGTCTGTGTGGCTTTTGCATACACTTGCATACAAAAAATGGATATAAAAAAAATATTTTTGTGTTTGTTTTTAATACTTTCTGTTTTTTCAGATGCCAGAGCAGATAGAAATTTCTGGAATGATGCAGGAAATTTTTTGCTTATTGCATTACCTGTAAGTGCCTATTCTGTTACTTTTTTTAAAAAGGATAAAAATGGAACCAGAGAATTAACAAAAAGTCTGCTTTTTGATACAGGAATAACCTATTCTTTAAAATATTTAATAAAAAAAAGAAGACCGAATGGAGAGGATCATTCCTTCCCTTCAGGGCATACATCCATTGCATTCACCTGTGCGGGTTTTATTCAAAAAAGATACGGATGGAAAAATGCTTTTCTTTTTATACTTGCAGGTATCTTTACAGGTATTTCAAGGATAGAAGCAAAAGAACATTATACAGAAGATGTTATTGCAGGAGCAATAATAGGATGGTTTTCTTCTTATATTTTTACTACACAATTTAAAAGTAAATCCCGCATTGGATTTTATTTTTCTCCAGAATTTTTTTATCTTTCATTGAAGTTTTAAAAAAAACCGTGTTCTTTTAAAAATTCTACAGTTAATTTCTTTTCGGACTGTTTATTATCCCTTAAATAGGGAGAAAGCCAGTTATGAACCATCTTAGCGATCATGTCAATTTCTATATTTACCGGATCTCCGGGATTTTTTATACAGAGGGTGGTTTTTTTTAGGGTGTGAGGGATTATCATAAGTTCTATCTGGTTTTTTTCCAGAATTTTGTTTATAGTAAGACTTATACCGTCTATTGCAATAGAGCCTTTTTCCACAAGATATATGGATAGTTCATCTGGAATTTTTATAAGAAATCTATAAAAATCCTGCAGAGGGTTGATACTTAAAATTTTTCCAATTCCATCCACGTGTCCTGAAACAAGATGTCCTCCAAGACGATCTCCGAGTCTTAAAGCCCTTTCAAGATTTACCATATCTCCTGTTTTTTTATATTTAAAGGTAGTTTTTTCAAGGGTTTCAGGAGAAACATTGGCAGAAAAACTTTTTTTTCTGATGTTAAGTGCAGTAAGACAGGCTCCATCAACTGCAATACTATCTCCTTCCTGAACATCGTCAAGTTCAAATTCACTCTCCACTTCCAGAAATAATCCTCCTCTTTCAGGAACAAGTTTTTTTATAATACCTCTACCTTCAATAAGCCCCGTAAACATTTCAAATACAAATTTTATAAAAAAAATTGACTTTTGTCAAACTTCTGATTATAATATTTTTTAAAACCTTGCTTTTAAAACTTCTTTTTTAAAAATTTCGCATGGAAGAAGGAACTTTTAACGGGATAAGAGTTTTATATAATAGAATAAAAAAATACTTCAATTCCCTGTCTCTAAATAAAAAATTATTCTTTCTTGTTTTGGATACCACTTTCTGGGTAAATTTCTGGCTTATTCTGGTTATTTTTGTAAGTTTAAAAATAGAGATAGAAAAAGAATACATTTCTTTTGTAAAAAATCAAATGGAGCTTTTATACAATCAGGTAATACTTTTTGATAACTCTTTAAAACTTCAAATTCAGCGTTATATGAATATTTTCCAAAATTTATTACCTTCTGATCTTGAAAATATTGAAAAAGAAAGAAAAGCAGTTGAAAAGTTTTCTGAACTTACAGGAGGGGTTGCAACTGTTTTTAAATACGATCCTGTAAAAAAGGATTTTATCAGAGTTGCTACTTCTTTAACCAGAGAAAACGGCTCCACTGTAAGAGGAACATACTTAGGAAAAAACCATCCAGCTTATAAATACCTTATAAAAGGAGAAGCCTATACAGGTAAAGCCATTTTATTTGGTAGAGAATATATAACCAGTTATCTCCCTGTAAAGGAAAAAAACGGAGCTTTAAAATGGGTTTTATTTGTGGGAATAGACATCACTCCTCAGATAAAAAATCTTACCAGATTTGTTTCTAAATTAAGAATCGGAGAAAAAGGATATTTTTTTATAATTGATAAATCCTTTTTTAATGAAAAAAATCTGGAAAGCCTTTCGATCTTTAATATTTCTTCTCAAAAAGTAAAAGAATTTAAAAATATTTTGAAATATATTAAAAATAAAGAAAGTGGAAGTTTTTGTTATTCTTCTGTAGAAAAGGGTATTGAATGTGAAAAAAAGGTATTTTTTAGATATTATCCGGACTTAAAGTGGCTTATAGGTGCTGTTTATTATGAAAGTGATATTAAACACGAAGTTTTAAGGAGGATTTTAAACTTTTCTAAATGGAGTATAATAGCTGTTTGTGCAGGTCAGGCTGTGCTTTTGATTCTGACTTTAATAATTTCCAACACCGTTTCCAAGACTATAAAAAATGTAACCTCTCAGATTAAACTTATTGTATCCGAGGAAAATCATCAGGTCAAAACCATAGATATAGAAAGAGGAGATGAAATAGGAGAACTTGTAAAAGCAGTAAATGAAATGATTACCACTTTTGAAGAATTAAAAATATTTAAAAAAATAATAGAAGAAGATGAATCTGTAGAGGATGTATATAATCGTCTGGGATGTATCATAGAGGATAGATTTAAATTGGACTGTGTAATTTACGAAATTTCTACTGTTAAAAAGAGTGTAAAGAGAGTGTATCCTTTAAGGGAAATGGAATTACCGTGTCCTATAGAAACTTTTGTAAATTCTGATTTATGCAGGGTTAAGAGAACAGGTCATGGTATTTCTTCTGTTCCTGAGGCAAAGATCTGTAAGTATTTTATAATGCCTCAGGAGTATTATTATTACTGTCTTCCCATTAAAGTAAGCGGACAGGTGGGTGGAGTTGTGCAGATTTTTGTCAGGAAAGCAGAAGTAAAAGATGTAGAAGAAGTAGAGATAAAAATTAAAAAGATAACACAATATATTAAAGAAGCAGAACCTGTTATAGAAAGTAAGAGATTAATGCGGGTTTTAAAAGAAAGTGCTTTAAGGGATCCTCTAACAGGGCTTTATAATAGAAGATTTCTTGAAGAAAATTACGGTCATATTGTAGCAGGGATCCTGAGAAGAGGAACCACCCTTGGTATTCTTATGTGTGATATAGATTACTTTAAATATACCAATGATGCTTATGGACACGATGCAGGTGACAGAGTTTTAAAAGCCATAGGAGAGACACTTAGAAAGAGTGTCAGGGCTTCGGATGTGGTTTTACGCTGGGGTGGAGAAGAGTTTCTCGTGCTTCTGGTAGATGTAAGAGCAGGAGATTCACAAAAAGTTGCTGAAAAAATCAGACAGAAAATAGAAGCACTCAAAGTTCAGGTTACAGGAGCTATAATAAAAAAGACAATCAGTATAGGAGTAAGTGAGTTTCCTGAGGATAGTGAAGACTTCTGGGAAACTATTAGATTTGCAGATATCGCTCTTTATAAAGCCAAGGAACTTGGAAGAAACAGAGTGGTAAGATTCAAACCCGAATTGTTAAAAGAATACGAACAAAAACTCGAAATTAAACATTCCAGAAGAAAACCCTCCCCTCCGCAGGAGGAGGGAGAATAAATTAAGTTCCCATTTCCCAGGAACTTAAGTATTCTTTCTGTTCCTCTGTAAGAGTATCTATTTCAATTCCCATTGCAGTAAGTTTAAGTCTTGCTACCTCTCTGTCAATTTCTTCTGGAACAGAATAAACTTTTTTTTCAAGTTTTTCATGATTTTTTACTATGTATTCCACACAGAGTGCCTGATTTGCAAAACTCATGTCCATAACTCCAGAAGGATGTCCTTCTGCTGAGGCAAGATTCACGAGTCTTCCCTGAGACAGAACATAAATCCTTCTTCCATTTTTCAAAGTATATTCTTCAACCTCTCTTCTTATTTTTCTAACATTTGTAGAAATTTCTTTAAGATCATTAAGGTTTATTTCTACATCAAAGTGTCCAGAGTTTGCAACTATGGCTCCGTCTTTCATTTTTAAAAAGTGTTCTTTTCTTATAACAGACCTGTTTCCTGTTACAGTGCAGAAAAAGTCACCTATTTTAGCAGCTTTATCCATGGGCATAACGAGATAGCCGTCCATAACTGCTTCAAGGGCTTTAAGGGGATCTACCTCAGTTACTACGACTCTTGCCCCCATACCCCTTGCCCTCATAGCAAGACCTTTCCCACACCATCCATAACCAGCAACTACAAAAACAGAACCAGCAAGAAGTCTATTTGTTGCTCTGAGGATTCCATCAATAGTGGATTGTCCTGTGCCATAACGATTGTCAAAAAGATGTTTGGTAAGTGCATCGTTTACAGCAATTATGGGATACTTTAAAACTCCATCTTCAGCCATTGCTCTTAGTCTTATTACCCCGGTAGTGGTTTCTTCTGTTCCTCCAAGAACTTTTTCAGCCTGCTCCGGTCTTTCCTTGTGGAGTGTGGAAACCAGATCAGCTCCGTCATCTATGGTAATATGGGGCACTTTGTCAAGAACTGCTTTTATGTGAGAATAATAGGTCTCTCTGTCCTCGCCTCTTATTGCAAAAACAGGTATTTCAAAGTATTTTACAAGAGCAGATGCAACCTCGTCTTTGGTTGAAAGAGGATTTGAAGCACAGAGATAAACTTCAGCCCCTCCTTCTTTTAGGGTTCTTGCAAGATTTGCAGTTTCTGTTGTTATATGAAGACATCCTCCTATTCTTATTCCTTTAAGTGGTTTTTCTTTTTTAAACCTTTCTCTAATCTGTCTTAAAACAGGCATATCCATTTCAGCCCACTCTATAAGCTTTAAACCCTCATCTGCAAGATTTAAATCTTTAACATGAAATTCCATTCCCTCCTCCTTTTTTGATTTTTACTTATCAAAACCTGCGAGTTCTTTAATTTTTTCAACCATGTCAAGTTTTTCCCAAGTAAACTCTGGCTCGTTTCTTCCAAAGTGTCCATAACAGGCTGTTTTTCTAAAAATAGGTCTTCTAAGATT
>CAZWTB010000045.1:0-8987 GCA_964636875.1 uncultured Thermodesulfatator sp.
AGCGCCTGTTGCAGCAGTTGCAGCAGTTGCAGGGGCTCCTGCAGGAGCTGAAGCTGCACCAAAAGAAGAAAAAACAGAATTTGATGTAATCCTTAGTGAAATTGGTGGAAACAAGATTCAGGTTATTAAAGCAGTAAGAGAAATCACCGGACTTGGTCTTAAAGAAGCTAAAGAACTTGTTGAAAGTGCACCAAAAGCCGTTAAAACCGGTGTTTCTAAGGAAGAAGCAGAAGAAATCAAAAAGAAGTTAGAAGAAGCAGGAGCAAAAGTGGAAATTAAGTAAAAAATTTTTTTAAGACCTTGCAAAAAGAAAAAAAAGAGTTAAAATAACCAAAGGGGTTCCCTCTGTAAAAGAGGGAACCTTTTTGTATTTTTAAAGTCGTCCTCAGAGTATGAGAAAGTTCAAATTGTGCAATTTTCTGATCAAAATAAGTTTCAGGGAAAAATACTTTAAATAAAAAGGAGGGGATTCGTAAAATGACTGTAAATAACCGTCATTTAAGAATAAGGAAAAGCTTTGCCAAGGTTAAGCAAATTAAAGATTTGCCAGATCTTTTAAAAATTCCCAAGGAATCTTATAGAAATTTTCTTCAAGCCAGCACCCCTCCTGAACAAAGGCAGGATATTGGTATTCACAGGTGCTTTAAATCTGTTTTTCCAATAAGTGATTATGCAGAAACCGCTCGACTTGAATATCTTGAATACAGAATTTTGCCTCCGGAATATACTCCTGATGAAGCTAAAGAAAAAGGTCTAACTTATGAAGCCCCGATGAAATTAAAAGTCAGATTGGTCACCTATGATATGGATCCTGAAACAGGGGTAAAAAGTGTTAGAGAAGCAAAAGATCAGGAAATATACTTTGGAACCATTCCTTTAATGACAGAGGATGGAAGGTTTATCATAAATGGAACAGAAAGAGCAGTGGTAAATCAGATCCAGAGATCTCCTGGAGTTATCTTTGAAAAAGATAAAAGTCATGCCAAAGCAGGAAGACTGACCTATATAGGAAGGGTTATTCCTGTTAAAGGATCCTGGCTTGACTTTATTTACGACTACAAAGGAAGGTTCCTTGTAAGAATAGATAAAAGAAAAAACATCCCAGCAACTATATTTCTTAAGGCAATGGGGTTCAGCGAAGAAGAAATCCTTTCCATGTTTTATCCCAAGGAAACCTATAGAATTCTTGAGGATGGTGTGGAGAAAGAAATTAATTATGAACTCATTGCAGGACAGAAAGCTCCTGCTGATTTTGTGCATCCTGAAACAGGAGAGGTTATTGTTAAAAAAGGAAGAGTTATAAGTGCTGGAATAATAAGAAAAATGAAACAGGCTGGTTTAAAGGTTGTAAAATTTCCTGACAAGGTTCTGCTGGGAAAGGCGTGTGCAAAAGAAATAGTGGATCCGGAAACAGGAGAAATTTTGCTTGAGTTAAACGAAGAAATTACTAAAGACAAGCTTAAGCTTTTAAGGGAAAAAAATATAAGAGAAGTTAAAGTTCTTGTAACTGAGATTTATCGTTATACTTCTACTTTAAGGGAAATGCTTAAGAGTGATAAGGTTAGAACAAGGGAAGAAGCACTTATTGAAATATATAGAAAAATGAGACCTTCAAGTGCGGTAAATCTCGAGGTTGCAGAAGCTTATTTCAGATCTCTGTTTTTTGAGGAGTCCACATACGATCTTTCAGAAATAGGAAGATATAAAATAAACCTAAGATTGAATCTTGATTTGCCTGTTACTCAAAGAACTCTTACAAAAGAAGATGTAATAGCTATTTTAAAAGAACTCGTAAGGATGAAAGAACATGAAGAAGAAGGAGACGATATAGATAGTCTTGCAAACAGAAGGGTAAGGGCAGTTGGTGAACTTGTGGAGAATCAATTTTTGCTTGGTTTGATGAGAATGGAAAGAATTATCAAGGAAAAACTTCAGCTTCAGGAGATAGAGAATCTTACTCCAGCAGATTTGATTAACAGTAAACCTGTTTCAGCAGCTGTTAAGGAATTTTTTGCTCAGGGACAGCTTTCTCAATTTATGGATCAGACGAATGTGCTTTCCATGCTTACTCATAAGAGAAGGCTTTCTGCACTTGGACCTGGAGGACTTACAAGAGAAAGAGCAGGATTTGAAGTGAGAGACGTTCATCCAAGTCACTATGGAAGAATCTGTCCTATAGAAACTCCAGAAGGACCAAATATCGGACTTATAGTTTCTCCTACCACTTATGCCCAGACAAATCCCTATGGATTTCTTGAAACCCCTTACAGGCTTGTAAAAGATGGAAAAGTTACGAATCAGATTATTTATCTTAATGCAGCAGAGGAAAAAGATCTTGTTATAGCTCAGTCCACCATAAGAATTGATAAAGATGGAACCATTCTTGACGAAGTTGTTCCTGCGAGAAAGAATGGAGAATTTATTATAGCGCGCAGGGAAGAAGTTGATATGATAGATCTTTTTCCTGCACAGATAGTTAGTGTTTCAACTTCTTTAATCCCATTTCTTGAGCACGACGACGCAAACAGAGCCCTTATGGGATCCAACATGCAGAGGCAGGCAGTTCCTCTTGTAAAAACTTCTGCACCTCTTGTTGGATCTGGAATGGAAAAAAGTGTGGCATTAAATTCAGGACTTCTTCTCGTTGCAGAGGGAGACGGAGTTGTTGAAGATGTGGATGGAACCAGGATAGTAGTAAGATACGATAACAAAAATGGAGGACTTCCAGAAGTTAAGGTTTATGAACTTATTAAATGGAGAAAGTCCAATCAGAACACCACTTTTAATCAAAAACCTCTTGTTAGACCGGGGCAGAGGATAAAAAAAGGAGACATTTTAGCAGACGGACCTTCTATGGATAGAGGGGAACTTGCTCTTGGAAAAGATGTTCTCGTCGCTTTTATGCCCTGGAGAGGATATAACTTTGAAGACTCCATAATAATCTCTGAAAGACTCGTTAGAGACGATGTTTTTACTTCTATCCACATAGAAGAGTTTGAATGCATTGCAAGGGAAACCAAACTTGGAAAAGAAGAAATTACAAGAGATCTTCCAAATGTAGGAGAGGAATTTCTTGCTAATCTTGATGAAAGCGGAATAGTTAAAATAGGAAGTTATGTTAAACCAGGAGACATTCTTGTTGGAAAGGTAACACCTAAGGGAGAAACCACTCTTACACCGGAAGAAAAGCTTTTAAGAGCTATTTTTGGAGAAAAAGCAAAGGATGTAAAGGACACTTCTTTAAGGGTTCCTGCTGGAATAGAAGGAATTGTTATTGATACGAAAATACTTACAAGAAAAGGGCTTGCTAAAGACAGCAGAGCCAAACAGAAAGAAGAAGAAGCAATAGCAAAACTTCTCAGACATCAGGCAGACATTCTTGAAGTCCTTACAAGAGGTGTAATTACCAGACTTTCACAGATTCTTGAAGGGGAAACAGCGGTTACTGATCTTGAAAAAGAAGGAGAAGTTTACATAAAGAAGGGAGAGCCTTTTACATTTGATCTTCTTACTAAGCTTCCTGCTCTCCTGCTTCCCAGATTAAAAGATGTTGTTCCTTCTGGAAAAAAGGAGATCGTCAGCGAAATTCTTAAAGCTTACGAAAAGAGAAGAAAAGAAATCGTAGAAGAGTATGACAAAAAGATAGAAAAAATAAAGAAAGGAGACGAACTTCCACCAGGGGTTTTAAAGGTTGTGAAAGTTTATGTTGCGATGAAGAGAAAATTACAGCCCGGAGATAAAATGGCAGGAAGACACGGAAACAAAGGAGTCGTTTCTAAGATAGTTCCTATTGAAGACATGCCTTATCTTCCTGATGGAACACCTGTTGACATGGTTCTTTCTCCACTTGGAGTTCCCTCCCGTATGAATATCGGGCAGCTTCTTGAGACTCATCTTGGATGGGCTTGTAAAGAACTCGGAAAGAAACTTGCTAAACTTGCAGAAGAATATCAGGTAGAAAGTGTAAAAGCACTTCTTAAGGAGATATTTAACGAAGAAGAATACGAAAGACTCGTGGAAGGAAAAAGCGACGAGGAAATTATAGAACTTGCAAAAGGATTTATTGATGGAATCAGGGTTGCAACTCCTGTTTTTGCAGGAGCAAAGGAAGAGGAAATAAAGAAGTGGCTCAGACTTGCAGGGCTTAATGAAAGCGGAACCACCATTCTTTACAATGGTATGACTGGTGAACCTTTTATGGAGCCTGTTACAGTAGGATACATGCACATGCTTAAACTTCATCACCTTGTTGACGATAAGATTCACGCCCGTGCAACAGGACCATACTCTCTTATTACCCAGCAGCCACTTGGAGGAAAGTCCCAGTTTGGAGGACAGAGACTTGGAGAAATGGAAGTCTGGGCAATAGAAGCATACGGTGCAGCTTATACCTTACACGAATTTCTTACAGTTAAAAGTGACGATGTAGAAGGAAGAGCAAAGATGTATGAAAAACTCGTTAAAGGAAATAACTTCCTTGAAGGTGGTATGCCAGAAAGTTTCAGGGTTCTTATGAAAGAACTGCAGGGACTTTGCCTTGACATAGAATTAATCGAAGAATAAATAAAAGGGGGGTGTTAATAAAATGAAAGAACTCCTTTCAATTTTAGAAAAGCCCAGGGACTTAATGAAAATAAGGGCTATAAAAATAGGTATAGCTTCCCCTGAGAAGATAAGAGAGTGGAGTTATGGTGAGGTAAAAAAACCAGAAACAATAAATTATAGAACTTTGAAACCCGAAAGAGACGGACTTTTTTGTGCAAAGATATTCGGACCTGTAAGAGACTTTGAGTGTATTTGTGGAAAATACAAGGGAATGAAACACAGAGGAGTAATATGTGAGAAGTGCGGGGTTGAGGTTATTCAGAGCAAGGTTAGAAGAGAAAGAATGGGACATATAGAACTTGCTGCTCCTGTTGCCCACATCTGGTATCTTAGAAGTATTCCCAGCAAAATCGGGCTTCTTTTAAACATGACTCTAAAGGAAGTTGAGTCCATTCTCTATCTTGAAAAGTATGTGGTTATAGAAAGTGAAATAGATGAATATCCTGTTGGAACCATTATTACTGAAGATAAAATGTTTGAGCTTAAAGAAAAGTTTGGAGACAAAATTAAAATTGATACAGGAGCATCTGCTATTTACGAACTTCTGAAGTCTCTTGATCTTGACAAGCTTCATAATGACATTGTAGTTGAGATGCAGAGCACTCACAGTGAGGCACGTAGAAAAAAGCTTGGTAAGAGGCTTCAGCTCGTTAAAGCATTTAAACAGTCGGGAAATAAACCCGAATGGATGATACTTCAGGTAATCCCTGTAATTCCCCCGGAATTAAGACCACTTGTTCCTCTGGAAGGAGGAAGGTTTGCAACTTCAGATCTTAACGACCTTTACAGAAGAGTTATTAACAGGAACGTAAGACTTAAGAAGCTTATTGATCTTGATGCTCCTGAGATAATCCTTAAAAATGAAAAAAGGATGCTTCAGGAGGCTGTGGATGCACTTTTTGACAATGGTAGAAGAGGAAGACCTGTAACAGGACCCAATCGCAGACCTTTAAAGAGTTTGTCTGATGTTTTAAAAGGTAAACAGGGAAGATTCAGGCAGAACCTTCTTGGAAAAAGAGTGGATTTTTCAGGGCGTTCTGTTATTGTTGCGGGTCCAGAGCTTAGAATGCATCAGTGTGGACTTCCCAAAAAAATGGCTCTTGAGCTTTTTAAACCTTACATTTACGGATGGCTTGAAAAACACGGATACGCAACGAATATTAAAACCGCAAAAAGACTCGTTGAAGAAGAACACCCTGCAGTATGGGATGCCCTTGAAGAAATAGTAAAAGAGTATCCAATAATGCTAAACCGTGCTCCGACTCTGCACAGACTCGGAATTCAGGCATTTGAGCCAGTTCTTATAGATACCAAGGCAATCCAGCTTCATCCACTTGTTTGTGTTGCTTATAATGCAGACTTTGACGGAGACCAGATGGCTGTTCATGTGCCCCTTTCTGTAGAAGCTCAGATAGAAAACAGAGTTCTCATTCTTTCAACAAACAACATCCTTCTCCCTGCAAACGGAGTTCCTATTGTTTATCCAACCCAGGACATGGTTCTTGGAATTTACTATATGACTATGGAAAGACCCTTTGCAAAAGGAGAAGGTAAGATATTTAAAGATAAAGACGAGGTTATTCTTGCTTATTTAACTGGAAATGTGCACCTTCAGGCAAAAATTAAAGTTAGAATAGATGGAAAACTTGTTGAAACCACCCCTGGAAGGGTGATTTTTTCAACCATAGTTCCTGAAGAAATCAAGTTTGAGGAATACAACAAACCTTTAAGAAAGAAAGAGCTTCAGCAACTTATAAACATTTCTTACAGAAGAGCAGGAACCAAAAAAACAGTAATATTTGCAGACAGACTTAAAGACCTTGGATTTGCAAAGGCAACAGAGGCAGCGCTTTCTATATGTGTTGATTATCTTACTATTCCAAAGAGGAAAGCAGAAATTCTTGAAGAGGCAGACAGAAAGATTGCAGAAATCTGGCAGCAGTATAGAGACGGTCTTATTACTGAGAGTGAAAGATATAACAAAGCTGTTGACATCTGGTCTAATGCTACTGAAAAGGTAACAGAAGAAATGATAAAAGAAATGGAAAGTAAGGAATACATCGGTCCAAATGGAGAAAAGGTAATAGGACCGAGTTTCAATCCGGTTTATATTATGGCATTTTCCGGTGCTCGTGGATCCAAGGATCAGATAAGACAGCTTGCGGGAATGAGAGGACTTATGGCAAAACCTTCTGGAGAAATTATTGAAACTCCAATTAAGAGTAACTTTAGAGAAGGACTTTCAGTTCTCGAATACTTTGTTTCCACTCACGGTGCCCGTAAAGGACTTGCAGACACTGCACTTAAAACTGCGAATGCAGGATACCTTACGAGAAAGCTCGTTGATGTGGCTCAGGACTGTATGATTACCGAAGAAGACTGTGGAACCATAGACGGAATAGAAGTTACTCACCTTATAGAAGCAGGAGAAATTATAGAACCTGTCTGGGACAGGGTTCTTGGTAGAACAGCACTTGAAGACATAGTTGATCCTGTTACAGGAGAGGTTCTTGTCAGGGCAAATGAGGAGATTGACGAAGAAGCAGTTAAAAAACTTAAAGAGGCAGGAATAGAAAAAGTTACTATTCGTTCTGTTTTGACCTGTGAAGCAAAACATGGGGTTTGTAGAAAGTGTTATGGGAGAGACCTTGCAACAGGAAAACTTGTTGAACTCGGGGAAGCAGTTGGAATTATAGCTGCGCAGTCCATTGGAGAACCAGGAACCCAGCTTACAATGAGAACCTTCCACATCGGAGGAGCTGTTGGAAAAGCACTCGAACAAAGTGAACACAAAGCTCAGTCAAGTGGAAAGGTGCAGTTTATAAATCTAAGATATGTTGAAAGAAAAGACGGAACACTTGTTGCATTAAACAGACAGGGAGAGGTAGCTATAGTAGGACCCGATAACAGAATCCTTGAAAGGTATCCGGTTATTTATGGAGCTAAAATAAGAGTAAGAGAAGGAGACGAGGTTAAACCAGGAGATCTTCTTGTTGAATGGGATCCTTATACAAGTCCGATTATTACTGAGGTAAGTGGAAAGGTAAAGTTCGGAGATATTATAGATGGGGTAACAGTTGACGAAAAGATCGATCCTACCACAGGAAGAGTAAGCATTGTGGTAAGAGACTATAAATTGAGTGATTATAGACCTCGTATTTCTATAAAAGATGAAAAAGGTAGAACAATAGACATTCCTGGAAGAGGAAAGGCAAGGTATGAACTTCCTGTTGGAGCAATAATAAGTGTTCAGGAAGGAGATTATGTTGAGGCAGGAGATGTAATAGCAAGGATTCCGAGAGAGACTCTTAAGGCAAAGGACATTACAGGAGGTTTACCAAAGGTAACGGATCTTTTTGAAGCAAGAAAACCAAAAGAATACGCAATGATAACTGAGATTGACGGAAAGGTTGTTTTTGAAAAAGAAATTAGAGGAAAGAAAAAGATAGTTGTTCAGCCAGAAATAGGGGAGCCTCAGGAGTATCTTGTTCCTAAAGGGAAACACATAGTGGTGAGAGAAGGAGACGAGGTAAGAGCAGGAGATCCACTTATAGAAGGGTCTCCAAATCCACACGACATTTTGAAAGTAAAAGGAATAAAAGGAGTTGCAAGATTTCTGGTTGAGGAAATTCAGGAAGTCTATAGACTTCAGGGAGTCAGAATTAATGATAAGCACTTTGAGATAATAGTCAGGCAGATGTTAAAGAAAGTAAAGATAAAGGAAGTTGGTGATACGAATTTTATGATCGGGGAGATTGTGGATAAGGTAAGATTTGAGGAAGAAAATGAAAGAGTGATTGCTCAGGGAGGAAAACCAGCTGTTGCAGAGCCTATAATTCTTGGAATTACCAAGGCAGCGCTTCTTACTGAGTCCTGGCTTTCTGCAGCATCTTTCCAGGAAACAACCAGAGTTCTTACAGATGCTTCTATAGCAGGAAAGGTGGATTACTTAAGAGGACTGAAGGAAAATGTAATTATAGGAAGACTTATACCTGCTGGAACAGGAAGAATAGTCTATGCAGAAAAAGGTTGGTTATAGCATCAGTTCTTAGGGGGGCAACCCCCTCTTTATTTAACTTTCTGTTTAAAGTATTTATAAATACCGCTTTTTTCTAAAAAGTAAAAATAAAGCACCACATATTAAAAGAATTCCTAAATTTAATATATAAAAAGTATAAGGACTTCCTTTTAAAGGTCCCAGGTTTTGCATAGGTAAAGGGATATTCATTCCATACATACTATAAATCAGATTGGGGATAGAAATAATAATTGCTATGCTTGTTAGAAATTTCATTATAAAATTTACATTATTGTTTATAATTGATGCATAGGCATCCATAGTATTGCTTAAAATGCTGGTAAAAATTTTTGTCATTTCTATA
>CAZWTB010000046.1:0-4866 GCA_964636875.1 uncultured Thermodesulfatator sp.
TGATGCAAGAGGAGGAGCAGCACTTTCTATAAAAGAAGTTACAAACTGTCCTATAAAGTTTCTTGGAGTTGGAGAAAAAGTTGATGCTTTTGAAGTTTTTTATCCTGAAAGGCTTGCTGGAAGAATTCTTGGAATGGGAGATATCCTTACTCTTATTGAAAAAGCCCAGGAAGCTTTTGACCTTAAAAAAGCTAAAGAGCTTGAGAAAAAGATTAAAAAACTTGAATTTACCCTTGAAGACCTCAGAGATCAGATTCGTCAGATGAGAAAGCTCGGAACTGTAAAAGAAATTCTTGGATTTTTACCAGGACTCGGTAAAAAGATCAGCGAACTTCCTATTGATGAAAAAGAACTTATCAAAATGGAGGCTATAATAAATTCAATGACAAAACAGGAAAGAAGAAACCCTAAAATAATAAATGCAAGTAGAAAAAGAAGAATAGCAAAGGGAAGCGGAACCACGGTTCAGGATGTAAATAGACTTCTAAAAAGTTACGAAGAAATGCTCAAACTCCTTAAAGAAATGAAAAAACCAGGAAGGATGCAAATGTTTCTTAGAAAATTCCTCGGCATGTAAACCTTTATTTAGCAGGTTTTGTTTCTCTTAAAATCCAGTCTATAAAACATTTGTTTGCTTCTGTAATTTCTCCAAGACGGATAATAGAAGGACATGTGTATGTGTGTAAAGAACTTATGGTTTCTTCAACCTCGTCTGCAAGAGACTTTCTGGTCTTAATAATCATTACAGCTTCTGTTCCTTCCTCCAGTTTGTCTTCCCACCAGTAAAGAGAATAAACCTCTGGATAAATGTTCACGCAGGCACAGAGTCTTTTTTCAAGAAGCTCTTTTGCTATCTTTTTTGCTTCGTCAACAGAAGATGTTGGAACATAAAAAAGTATTACTTTATCTTCTTCCACTTTAATCACCTCCTTTCTTTTTAATTTTTTAAATTAATTCCACTTCAACTTCTTTTCCTTTTTCAATTCCTAAAAGTTCAGAAGGAATTTCAAGTATGGCATCTGCCTTTACAAGAGACATTATCAAACCGGACTTACTTAAAAGTGGCTTTGCAACCAGTTTCCCGTCTCTCAGCTGTAAAGAAACCCTTACAAAGTCAGTTCTTCCAGCCTGAGAAAAAAGGTTTCTTTCGAGCTCTGCTTTAATTCTAAATTTAAAAGGCTCTTTTTTAACACCCATAAGTTTTCTTATTACAGGAGCAACAAAAAGTTTAAAACATAAATATACTGCTACTGGATGCCCTGGCAGTCCAAAAACGGGTTTTCCATTACATATCCCTGCAACAAGCGGCTTTCCTGGTTTTATGGCTACTCCGTGAAGTAAAACACCGGGTTCTCCAAGTTCATTTATAATTTCTGCTGTCATGTCCTTTGTTCCTGCACTCGTTCCCCCACTTATTAAAATCACATCAGATTTTCTGTAAGCTTCCTCTACCCGTTTTTTTATTTCCTGATAATCATCTCTGACTATTCCGAGCTTTAAAGGAACTCCTCCTGTTTCAAGCACGAGCCCAGCAAGAGTATAAGAATTTATGTCTCTCACCTTTCCAGGGGTAACTTTTTCATCCGCAGGAATTATTTCGTCCCCTGTTAAAATAATTGCTACCACTGGTTTTTTAACAACTTTTACCTTTGTAATACCAAGTCCTGCAAGAGCACCTATGTCCTGAGGTTTAAGCACCTTGCCTTTTTCAAGAACGAGCTCTCCCTTTTTAACATCTTCGTCTTTTTCTATAACATTTTCTCCTGGAGAAACTGGTTTTAAAACCTCTATCAGGTCTTCTGAAACAGGATTTACATTTTCAACCATCACAACAGCGTCAGCTCCTTCTGGAAGCATTCCTCCTGTTGAAATAGCAGAGCATTCTCCAGAAGAAAGAGCTTTTTCAGGAGGTTTCCCCATCGGGATCTCTTCCACGACTCTAAGATAAGCAGGAAGGCTTTCTGAAGCACCAAATGTGTCAGAAGCCCTCACTGCATATCCGTCAACTGTTGATCTTATAAAACCAGGAAGGTCTTCCGGTGCAAAAATGCTCTCTGCAAGAACCCTTCCATAGGCTTCTTCAATATTCACTTCCTCAATCCCTGCTTTTCCTTCTTCTACATTATCAAGAATAATCCTTCTTGCCTCTTCCCAGGGGAGATACTTTTTATCAAGCATTACTTCAGCTCCTCAAGAAACTCCTTTATAGCCTTTTTTAAATAATAATTATACCTCTTTTCTCCAAGAAGTCTTCTTCCAAAAACAAAGTTAAATTCATTTATAAGTGGCTCTCCGTCTTTAAAAAGGAGATCAACTGCTACAAGATTAAAACCTGTTTTTCTGGTGAGCTCTTCTATCAATTCTTTAACCTTTTTCTTAAGTCCTCTTTTAGGACAGGGTATAACTTTTCCTTCCTGAACAATGTTCTTTTTAAATCCTCCTTCTCTAAAAAAGATAAAAACTTTTTTTCCTATTACAACCACCCTTGCGTCAAAATTTTCTTTTATATATTCCTGAATCAAAAAACCAAATCTTCCACTTCTTTCCCATGCCTTTACTACTTTAAGAGTGGCTCTGAATTCTTCTTCATTCTTTATTAAAAAAACTTCTGCTCCCTCGTCTCCCCAGTTCCCTTTTAAAACAAAAGGATACTTTAGTTTTAAAGTTCTTCTGTAAGGATTTTCTTCAATTCCACAAAGTCTCGGGATTATAATAGTTTCAGGATGAGGCAGTTTTAGAGCTTTAAGAAGTAAAATCTGTCCTACTTTTCCAGGAAAAAGAAATCTAAAAGTGTATTCAGGAAAAACCGGAATTCCCTGCTCTTTAGCAAAAAAGTAAAGAAAAGAAGAGATGGTCTGGGGAAAAATAACTGCTTTTGCCCTTTGAAAAAGCCTAAAAATCTCAGGACTTAAAGGTTCAAACTGGAAAAAATTTATGTCTCCTTTAAAAGTTGGTAAAAAAGAAATTACCACTTTGCTCTTACTTTAACTCCTTTTTTAGCAAGGTAATCTTTTATTTCTTTAATTGAATACATACCATAGTGCACCATTGAGGCAATTAGTGCTGCATCTGCTTTCCCTTCAGTTAAGGCTTTGTAGAGGTGTTCTGGATGTCCAGCACCACCAGAAGCTATAACAGGAATATTTACTGCTTCTGCAATCATTCTGGTTATAGTAAGTTCGTATCCTTCTTTGGTTCCGTCTGCATCTATGGAATTGAGACATATTTCTCCTGCTCCGAGATTTTCGGCTTCTTTTGCCCACCAGACAGCATCTATACCCATGGGCTGTCTTCCACCTTTTATCCAGACTTCGTATCCAGAAGGAATCTTTGAGGACTTTTCAACTTTTTTTACATCCATCCCGAGAACAATGCACTGAGAACCAAAAGCTTTGGCTCCTTCGTAAATAAGTTTGGGATTAAGAACTGCTGCAGTATTTACAGAAACTTTTTCTGCCCCTGCAAGAAGAACCTCTCTCATATCTTCAACACTTTTTATTCCACCTCCAACTGAAAAAGGAATAAATATCTTTTCTGCAGTGCGTCTTACCACATCTATCATAATTTTTCTATGTTCTGCACTTGCAGTAATGTCATAAAAAACTATTTCATCAGCCCCTCCCAGATAATACTTTTCAGCCATTTCAACAGGATCTCCAACCTCTACATTGTTTTTAAACTTTATTCCCTTAGTAGTCTTTCCGTCTTTGACATCCAGACATACTATTATCCTCTTACTGAGCATATTTTTCCTCCTGAGTTTTAATTTTTATTAATAACAAAATAATACTACAGCTTTTTTACTTTGCAAAAATTCTTACCTCTTTTTATGTATTTTAAAGCCTGCCCAAAGATTCATCCACAATCTTAAGCTTCTCTCTCCTTTTTTTAAGATCTTCAATCTTCAGACACTTTTAATATAGGTTCCTTTTTCTTCTTATTTTCTTCTCTCCAAACTTTCATAGGTGCATAGTTCAGAATAAAGCTTTCAAATTTTGAAGAGCAGTCCACTAAAAAACTAAATAAATTACTACAAGAAATTTTGCATTTTACAGTGTATTTGGTATTTCTTTCCTTGTAAAATTTTGAAATTTGTTTAAACTGAATAAAAAAAGAAGAATTTAAAGTATGCTTCCGGTTCTTCCACTTAATACTTCGTCTTTTGAAAAGATCAGAAGGAAAGGTTATTTATATGTGGATAAGACACCGTGGATATACAAACTCCTCACAGAGGGTGAATGCTATTTCCTTTCCCGCCCCAGAAGATTTGGAAAGTCTTTAACTGTAAGCACTCTGTGGGAACTTTTTAAAGGAAATAAAGAACTTTTTAAAGGACTGTGGATATACGATAAATGGGATTTTAAACCCCATCCTGTTATCGTGTTTGATTTTAATAAAATTTCTCACGAAACTCCGCAAGAACTAAAAAAAAGCTTGCTTATTCATATCAGATTTCAGGCTGAGGAATTAGGAATACCTTTTCCTGAAGATTTAAATTTACCAAAAGATGCTTTAGAGTATTTAATAACCACGCTTTATAAAAAATATAGTGCAGGGGTTGTGGTGCTAATAGACGAATACGACAAGCCGATACTTGATCATCTCGGTTTTGGAAAAGAGCGATTAAAAATTGCTTATACAAACAGAGATGTGCTGAAAAATTTTTTTGGTGTGCTAAAAGGAGCCGGCACAGTGGACGAAATTGAATTCGTTTTTGCAACAGGTGTTTCAACCTTTACTAAAGTCTCCATTTTTTCTGAGTGGAATAATTTAAAAGACTTGAGTCTTCATCCAGAATTTGCCGACTTTCCGGGTTACACAGAAGAAGAAATCCAGAAGTTTTTTAAACCCCATCTTGAGGCTTTT
>CAZWTB010000047.1:0-7165 GCA_964636875.1 uncultured Thermodesulfatator sp.
AGGAGAAGTAAAAGACATACTTCTTCTTGATGTTACTCCGCTTTCTCTTGGAATTGAGACACTTGGAGGAGTATTTACTGTCATCATTCCAAGAGGAACCACCATACCTACAAGAAAAAGTCAGATATTTACCACTGCAACTGATAATCAGACTGCAGTTACCATTCATGTTCTTCAGGGTGAAAGACCAATGGCAAAAGACAACAAGAGTATTGCAAGGTTTGACCTGGTAGGAATTCCTCCTGCTCCAAGAGGGGTTCCTCAGATTGAGGTTACTTTTGACATAGATGCTGATGGAATTTTACATGTTACTGCAAAAGATCTTGGAACAGGAAAAGAACAGTCTATTGTGGTAAGACCTTCTTCAGGATTGAGTGAAGAAGAGATACAGAGAATTATAAAAGAAGCTGAGCAGTATGCAGAGGAAGATAGAAAGAAGAAAGAGCTTGCAGAGGCACGCAATCAGGCTGACAGCCTTATTTATTCAGTTGAAAAGAGCTTAAGAGAACTTGGAGATAAAGTGCCAGAAGCTCTTAAGAAAGAAGTTGAAGAAAAGATTAACAACCTTAGAAAGGCTATGGAAGGTGACGATATTGATGCAATAAGAAAAGCAAGTGACGAACTTACCCAGGCATCTTACAGACTTGCAGAGATGCTTTACAAAGAAAAGGCTCAATCCGCAGGGGGAACCACTGGAACAGAAACAGGAACTACAGGAACTTCTGGAGGAGAGGAAACCAAAAAGAAAGGCGGAGACGATGTAATTGATGCAGATTTTGAGGAAATGAAATAATCTCTGTTTTTTTCCTCTTCCCTCTTCCCCCTCCTCCCTCCCTCTCTCTTTTTTCTTAAAATTAAAAAATTCCTGAAATTGACTTTCTGAAGAGGTATGGTATCTTTTCAAAGCAATAAGTTTCAAAATAAAGGGGGTTTTATGCAGGAAGAATCCCAGGTTATCAGAACCCGTTATGAAAAGCTGAAAAAAATAGAAGAAATGGGAATTAATCCTTATCCCAATGATTTTCGTCCAAAAGATCGAGCAAAGTATATAAAAGAACTTTATAAAGATCTTTCCCAACAGGAACTTGAAAATAAGTCCTGTGAATTTTTTCTTGCAGGAAGACTTATGGCAAAAAGGGAAATGGGAAAACTTATTTTTGCACATATTCAGGATCAAACAGACAGAATTCAAATACTTCTTGCAAAAAGCGAAATTGAAGAAGGAAAGTTTAAATTTTTCAAAAAATTTATTGACATAGGAGATATAATAGGTGTTAGAGGGAAAGTTATAAAGACAAAAACAGGAGAAGTAACAATTCTTGTTAAGGATTTTAAACTTTTGACAAAATCTTTAAGACCCCTTCCAGAAAAGTATCATGGATTAAGGGATACAGAGCTTCGTTACAGAATGAGGTATCTGGATCTTATTATGAATCCCAGAGCAAGGGAGATTTTTGCTACCAGAACCAGAATAATTCAGTTTATAAGAGATTATTTTGTTTCAGAGGGTTTTTTAGAGGTTGAGACTCCTATGATGCATCCTATAGCAGGAGGAGCAGCTGCCAGACCTTTTGTTACTTATCACAATGCTCTTGATATGAACTTATACCTTCGTATAGCTCCGGAACTTTATCTTAAAAGGCTTGTGGTGGGTGGTTTTGAAAGAGTTTTTGAAATTAACAGAAATTTTAGAAACGAAGGAGTTTCAAGTAAACATAATCCAGAATTTACCATGCTTGAATTTTACGAAGCCTATGCTACTTACGAAGATCTTATGAAAAGAACAGAAGAACTTTTTTATGGACTTGCAATGGAAATAAAAGGTAGTCCAAAAATACAATATCAGGGAGAAGAAATAGATTTTACACCTCCCTGGAAAAGAGTAGAATTTTTAAATTCTCTTGTAGAAATAGGTGGGGTTCCAAAGGATATTTTAAGAGACAGGGAAAAACTTTTGAACTTTTCCAGAGAAAAAGGAATAGAACTCAATGTAAAAGATCCAAGAATAGGTAAGTGGTGGACTAAACTTTTTGAAGAACTTGTTGAACCCAGCTTAATTCAACCTACTTTTGTAATAAAGTTTCCAGTAGAAGTTTCTCCTCTTGCAAGAAGAAGTGAAAAGGATCCTGATTTTGCAGATAGGTTTGAGCTTTACATAGCAGGAAAAGAAATAGCCAATGCTTTTTCAGAGCTTAACGATCCCAGAGATCAGAGACAGAGGTTTGAAGAACAGCTTAAATTAAGAGAAGTTGACGAAGAAATTCCTCCTGAAATAGATGAAGATTTTATCAGAGCTCTTGAATATGGTATGCCTCCATGTGCAGGAGAGGGAATAGGTATTGATAGAGTGGTTATGATATTTACTGATAGTCCCTCTATAAGAGAGGTTATTCTTTTTCCTCATCTCAGAAAAAAAGAAGATTTAAAATAATACTGCATGAAAAATTGGGAACTTTTTGTAGCATTTCGTTATATTTTTTCAAAAAAAAGAGAAAAATTTACAGGGATTATCTCCACCATAGCCATAATAGGAGTTTCTCTGAGTGTTTGTGCTCTTACAGTGGTTAATGCAGTTATAACAGGTTTTAAAGAAGCAGTTGTTGAAAAGGTTTTAAGTCTGAATCCTCATATAAGTGTAACTTTTTTAAATTCAGAGGACTCTAAAAAAATTCTGAAAATTATAAAAGAAACCATTCCTGAAGAAGAAATAAAAAGTATTTATGAAACCACTACTGTTCAGGGGCTTCTTATTGCTTATGGAGAACCTGTTGGAGTTATGTTAAAAGCTACCAATATTTCTTCTTTAAAAAAAGAAAAAGGTTTTAGATTTTTTAAAGTTAATAAAGAGATCCTGAGCCAATCTTCTGGAGCAATACCTGTTATAATAGGAAAAAAATTAAAAGATAGATTGGGGCTTGTTTCTGGAGAAAAACTGAAATTTATAACTGCAAAGGGAATTTTGACTCCTTTTGGTTTTTTACCAAGAGTTATGGTTTTGAAAGTAGCAGGTGTTTTTGAAACAGGTGTTTATGACTACGATACAGGGATGCTCTACACATCTTTTAAAAAATTTATTACAGATTTTCATCCTGATACCTTTACTTTTGAGATAAAATTAAAAGATCCATTTAAATCCCATTTTTATGAGGAAAAGCTTTTAAAAAAGCTTGGTTATAATGTTTCCATTCTGGACTGGCAGGACTGGAACAGAAATCTTTTTACAGCTTTAAAAATGGAAAAACTCGGTCTTTTTGTGGTTTTGAGTTTAATGGTTGCAGTTTCTCTTTTTACCATACTTGCTGCAATGATAATGCTTGTTTCTGAAAAAAAGGTTGATATAGCAATTTTAAGAGCCCTTGGTGCTGATTCAAGAAGTATTTTAAAGGTTTTTTTTTACTCAGGACTTATTCTTGCTGGAACAGGTGTGATCATCGGAATGTTTGCAGGTATAACAATATGCGTGTTCCTTTCACATTATCCCATTATTAAACTTCCTGGTGAAGTGTATCCCGTGGAATATATGCCTGTTAAATTAAAACTTTTTGATCTTATACTTATCAGTGTTGTAGCAATTTTTATAAGTATTTTTGCCTGTATTTATCCTGCTAAAAAAGCAGGAGAAATCGTTCCTGTGGATATTTTGAGGCATGGATAAAATCTTTCTTGAACTTCAGAACATCAGAAAAAAATATTTTTATATGGAAAAAGAACTCGAGGTTTTAAAGGGAATAAACTTAAGTGTTGAAAAAGGAGATAGTATTGCTATTATAGGTCCTTCGGGTGTTGGTAAAACCACCCTTCTTAATATAATAGGAACCCTTGATATCCCCACCTCTGGCAGGGTTTTATTTGAAGGTAAAGAAATTAATTATCAAAATGAGGAGGAACTTGTTAAAGTTAGAAGAGAAAAAATAGGATTTGTATTTCAGCTTCATTATTTAATGCCTGAATTTGATGTGCTTGAAAACATTATGCTTCCGGGTTTAATAGCAGGATGGGACAGGGAAAAAGCAAAAGAAAGGGCACAGGAACTTCTTGAAATACTCGGATTAAAAGAAAAAGCAAAGTATAAACCTGCTTATCTTTCTGGTGGAGAAAGACAGAGAGTTGCTATTGCAAGAGCAGTATTTTTAAATCCCCCTCTTCTTCTTGCAGACGAACCTACAGGAAATCTGGATCCAGAAACAGCACAGGAAGTATTAAAAATATTTTTAAAAATAAAAGAAAGTTCAGGAACCACTTTAATAGTGGTGACTCACAATTTTGAACTTGCCAAACATATGAAAAAGATTTTCCAATTGAAAAATGGTTTTCTGGAAGATATAACACTTTAACTGGAGAAAAGATTTGAAGAGGATTTTAATTTTATTAACATTAATCCTCATTTTTTTTGCTGAAACAGGCAGAGCATCTCAGGATTTTTCCAATGCAACTATATGTTTAAAATCCTTTAAAGTTTACTCAAAAACTCCTGAGAAAAATTTACTGAGTTCTTATTTTAAGGATTTAGAAGAGATTTTACAGAAACACGGTTTTTCCCTGTGTAGCAGGGAGTGTGTTTTTGAAAAATGTAAAGCAGAAGCAGATGTTTTTGCAGTGATTCTGGGCAAAAGCGTGGCTATTGACTGGAAGCTTAAAATTGATTCAAAAAAAATTCCGAGAATTTTTAGTGTAGAAGGAAAGATAAATAACTTAAAAGAACTTGCAGTGGAAACAGCTGGATATTTAAAAACGATTTTTAAAAAGCATCTTTTAATAGAAGATGTAAAAATAGAGGGTAATCTAAAAATAGGAGACGATCTCATTTTACAGCAGATTTCTACCCAACCCGGTGATCCTTTTGATCTTGAAAGAATTGATCAGGATCTGAGATCCGTATACGATCTGGGATATTTTGAAAATGTAGAGGCATTTGTAAAAAATGGAACAGCAGGTTTGATTCTTATTTTTAAAGTAAAAGAATTTCCTTCGGTAAAAAAGGTGATTTTTAAAGGAAATAAAGAGATTGATAGTTCAGATCTTGAGCAGATAATAGGTATAAAAAAGGGGGATCTTTTAAGTTATACTAAACTTGATAGAGCAGTGGAGAATATAAAACTTTATTATGAACACGAGGGATTTAGAGGAACAAAAGTAAAAATAGAAACGAAAAAGGTGAGTCCTACTCAGGTAGAGCTTATTTTTCACATTAAAGAAGGTAAAAAACTTTATATAAAAAAGATAGAATTTGTGGGTAATAAAGCATTCAGTGATTCAGAACTCGAGGACATGCTGGGGTTGTGTGAGAAAAAATGGTATACATTTTTTGAGAAATTTACGAATTTTTTTAAAAATCTTTTTAGAGCAGAGCCTCTTCCTGAACCAGGTGTTTACAATAAACTTTATCTTTATAGAGGACTCAGCAGGATAGAAGTGGCTTATAAGAATAAGGGATATATAGATGTTCGTATAGGAGAACCTGAAATAAAAATAAAAGGAAACTGGGTAACTATTAAAATTTATATTAAAGAAGGTGTTCAATACAGAGTTGGTAAAGTAAAGGTTGTTCAGGATCTTTTTCCACAGAAAGTGGTAAAAGAAAATCTCAAACTCAGATCAGGAGATGTATTCTGTCTGGAAAAAATGAAAGAGGATGAGATAAGACTCAGGCATCTATTTGCGGATTATGGTTATGCTTTTGCAAAGGTGGATACGAAAATAAAAAAGTTCCCGGAAAAAAAACTTGTAAATGTTACTTATGTAGTAAAAAAAGGTCCGGTGGTATTTATAAATCGGATAATTATAGAAGGAAATTATAAAACCAGGGACAAAGTGATAAGAAGAGAACTTCTTGTTGCAGAGAACTGGCCCTATTCTGAATCCAGGATCGAGAGAAGCATAGCAAGATTAAGAAGACTTGGTTTTTTTAAAAAGGTAAGGATAGAAAAGGAAAAAGGGGTTAAACCAGATGAAATAAATTTAAGGGTAAAAGTAGAAGAGATGTTAACTGGAAGCTTTAACATAGGGGCAGGGTATAGTTCCACTGATAAGTTTATTTTTATGGCAAATGTGGTTGAAAGAAATTTGTTCGGAACCGGGAAAAAGGTAAGTGTGTCTGCAAGACTTGGTTCTTTTGCAAATAGATATTCAATAAATTACTTTGATCCTTATTTTATGGATACGAGATATTCTCTGGGGTGGTCACTTTTTAACTACATCTTACATTATGAAGATTTTACCAAAGATAGTAAGGGATTTTCTATAAGAACGGGTTATGATTTTACACCGGAATTATCAGGATATGTGAGTTATAGTTACGACGACACAAAACTCGAAGACATAAGTGAAAATGCCTCTTCTGTAATTCTTCAATCTCGAGATATAAATATAACAAGTGCTATTCATCTGGGAGCAACTTTCAATTCTCTTGATAGATATTTTTTTCCCAATAAAGGGTGGTATCACAACATAAATGTGGAACTTGCAGAGAGGTTATGGGGAAGTGAAAGCAATTTTGAAAAGGTAGTAGCCCTGCATCAGGTTTATTTTCCTGTATGGAAGTTTACAGGACACATAAAATTTAGTTATGGTTATATAACAGAGGGTCCTGATAAAAAGATACCTGTTTATGATAGATTTTTTCTTGGAGGAATAAATAGTGTTAGGGGATTTAGATATGGAACCATTTCTCCTGTGGATCCGAATACAGGTGAGAGAATAGGCGGCACAAGAATGGCATACATTCAGGTTGAAAACAGATTTCCCATATCAAGAAGCATTTTTTTATATGGAGTGGTGTTTTTTGATGCAGGAGAAGTGTGGACTGCAGAAGAAGGATTTTCAACCAATGAAATAAAGAAAAGTGTAGGATTTGGTTTCAGATGGCTTTCACCTATTGGACCTTTTCGTCTTGAATGGGGATTTAACATAGATAGAAAACCAGGAGAAGATAAGAGTAATTTTAACTTTCAAATAGGTGGCTTTTTTTAAGTTTAATTTTATATAAATTTTAATTCTATTGAAAATTCGTTAGATTTTTAAAGAAATTTTAATTTTCTTAAAGATATTTTTCAAATTTTTTTCAAAATTTTTTAATATAGTATTATTTCTCATATTGACTGCATGTTATTTTTTGTTATATAATATTAAAAAAAAAAAAAAATAAAATTTTTTATATTTTATTAAA
>CAZWTB010000048.1:0-13110 GCA_964636875.1 uncultured Thermodesulfatator sp.
ATCAAGCCCTCTAAAATTTATATAAAACACCACATATTCTTCTGGCAGCTCCTCAAACACTTTCATCAAAAGTGCCGTCTTCCCACTATTTATCGGTCCATAGACAAAATAGACTAAATTAGGTCTTCCACTAAGCACCGCCTTAAGTTCTTTTTTCTCCTTCTCCCTATTTACAAATTCTGGTATATCTATCATTTTTTCCTCCCTGGATACTTTTAAGTTGTTACAATTATAATATCTATATTACACTGATTTTTAAAAGAATGAAAGGATGGGAAGTTTTAAAAAGAAAATATTTATTCTTTACTTTTTTCGAGAAGAAGTTCCAGTCCTTTTTCGTAAATACGGCTATTGCCTGTTATTTTGAGCTCCAGTGGATCGTAAAAAAGAATTTCTTTTTCTGCCCATTTCTGCAAAAATCTCCTTTTATCTGCCTTTAATCCGCTTATGCTAAAATATCCTTTTTCTACTATTTCCTTAGCCACTTTAAGTAAAAACTCCGTTTCTTCTTCACCAAACTCAGCTAAATACTCATCTATCTCCGTATAAGCAAGCCACCTCTCTTTTTCTAAAATTTTTTTTAAATCCTTACCTTTTCTATAATATCTCAACATTTTTAAAATTCTTGATATATTTCCTCCCAAATACTCCCACACCAAATTTACATCCTCATCACTTAACCCTTCTTCCTTAAGCCATTCTTCCACTTTTTCCTTCTCTAAATGATCAATTTTCTTAAACTCTGATGTCTCCTTCATCTTTGCATCATTGTAAATTCTCTCCACAAACACTGTGTTAGATGTAAGTATTACCACATGAGAAAGATGAGTTTCCTTTGTAAGTCTTACACAGAAATTCAAAAATTCTTTAAGTAACTCCCTTTCTCCATTGCCATTTGCCATATACACATCTCTTAGCTTCTGTATTTCATCTATTATCAAAATTGGTCTTGCTCCCCCTTCCGCTATCTCTTTTATCTTCCTTATAAACACTTTAAACAAATTCTCCTGCTTTTTTTTCACTTTCTCTAATAGCTCAGCTTTAAATCCTATTACATTTATTCCAATTCTTCCCTCTTTTTCGCTCTCCTTTTCTTTAACTTCTACAAAAAATGTATCCAGAAAACTGCCATAAGAAGCTATCAGTGCTTCCCTTAAATTTAAATACTTAACCCAGTATTTACTCTTTTTCTTCCGTTTATTTTCTTTTAATAATTTTTTCTCTATCACATACTCTATTACCGTTGTCTTCCCACTTGACTTTGGTCCATATACAAAAAGTATCCTCTGCGGAGGCTCATTAAACCAGTCCACAAAAAACTCTATTTCCTCCTCCCTATCTATAAACGGAACCCCACGATACTTTTCTATCCGTATTTTCATTTTTAACCCTTATAAACTTTGGTTTTACTTCCTGTAAATGTAAAACTTAAAAATTAGTAGTAAATTTTGGTCTGCCGAGTTCGTCAATTTCCAGAACTTTAACTTTTATCATTTCACCAATTTTATAAGCGGATTTCAGATCCCTGGGAGGATTTACCATCTTGGAAATGTGTAAAAGACCGATTTTACCGGGTAAAATCTCCACAAAAAGTCCATAAGGCTCTATGCGTGTAATTTTTCCTTCATAAATTTTTCCTACTTCAACTTCTTCTATTAGAGCTTCTATAGCTTTTTTAGCAGCTTCTATATCCTCTCTTCTCTGTCCCGTTATAGAAACTTTTCCTCCTTCAAGAACCCATATAACAGTGTTGGTTTTCTCCCTGATTTCTTTTACAGTTTTTCCACCAGGACCTATAATAAGATAAGCTTTTTCTTCTGGAACAGTCATAATTTCTATCTTTGGAGCATAAGGAGAAAGCTCTTTCCTTGGTTCTGTAATTGCAGAATACATTTTGTCGAGAATCTGGAGACGGGCTTTTTTAGCTTTTAAAAGAGCTTCTTTCATTATTTCTTTTTTTAATCCTTTTATTTTTATGTCCATCTGCACACTCGTAATACCGTCCCTTGTTCCTGCAACTTTAAAGTCCATGTCTCCGAGTTGATCTTCGTCACCAAGAATATCAGTAAGGATTATGTATTTATCGTTTTCTACAACGAGTCCCATTGCAATACCTGCAACATGCTTTTTTACAGGAACTCCTGCATCAAAAAGAGCTAAAGAACCCGCACACACCGTTGCCATAGAAGATGAACCATTGGATTCAAGAACATCTGCTACAATCCTTATTATATAGGGAAATTCTTCCTCAGGAGGGATAAAAGGCTCAAGAGCTCTTTCTGCAAGAGCACCGTGTCCTATTTCTCTTCTACGAGGAGGTCCCCATGGTCTGGGATCCCCTGTGCAAAACGGTGGAAAATTATAGTGAAGCATAAACCTCTTAAAAGTTTCTCCTTCGTAAATACTCTCCACAAGCTGAGCTTCTTCCCTTGAACCAAGAGTAACTGTTGCAAAAACCTGAGTCTGCCCCCGGGTAAATATTGCACTACCATGAGGTCTTTCAAAGGGATGAACTCTTATGTCGATATCTCTTATGTCATCAGGAGTCCTGCCATCTATCCTCTTTCCTTCTTTAAAAAGCTTCTCTCTTAAAAGCCTACTTGTAAGTTTTTTAAAGTAAAAACTTAAAGCTATCCCTGTTCCTTCGTCTTCAGGATTAACCTGATTTGCAAATTCTTCAAAAATCTGATTTAGGCGTTTTTTCCTCTGGCGTTTATCAGGTATCTGGAAAGCTTCAAAAATTTTAGGAATTGCATACTCTTCAAACTCTTTTTTCAAACTTTCTGAAAGTTCAAGAGGAGAAAATTCAACTTTAGATTTGCCAATCTTTTCTCTAAGAGTTTCCTGAGCCTCAACCAGAGGAAGGCACTTTTCCTGAGCAAAATATAATGCCTCAAGAAGAACCTCTTCAGGAATTTCTTTTCCACCACCTTCTACCATTACTATAGCATCCTTGGAACACGCCACCACAACATCCATATCAGCTTCCTGCCTTTGTTCATAAGTGGGATTAATAATAAATTCTCCATTTAACCTGCAAATCCTTACTGCTCCTATAGGTCCTTCAAAAGGAATTTGCGAAATGTGAAGAGCAGTAGAAGCTCCTACAATAGCAAGCACATCCGGATCATATTTTTCGTCTGCAGAAAGAGGAAGTGCAGTAATTATTACATCGTAAAAAAATCCTTCCGGGAAAAGAGGTCTTATAGAACGATCTATTAATCTTGAAACGAGAATTTCTCTGTCAAGAGGCTTACCTTCTCTTTTAAAAAAACCTCCAGGAATTTTCCCCCATGCAGAAGATTGTTCTCTATAATCCACAGAAAGTGGTAAAAAATCCACTCCTTCTACTGGTTTTTCTCCTATAACTGCTGTAACAAGAACTACTGTGTCTCCCTGTTTAACAATCACTGAGCCGTCTGCGAATTTAGCATATTCCCCGGTTTCTATAATTATCGGGGCAGAACTTCCAATGTTCACCTCTCTTCTTTCCATAAAACCCTCTCCATTATTATTTTTAATTGCTATTTTTAATTACCTATTATTTGATCAAACTGAACACCCTGTTTGGACACAGTTTAAGTTTAGAATATTAGCAAAATTTTTCAAGTATTTAATTTTTTAAAAATTTTAAAACAACTTTCTTGAATAAACAACAAAGATGTTTAACTTTTAACCATATTGTAAATTTAAAAATAAAAAGGGGGTGAGCAATGGATTTAAAAGAATTAAGAGAATTGCAGGTTTTAAATACTTTGGTCTTTGAAACTCTGGGGTCTCCTGAAAAGGAAAGGGAGTTTAAATTTAAAGCCCTTAAAAGATGGGGGCTCGATCTGATACTCGGTAAAAAAGAAGGTAAAGAAGCTTACTTTGTAGCAGAAGAAGGCAAAAGAAAAGCAGGAGATAAATATACAGAAGAAGGCATTGATTACGAAGTAAACGAGATAATTTACGAAATGCCCAAAAATAAAAAACTTTTTGCTCACATAGAAATGAGTGATGGAAAGGCTTATCTCGTGGGAGAATTGAGAGAAGGTGAAGAAAACATGGAAATATTGCGTCTCCCTGCAGGAAGTTTACTTCTTGCTTACTTTAAAAAACACAGACTCTTTAATTTAATAGAAGCTCTTAGAAATGTTGGTATAGCTACAGAACTCGTTAAACAGAGAGGACAGGAAGGAAAACCCTATCCCTTTGAAAAACTTCCAAATGTTGCCAGAAGATTTTTAAGAGAAGCTAAAAAAGTGGAAAAAGAAGCAGGATTTGGAAGAGTTGCTCTGGCATACTTTGGAGAAAATAAAGACGGAGACGCAAGATTCAGGGTTTCCTGGCTACTTCCAACTATTGCTCTTTTTGAACTTGATATAGCAGAAAAAGCAGACAAAATACTTTCTGCTTTTAAGTAATCTCCTCGCTTTTGAAAAAACAGGGAGGTAAAATTATGAAATTACTCGTATGGACACCAATTATTTATTCCAGAAAAGGGTTTCCAAGAGATGAAAAGCAAAATCCCTACATCCCTGGAAAGATTATTAAAGAAGCAATAGAAAGCTCTTTAATTTATTATTACATTAAAAAAGACAAAGAAATAGAAAACAAAGTTAAAACCTATCTTTTAAAAAAAGGGCTTGACCCTGAGGAAGTGATTGAGGAAATAAAAAACATAATTTATAAAAAATATGCACTGATAAAGGACATACATATTCCAGAAAAAATACTTTTAAATCAGGAAGAAATTGTTCAGGAATATGCCGAGGTTCTGGATTTGAGGACATGGGAAGATGTGGAAAGTTTCAAAGTTGAAGTTTATAAAGGAATCGTGGATCTGGATTTAGAAGAAGACTTTGTGAAAAAATTTAAGTCTGCAGGGCATTCTTATTGTGAAGCCCTTGTAAAACTTGAAAAAAACATGCTTAAAGAACATCCTCTTGCTGAAAAGTTTTATGAAAAATTACTTAACGAATTGAAAAAATGGGAAATGCCTTTAAGACTGGGGATGTGGACAGAGGTTAAGTATAAAGGGAACCTGCTATTTTTCTGGAGAATAAAGGAAGTAAGAGAACACTTTCAAAAGGAATACCGTATAAACATAACTCCTGAAAAAGTGATTTACCTGCCAAGAGAAAAAGTTACCACTGGCTGGTGCGAGATTAAAGTTGACTTATAGGTTTTAAAATGTATAATTGAAAGGGAGAGGGGAAGGGGGAAGGAGGAAGAGGTGCTGGAAAAGGTTAAACTGGAAGATTTGCCCAGAGGCTATATTCTCAGCTTTTGTGAAATTTGTGACGAAAATCTTAACTTGAAAAGCCTTGAAATACTAAGTCCTCTTAAAGATGTTGCAAAAGGACTGAATACAAAACTCGTGCTTCTCTGTCTTGCAAAAAATAGAGAAGTTCTGGAGAAGGAATCAATTTTAAAAAAGGTTATTGCTGATGAAGTGTGGTGCATTTTTAATCAGGCTCTGGAACATATAAAAGACGATCTTTATAGCAGGGTTATAGCAGAGGTTATAAAACACTCTCAGCCAGAGGGTTTCTTTTTTCCTGCAACTCTCGCGGGCTGTGCTATAGCTCCAAGAGTAGCCGGGATTCTGGAACTCGGACTCTGTGCACATGTAACAAAAGTTTATCTTAAAGACAGCACCATCATTATGGCAAGACCCACCTTTGGAGAAAACATTATTGCAGAACTCACCTCTCAGACCAAACCGGTTATGGCAACCATTTCTGCTGGAGGAGAATTCTTGCAGGATGAATATACCCCACAATTTAAAGAAATCTCCTTTCCTGAAAACTTCAAATGGGAAAGTGGTATAAAGATAAGAAAAATTAGAAAGACCGTTAAAAAAGAAAATAAACTCAGCAGAGCAAAATTCGTGGTGGCAGGAGGAAGAGGACTAAAAAGTAAGGAAAATTTTGAAAAACTCTTCAGACTTGCAGAACTTCTTGGAGGAGAAGTTGGTGCAACAAGACCTGTTTGTTATGAAGGATGGGTTGAAGAAGATAGAATGATAGGAGTCAGTGGAGTAAGTGTAAGTCCGGAGGTTTATGTAGGATTTGGTATTTCTGGAGCAGTTCAGCATACAGCAGGAATAGAAAAAGCCAAGTTTATCATAGCTGTAAATCAGGACAGAAATGCTCCCCTTGTGAAAATGGCAGATGTTTCTTTTATCACTGATGCCCCAAAGTTTCTGGATATGCTTCTTAAAAAGTTAAGTTTTTTTTAAATGTATGTAGTAGAAATTGTTCTACCTCTGCCTTTTTTTCAAACTTTTAGCTACCTTTCAAAAGATTATATTTCTCCAGGTAAAAGGGTTCTGGTTCCTTTTAAAAGAGAGCTTCTGGTAGGAATAGTAAAAAATTGTATTCCCAGAGAAAAATTTACTGTAGAAGTTGATTTTGAATTTAAAGAGATAAAAGAAGTTATAGATGAAGACCCTTTTTATCCTCCCCAGCTTTTTCCTTTCCTGGATTGGGTTTCAGAGTATTATCTTTCTCCTCCTGGAGTGGTTTTTAAAATTGCTCTTCCAGCTGGAACTTTTTCTCTTCCTTCAAGAAGGATTTTTCTTACTGAAGAAGGAAAAAAAATGCTTGAACGGGGGTTTCTTCCTCCAGAATTTTTAAAAATTTTAAAAGCTGGAAATCGGGGTTATGAGTTGAAAAATTTTTTAAAAAAAACAGGTCTTAAACCCAGGATTTTAAAAGAATATCAGTCCAGAAGATGGATAGAAATAAAAACCTGTTTGCCTGAAGTTAAACCTCCTGTTGAAAAATTTGTAAGAATAAAAGATGAAAAAAAAGTTCCAGAGGAGATTTTAAGTATTTTTGGTTTGCAAAAAGAAATACCGGATAAGATCCTGAAAAAACGAATATCTTATTACAGATTTAAAAAGCTTCTAAAACAGGGGGTAATAGAACTCGTTGAATATCCAAAACTCAGAAAAGTGCTTGTTTCCTCTGAAAAAAAAATAACATACGAGCTTACTTCTTCTCAAAATAAAGTTTTTAAAGAAATTTTAAGAGTTGTAGAAAAGGGTAAGTTTACTGTTTCTCTTCTTTATGGAGTAACAGGCAGTGGAAAGTCTTTAATTTATCTGGAATTGATAAAAGAGATTTTAAAAACTGGAAGAAGGGTGCTTGTTCTTGTGCCTGAAATAGCACTCACGACCTATATGGAACTTTTGCTTTTAAAAACTTTTAAAAAAAATATCGCCATACTACACGGGGGACTTTCTCAAAAAGAGCGTCTTGGGGAGTGGATAAGAATTTTAAAAGGTGAAGCAGGGATTGTTCTTGGAACCAGATCTGCTGTTTTTGCACCTCTTGTGGATCCAGGGTTGATAATAGTGGATGAAGAACACGATCCTTCTTATAAAGAAGAGTTTCTTCCCTGTAAATACCACGCAAGAGATCTTGCTATAATCAGAGGAAAACTTCAGGATGTCCCTGTAGTGCTGGGAAGTGCTACTCCCAGTATAAAAAGTTTTTACTTAGCAACCAGAGGCAGATACAAGCTTTTTATTTTAAAAGAAAGACCTTTTGGAGATCTTCCAGAAGTAAAAAGAATTAAACACCCGGGATTTAGACTTTTTTCAGAAACACTTATAAAAGAAATTAAAAAAACTTTAAAAAAAGAAAAATCGATTTTTCTTTATCTTAATAGACGGGGATATGCTCCGGTGGTTGAATGTAGAGATTGTCATTATATATGGATCTGCCCCAATTGTGGTATCCCTCTTACTTATCACAAGGAAGATAGGATATTTTTATGTCATTATTGTAACTTTAAAATTACATCCCTAAGTGTATGCCCTAATTGTAAGGGAACAAGATTTAAATTTTTAAGAGCAGGAACAGAAAAAGTTGAAGAAATGATAAAAAAGATTTTTCCAGATGTAAATGTAATAAGACTTGATAGAGATGCTATAAATACGGAAAAGAAACTTATAACTCTTCTGGAAAAGATTTATCAAAAAGGTAGCAAAATTATAGTAGGAACTCAAATGGGTGCCCATGGACACAATTTTCCTGAAGTTGAACTTGTAGGAATTTTGAGGGCAGAAGAGGGTTTATTTTTACCTTTTTACAAAGCAGGGGAAAGGACCTTTCAACTTCTTGTTCAGGCATGTGGAAGAGCAGGAAGAAAAGGAGAAAAAGGAAAAGTAATTCTTCAGAGTTCTGTTCCTGATCATTATGTAATAAAATACGCTGTTAAACAGGACTACATAAGTTTTTTTAATGAAGAAATTAAAAGAAGAAAGGATTTTGGTTTTCCTCCTTTTACAAGACTCGCAGTAATAAGATTTGAGGGAATAGACGAAGAAAAAGTAAAAGAAAAAAGTTTATCAGCTTTAAAGCTTTTAAAGAAAATAAGAGGGGAGGAAGGGGGGGCGGGGAAGACGGAAATTCTCGGACCTGCTCCATGTCCTATGAGAAAACTGAGATCCTTTTATAGATGGCACATACTCATAAGAAGCCCTTCATCTAATTTTATCCATCGTATTCTTAAACCATTCACACTTTTATTTAAATCCTCAGGTATAAAACTCTCCATAGACATTGATCCAGAAGAAATTCTTTAGCTCTTTAAAATGAAACATTCCACCTTACCCCATAAAAATATCCAGCATTTTCTGCACCACCAGTATATTTATCCTGCATGTATTGAAAATCTAAGGTTAAATCAGAAGAAATCTGATTTTTATAGGAACCAAGATTAAACTTTATATAGGTTTCAAAAGTCTTTGTGCTATAGATTTCAAAAGTCTTTGTGCTATCTACATTATGGGCACCTTTAAGATAAGAAATACCCATTCCCAGAGTATCTCCATATTTAAAATACTTTTTCAAAGGAGCACTTATTCCAAAGGAGAAACAGTTTTTGTAATTTACTGTTTGTGCTTTGTCGTCCTGCCATCCTGCTCTGAAAAATACCCCGAGAGTATCTTTTATAACTTCCTGATCAAAAGAAACTCCAATTCCCTTTAAACTTGCTTTCTCAGTAGAATTTGGTTCGGGAAAGTCCTTGCTCGTGGTAAAAGCGTATATTCTGTAATTTCCTTCTCCAAAAGAGAAATCCACTTTGTATCCTAATTGCAGGGCAAAATAGTCGTAGTAAATATTATTATCTCCGTCTTTTGGATGCATGTAAAGAAGTTTAGCATTTACATTTCCTTTTTCAAATTCAACAACACCACCATAGTCGTAAGAAGGCAGGTTTGCAATTGGATTGTTAACAAATGGATCCTGCATGAATTGAGAAGTCTCATCGTTTGCATATTCATTGTCGTCTATATAACAGGTTGCATCTATAATTCCAGCTGTAATTTTTAATTTTGCATCTTCCATTAATGAGAATTCGTGAGAATACCAGAATTCAAGGACATTGTTTCTGTGTTTACGCCCGTTAATAGGAGATAGGTCGTCTTCAAGATCGTCTGCATATGGAGAAAGATTAAAAGGTGAGTGATTATTTACCGCGTTTCCACTTGCAACAGAAAGGTTTAAAAAGATTTCATCTTTTTCTGTTGGAGTAAAGGAAAAAGCGAAGTCTCCTGCTGAAGAAAGACCAGAAGTAGAAGTAAAGTTACCCTCATTTTTAATTATCTGCTGAAAAACAGTAGTAATAGTGCCTTCTGTTGTAATAAGTTTTTCTTCTTTAGCTTTGACCAAACCGGGAGTTGCTATAATTCCTGCAAGGATTCCAGCTAAAATACCGGTTCTTAACCTCTTCATTCCTGCACCTCCTTCTTTTTATAAAGAATTATGTTAAACCTCCAGAAGTTTTTTTAAAAGTTCTGCAACCTCTTTTAGCTTTTTTCCTGCTTCTTCAAGAATCTGTTTGCTCTGTTTTTTGTTTTCGTTATTAAAAAAATCAAAATTTTCAATTTTTTTGGCAAAATTTAAAAATTCATTTGCGTGTTCTTCTGAATGTTCTATCCAGTGTTTTACAATGTGATAAAATTTTTCTTTTTCTATCATTTTTCACCTCCTGTATTTTTAAAAATAAAATTTAAAAATTAAAAAAATGAATATTATGCGAAAAAAATAACAAACTTTTAATTTTAAGATGATAAATTTGATAATTTCAGGGATAGCTCTTTTTCGTTGACATAGTTTGTAGAGGGTTGTAATATATATTGAGATATGAGTTATCCTGAAATCAAAAGAAAGACAACCAGGGTGGTTCGAGTAGGGAATGTTGAGATAGGTGGAGATAATCCCATAAGAGTGCAAACTATGACGAATACTGACACAAGAGATGTTAAAGCAACTCTTCAACAAATTTTAAAAGTTTATGAAGCAGGATGTGAAATCATAAGAGTTGCGGTTCCCGATGAAAAATCTGCAAAAAGTTTTAAAGAGATTTGCAGGGAAAGCCCTGTTCCAGTAATAGCAGATATTCACTTTAACACTAAAATAGCAGAAGATTGTGTTAAAAGCGGAGCAGGAGGAATAAGAATAAATCCAGGAACTTTTAAAAATAAAAAAAACTTTGATAGATTAATAGAAATATGCAGGGATTACGGGGTATGTATAAGAGTGGGAATAAATGCAGGATCCTTAGAATCTACAATTTTAAAAAAATATGGAAGCCCTACCCCCGAGGCTATGGTAGAGAGTGCCATAAACTGGACTTCTTATATAAGAGAAAAATTTAATTATGAAAATGTAAAAGTTTCTCTAAAGTCTTCAAACTGGTGGGATACTGTAAGGGCTTATGAGTTGTTTTCTCAGACTTCAGATTTACCCTTACATCTGGGAGTTACAGAAGCAGGGGGATTAATTCCTGGAACTGTAAAAAATACCATAGCAATAAGTTATCTCCTTTTAAAAGGAATAGGAGATACTTTAAGAATATCTCTTACCGCTGATCCAGAGGAAGAAGTTTTTGTTGCATACGAAATTTTAAAAAATCTTGGTTTAAGAAGGCTCCATCCAGAGATAATATCATGTCCAACCTGTGGAAGATGTGAAATAGATCTTATGCAAATTTATAAAAAAGTGGAAAAATGGGCAAGAAAAATAAAAGCAGATTTAACACTTGCTGTAATGGGATGTGTTGTAAATGGTCCTGGAGAGGCTAAAATGGCTGATATAGGAATTGCAGGAGGAAAGGGGGTTGGAATTATTTTTAAAAAGGGTAAAATCCTTAAAAAAGTTGAAGAAAAAAAACTCCTTTCTGAATTTTTTAAAGAGGTTGAAAAATTTTTACAGGAACATCCAGAGAGGTTGATAAAATGAAAGAGCTTTTAAAAAAAGTGGAAACAATAGTGAAAGATGGATATATACGCTGTTCTAAGAAACTTTCTTCAGAAGTGAAAAAACTTTTTGAAGAAGCTCTGGAGAAAGAAGAGAGTGATCTTGCCAGAGCAGTCATAGAGGTGCTTTTAAAAAATGCAGAAATAGCAGAGAAAGAGAATTTACCTTTGTGTCAGGATACCGGGATTCCTGTGGTGTGGGTTAGGATAGGTGAGAAACTCGGGATAGAAGATTTGCAAGAGGTTATTAACAGGGGACTTGAACTTGCATGCAGGGAAGGAAAACTCAGGGCATCTGTGTGTGATCCTGTTTCCCGTAAAAATACCGGAACAAATACCCCAGCTGTAATTCATTATGAATTTGTAAAAGGAGAAAGCCTTGAAATATGGATTATGCCAAAGGGATGTGGAAGTGAAAACATGAGTGCTTTAAAAATGCTTCCACCTTCTGCAGGTCTTGAGGGGATTAAAAATTTTGTTCTTGAAACAGTGCAAAAAGCAGGACCAAATCCTTGCCCTCCTGTTTTTGTGGGAATAGGAATAGGAGGAGATTTTGAAAAGTGCGCATTACTTGCTAAAAAAGCCCTTTTTAGAAGACCAGGAGAAAGAAATCCTGATCCAGTTCTTTCCCAACTTGAAAAAGAACTTCTGATTGAAATTAATGCCCTGGGAATAGGTCCTCTTGGATTTGGTGGAAAAACCACCTGTCTCGAAGTTTTTATAGAAAAAGCTCCCTGCCATATAGCCAGTCTTCCTGTAGCTGTAAATTTACAGTGCCACTGCGCAAGGACTTTTTATGCAAAAATTATTTAACTTTTTAATAATAGTAATCTTACTGGTAATCAGTGGCTGTGGTAAAAAAACTTCTCCTGTTCCCATAGAAAAAAGTGTTCCTGTAGGATTTTCTTTTAAATTAAAACCCGAATGGTTCGGAATAAGACTTATGTTTAAACTTCCATACAAAACAAAAGGAGGAGATCTTTTAACTTCCATTAAATTTATTCTCGTTGAAAAACAATCTGTATCACAGGGAAAAAAAATGATATTTAAAATTTATCCTGATTTACATTCTTCAGCAAGAACTTATATATATGATGATGTAAAAGTTAAAAGCGGAGAGTGTTATTATTACAGAATAAAAATAGTTAAAGGAATTTTCGTATCTACTCCTTTTACCAGAGCTTTAAAAGTCTGCTGGGTTGCTCCTCCGCTACCTCCTAAAGAAGTTAAAATTAAAGTATTAAATAAAAATTTTGTGTTAATTAAGTGGAAAAAAGGGAAAAATAAGGAAGTTTTTTATCAGATAAAAAAAATGACGCCCCGGGGTGTAAAATTAATAACCACGTATAAAAATTTCTTTATTGACAGGGTTTCTGGAGGAGAAAACTGTTATCAAGTAAGAGGAGTTGTTGAATTTAAAGATAACCAAATTCCTGGAATATATTCTCCTCTTACCTGCATTATTTTTTAAGATAAAATTTACAGAAAATGGTTTGTTTTTTAGGAAAAATGGGGTATTTTAATAGCTTTAAAAACGAAAAAGGGAGGAGGGGTAAAATGAAGAACTTTAAAAAAGTTCTTGCAGGAATAGGATGTGCAGGATTATTTGCAATGTTTGGTTCAACTTCTGCTCTTGCTCAAAATCAATTTGATACTCAACAGGATCTTCAGGAAAAAGTATCGCAACTTTCAGTTCAGGTGGAAAAATTAAAAAAAGAGTTGGAAACTTTAAAAAAAGAAAAAGAAGGATTTACTTCTTCTGGTGCCTATCATACTGGAAAAAGCAAGGTTAATTTTTATGGTTACATTAAAATCGATGCCATTTATCAGGATGCAAGTTGTGTGGGAAC
>CAZWTB010000049.1:0-4290 GCA_964636875.1 uncultured Thermodesulfatator sp.
AAAGAATTTTTTGAGGAAAAAAGAAACAAATTAAAAGAGCTAACTATCCTAAAAGCTGAAAAAGAAAAACTGGAAAAAATAGTTGATAACTTTGTAAAACTTGGGAATTTAAAGAGTTTAATCGTTAAAAAAGAAAAGGAACTTGAAAAATTGAAGAAAGAATGTGAAAAAATAGAAGTTCTTGTAAAAGAGGTTGAGATAAAAGAAAGTGCTTTTGAAATTTCGTCAAAGCTTAAAGTGGGAGATAAGTGCCCTGTGTGTGGAGCTATTTTTTTTGCATCTCCTTATAAAGAAGAGGAAGTAAAAAAACACAGAAAAAAACTTGCAGAACTTGAAAAACACCTTTTAGAAAAACAAAAAGAAGTTGAAAGGTGTCAGAAAGAATTTTTTGGATTAAAAGGTGCGTATGAACTAATAGAAAAAGAATTAAAGGGTTATGATTGCGAAGAGATAAAAAAACGACTTCAAATTTTAGAAAACAAATTTAAAAAACTCCAATCCGAACTAAGAGAAGTTAAAAATTTAGAAACTCTGGAAAAAGAAATAGCCTTTTTAAAAAAAGAAATAGAAAAGTTAAAAACTTCTGAAGAAAATTGTAGAAAAAAACTTGAATTTTTAAAAAGCGAAATAGCTAAAAAAGAAGGAATTATTCAGGGTATAGCTTCTCATCTCTCTATGGTGGCTTTAAAAGAAAAAACTCAAATTTTTTTAAAAAAGATAGAAAATGATATTGCTATTCTTGAAAGAGAAATTACCCAATGGGAAAACAGAAAAAAAGAGCTTTTAACCCAGGAAAAAAAGCTTCTTGAAGAAATATCAGCTTTAAAAAATGAAAGTATTACTTTGCAAAATTTTTTAAAAAATTATGTTGCGGAATATAGAAAAAATTTAAGAAAAATAACTCAGCTTGTTAGAAATGGTATTTTAGAGAGTCACAAAGATTTTAAAAAATACTTAAAAAAGTTACAAGAAAAAGAAGCAATGGAAAAAGAAGTGGAGAGGTATTTTAAGGAACTGGAGATTACAAAAAGAGGGCTTGAAGAACTTAAAGAATCAGGAGCAGGAAAAATTCAGCCTGAAATTTTTGAAGAAGAGGTTTGTAAACTTGAAGAAGAAAAAATAGAACTTGAAAAAAAAGAGCAATTTTTAAATAAAGAAACTGGAAAAATAGAAGCTGAGGTTGAAAAATTAAAGAAGATTCTTTTAGAATACGAGGAATTGAAAAAAGAGCAGAAAGTTCTTGAAGAAGAGTATCCTGTGCTTGAGAAAATTTCTCTTCTTATTTCTGGAAAAAACCGTCTTGGTATGTCTTTTCATTCTTTTGTTCTTTCAACTTTTGTAAATTTAATTTTAAAACGGGCAAATTTTTATTTAAAAGAATTTTCTTTTGGTAGATATGAATTTGTTGAAGAAGAGGTTTTACAGAAGGATTTTGTGCTTGAAGTCTTTGACTATTATACAGGGACTAAGAGAGAGGTAAAAACTCTTTCTGGAGGAGAATCCTTTATAGCTTCTCTTTCTCTTTCTCTTGGGACTTCTGACACTATTTTAAAACTTGCACGCACAAGACCTCTTGAATGTCTTTTTATAGATGAAGGATTTGGAAGTCTTGATGAAAATACCCTTGAAAAGGTGATTTCCCTCCTTTTAAATCTTGCAACACAGAGTGGAAGAATTATAGGAATTATTTCTCATCTTAAAGAACTAAAAGAGAGATTTCCTGTTGTTCTGGAAGTGCGTAAGAATAAAACTCAAGGTAGTAGTTTAAAACTTATCAAAAATTACTGAAATGAATTTAAAAGCAGTTATTCTTGCAGGAGGAAAAGGAGAGAGAATCGGAGGGAATAAACCCCTTGTTTCTCTAAATGGGAAACCTCTTATTTACTGGACTCTGCAAAATATTTCCTCTCTTTTTCCAGAAGTTTTCATTTCTGTCAAAACTGCTGAGCAGAAAGAAAAAATTCAACAGGCACTTGCAAATTACAATGTCAGAATAAAAGACGAGTTTTTTATCCTTGATAAGGATCCTTGGCTTATGGGACCTGTTTCTGGAATATTTTCTGCTATGGATTTTTTTTATGTAAAAAGACAGAAAAAAACAGTTCTTTTAATTATGGCAGTGGATCAACCTTTTATTCCTTTAAGTTTTTTAAAAAAACTTATTTCTCTTTCCAGGATTTTTTTTAATTTTGCAATAGTAAGAAAAACTTTTGATAAAATTAATCCTTTTCCCGGTATTTATCCTTGTTCTTTAAAAGAGGAACTGGAAATTTTTGTTAAAAATTCCCCCAAAAAAAGTCTTTTTAGACTTTTTTTGTTTCTTCAGAAAAGAAACCAGGTTCTGTTTTTAAAAGATTGTGTTAAAATTAATGAAAAAGAAGCTTTTTTAAATATAAACACTCCTGAAGATCTTAAATTTGCAGAACTATGTTTTTCCCAGAACTGGAAAAACCAGAAAACATAAAAGTTCTGATAGTTGACGATGATCCTGTTATTCGAAACAGTCTAAAAGAGATTCTAATAAAGGAAGGATATGCTGTTTATGAAGCAGAAAACGGAAAAGAAGCTCTGGAAAAGATTAATGACATTAATCCAGATATAGTCCTTGCAGATTACCTTATGCCTGAAATGGATGGGATATCTCTTTGCAGAGCCATAAAAAATGATCCTGATACTCTGGATATCGGAGTAATTTTGATAACTGGAATAAACGATCTGGAAACAAGAGTAAAGGGACTTTCTGCAGGAGCTGATGATTTTCTTACTAAACCCTTTTTTTTACCTGAATTAAAAGCAAGAATCAGCTCACTTGCTAAAATTAAAGTCTATCGGGATTTTTTAAAAAAATATCAGAGCAATCTTGAAAAAGAGGTTGAGAAAAAAACCGCAGAACTTTTAAAAGCACATTTAAATCTCATTATTGCTTATAACGAAATAAAAGAATTATCTCTTGAAATTATACACAGACTTGCAAAAGCAGCAGAATATCGAGATGCACACACCGGTTTTCATATTCAAAGAGTCAGTCAATACAGCACAAAGATAGGAGAAGCTATAGGGCTTGATAAAAAAGAAATAGAACTTATACAATATGGTTCTCCTCTTCATGACATAGGGAAACTTGGAATACCTGATTGTATTCTTCTCAAACCAGGTCCTCTTACTTCTGAAGAATGGCGTGTTATGAAAAAACATACAACCATAGGAGCAAATATTCTTAGAGATTCTAAAATAGAATTTTTGAGGGTTGCTCAGGAAATAGCACTTTACCATCATGAAAAATGGGATGGCACAGGTTATCCTCTTGGATTAAAAGGTGAAGAAATACCTCTTTTTGCAAGAATAACTGCTATTGCAGATGTTTTTGATGCCCTGACCACTGATAGACCTTATAGAAAAGCTCTTTCTGTGGAAACAGCCCTGGAAATTATTAAAAAAGGGAAAGGAACACACTTCGATCCTGCTCTTGTTGATGCCTTTTTTAAAATAAAAGATGATATTCTTGAAGTTAAAGAAATATTAAGAGATAATGGAAAAGACGAAAAACATCACGAACTGTTTTACTTTGAAAAAAATTAACATTTCATAATTTCCTTCAATCTTAAAGCATTGGTAACAGCATGTCCTACTGCTGTATTGTCAAAATAAACATACACTTCAGAAGGATTGTAAAGGTTTATTTTTCTGGCAAGCTCCTGAAGTTCTTCTTCTTCGTAATTTGAAACATAAAGTTTTCTGGAACCATGCATTCTTATGTAAAGAAAATCAGTGGTTTTTACTTCATACCAGGAGGGATACTTTCCAGCACAATCAGAAAAACACAAACAAACTCTGTATCTTTTTAAAAGCTCTACGAATTCTTCACAGTGAAAACTCTTATTTCTTATTTCAATAACGTTTAAATAGTCTTCTGGTAAAAGTTTTAAAAAGTTTTCCATAATTTCTCTATTATATTTTAAAGAAGGAGGTAATTGAAAAAGTAAAACCCGTGCTTTTTCCCTGAGAGGTTGAATTGCCTGAAGAAACTGTTTTAAAGAATCCTCCACACCTTTAAGTCTTTTAATATGAGTTATTACTTTGGATGCTTTTACAGAAAAAACAAAAGATTCAGGAGTTTCTGCATACCATTTTTCAAAAGTCTTTTTTCTTGGGGTGCGATAAAAAGTAGCGTTAATTTCAACAGTGTTAAAATGCTGAACATATATAGAGAGCCACTGTCTTGGTTTTGAATCTTCAGGATAAAGAACTTTTTTAAAAGAATAATAACTCCAGCCTGAAGTTCCTATGTAG
>CAZWTB010000050.1:0-4059 GCA_964636875.1 uncultured Thermodesulfatator sp.
AGCCATGTTTGCCTGAGTCCCTGAGTGAGGCTGAACATTGGCATACTCTGCTCCAAAAAGAAGCTTCAGCCTTTCTATTGCTATTTTTTCAATTTCATCAACAAATTCGCAACCTCCGTAATACCTGTTAAAAGGATAACCTTCTGCATACTTGTTCATAAGAGCTGAACCTTCTGCCTCCATTATAGCCCTGTCTGCAAGATTCTCAGATGCTATCATCTCAAGCTTATACTCCTGTCTTTCATACTCCCTCTCAATAAGCTCCCAGATCTCAGGATCACAACTTTTTAAATAAGACATTTCCTGCCTTCCCTCCTTTTTATTTGTTAAACAGTATAACAAATTTTTTTCATTTTTCAAAAATTGATACTAAATTTCACCTGCTTTGATTTTACTTGTGATTTTCTTCAAGTAGGCAAATTCCACTTACCTCTTCTCCAGGAAGCAGAGAAATAAGTCTTACTCCTCTTGTGCTTCTTCCCTGCTCAGGCACTTCTTCAGCAGAAATCCTTATTCCCTTGCCAGAGCTTGCAAAAATGAGTATCCCCTCTCCACCCTTCAGACACAAACCACCCGCCACAAAACCGGTTTTTTCGTTTACTCCGTGAGCTATAATTCCCTTTCCACCTCTTCCCTGAATCCTGAAGTCTTCAATCCTGCTCTTTTTACCAAAACCAAACTGCGTGATTGTAAAGAGATAATTTCCACCAGCAGTATTAAGAAGAGCTACAACCTCATCTTTTTCATCAAGCCTTATTCCTATTACTCCCTCAGACTGTCTTTTTGTCAGACTTACATCCTTTTCAGAAATGTGAACAGCCTGCCCTTTTTTTGTAAGAATCAAAAGGTTATCTTTCCCAGAAGTAATAACTCCAGCTTTTAGAAAGTCGCCTTTTTTAAAGTTCATCACGAGAAGCCCGTTCTTTCTTATGTTTTTAAGCTCTGAAATCTTAAGCCTTTTAACTATACCTTTTGCACTTATTAAAACAAGATACCCCTTTGCCTGAGGATTCAAAATAAACGCAATTTCATCACTTATTGAGGGAAGGAGATTTTTAATGTGAATTCCTTTAGAAGTTCTGCTGGAAATTTCAAGTTCTTTAAGGTCAAGGGGATATACCTTTCCTTTTTTAGTAAAAAGCCAGAGCGTATTAAGGGATTTCGTTTGCACCCCGCACTTAAACTTCTCCTCTCCTGTAAAAACAAGGCTTCCCTTTCCACCTCTTTTCTGCGAGGATATACTGCTTAAAGAAATTTTTCTTATGTATCCCTCTTCACTAACAAGCACCAGCACATCCTCTGCAGGAACCTCTTCCTCTGCTTCAAGCTTCTCCTCTATGTTTTCCTCAATAATCTGTGTCCTTCTCTCGTCTCCATACTTTTCCTTTATTTCCTTTAGTTCATCTTCTATAACAGCAAGAAGAGTTGGCTCATGAGTTAGAATTTTTTCGTAATAACTGATAGCCCGCTTGAGTTCCTCGTATTCAAGAAGTATTTTTTCTCTTTCAAGAGCAGTCAGCCTCTGAAGTCTCAAATTTAAAATTTCCTGAGCCTGAATCTCTGTAAAACCAAATCTTTCTATAAGTTTCTCTTTTGCTTCCTTTGGAGTCTGGGATTTTTTAATAAGCTCTATAATTTCGTCTATATGAGAAAGAGCTTTCAAATATCCTTCTAAAATATGAAGTCTATCCTTTGCTTTTCTTAAATCGTATTGAGTTCTACGAATGATAACAGTTCTTCTCCAGTTAAGAAAGTGCTGAAGAAGATCCTTTAAACTCAAAACTTCTGGTTTACCCTGAACAAGAGCAAGAAGGATTATTCCAAAGGTTGTCTGAAGAGGAGTCATATTGTAAAGTTTGTTAATCACTGTGTAACATGCTGAAGCCCACTCCTTTTTAAGCTCAACCACTATTCTTATTCCTTCTCTATCGGATTCATCCCTTACTTCTGCTATTCCATCTATCTTTTTATCTTTTGCAAGCTGGGCTATCTTCTCAACTATTTTTGCCTTGCTAACCTGATAGGGTATTTCTGTAAAAACTATTCTGGTTTTGTCCTTTTCTTTTTCTATTTTGTATTTTGCCTTAATTTTTATAAGTCCCTTCCCGGTAAGATAGGCATTTTTAATTCCTTCTTTTCCAACTATATAAGCCCCTGTTGGGAAGTCAGGACCTTTTATGTATTCCATAAGTTCTTCTACTGTAAGCTGGGGATTTCTTAAAAGTGCAAGAAGTGCATCCACAACTTCTGAAAGATTGTGAGGAGGGATGTTTGTTGCCATACCAACCGCTATTCCAGAAGAACCATTTACCAGAAGATTTGGTATTTTGGAAGGAAGCACAACGGGTTCTTTAAGAGTGTTGTCGTAATTTGGAACAAATTCCACTGTTTCTTTTTCTATATCTGCGAGGAGTTCGTGAGCAATTCTTGCAAGTCTTACTTCTGTGTATCTCATTGCAGCAGGTGCATCTCCGTCAACAGAACCGAAGTTTCCCTGTCCATCAACAAGGGGGTATCTCATGGTGAAATCCTGAGCCATCCTGACAAGTGCTTCATAAACAGGCATGTCTCCATGAGGATGATACTTTCCGATGACCTCTCCAACTATTCTCGCACTTTTTTTATAAGGTTTATTCCAGTCGTTTCCCATTTCATACATACCATACAAAATCCTTCTCTGAACAGGCTTAAGACCATCTCTTACATCAGGAAGAGCTCTTCCAACGATAACACTCATTGCATAATCAAGATAGGACTCTTTAAGCTCTTCTTCCAGAGGAACTACTATAACCTCTCCCATATCCTTTCATCCTCCCCTTTTAAAATTTTTAATCCCTCTTCTATTTCAGCTCTTACCATCTGGGAAAGTTTTTGCCTGTCTCTTATGTTCATATTTTTCGTTTCTATGGGTTTGCCAATATAGACTTTTACTTTTTTATTTTTTAGTCTGAACCAGAGAGAACCCTTTGGCAGAATGTCTCTTGTCCCCCAGATAGCAACTGGCACCACTTTTACTTTTGCCCTCAGCGGAATCAAAAATCCTCCGGCTTTAAAAGGCAAAAGCTCCCCTGTTTTACTCCTCGTCCCTTCTGGGAAAACAATAAGAGAATATCCCTCTTTTATTTTCTCCACGCATAGAAGCACACTTTTTAATCCCTCTCTTGGATCTTCTCTTTCCACAGGCACATATCCCAGAATCTTTATCCCCCATCCAAAAAAAGGGATTTTAAAAAGACTTTTCTTGGCAAGAAATCTTATGTTGTAAGATTTTAGAACCTTTTCAAGAACAGGTATGTCAAGCTGACTCTGGTGATTGCTCATAAAAACACAGGGCACTTCTATTTCTTTGGCTCTGTTTAAGACTTCTATTTTTATACCAAGAATTTTAAGAAGCCCGAAGCACCAGATTTTAGCCCAGAAGTGTTTTCTTATAAAAAAAACAAGGGTTCCAAAAGTTGGCACAGTAACAAGAACATAAATCCAGAGCAAAAAGTTTCTAAAAATTTCTTTAAGAATCCCCGGCATTTTCAGTAAATACTTAAAAAATTTCTTAAAAGGATTATCCCTTCTGGAAGGTCATCTCTTGTAAGATCCCAGTCAAGTGGAGGGGTTTTCCAGCGCTTCCAGGCAGAAATAGAAGTTCCTATGGATTCCGGATGAAACTGCACTCCTTCTAAAGGATACTCCCTGTGTCTGATACCCATTATTTCTCCGTCATCTGCTTTTGCACTAATCTCAAATTCAGAAGGCAAAGTTTCAGGATCTACTGCAAGACTGTGATACCTCATTGCTGAAAAAGGACTCGGGAGTCCCTTAAATACTCCTTTCCCATCGTGATAAATAAGAGAGGCTTTTCCATGCATAAGTCTTTTTGCTCTGATTATCTTTGCTCCAAAGGCATATCCAATACTTTGATGCCCAAGACAAACTCCGAGAATAGGAATTTTTCCTGCAAACCTTCTTATAACTTCAACAGAAACTCCTGCTTCTCTTGGAGTGCAGGGTCCAGGAGAAATGATTATGTAATCTGGAGAAAGGCTTTCCACTTCCTCTGGTTTT
>CAZWTB010000051.1:0-2243 GCA_964636875.1 uncultured Thermodesulfatator sp.
CAACTGTGGACCAATACTTCACATCATTTGCCGGAGCACCAATCTCTTGGAGTTCTGCGGTTAGCCATGCCTCAGCTGGTGCAGCTTTAGCAAGTTATATAGTTTTTGATGAAGTACATTTATTGAACCCTAAAAATGGCCTTCAGCTGTTGTTTGCAATTTTAAAGCTTCGTAACCGGTGGGATCTGCCTACGACAGTTATGACTGCCACACTTCCAGGTTCTGTAATAAACTTTCTTGAAGAAAAATGTGGTTTGAAAAAAGTAGAAGCGTCAGAAAATGATATAAATGACAGGGATAGTTGGAGAAAAGTCAATCTAACATTACATAAAGAAGAGTTAGATGTTAACGGACTTGCAGATTTTATTGTGGAGGAGAAAGAGAGAAAGGAAAAAATAATCGTTTTTGTTAATACTGTAGATAGAGCAATGAATCTTTATAAAAAACTAAGAGAAAAAACTACTTTTGAAGGCAAAGTTCTGCTTGTCCATTCAAGATTCTCAAAGGAGCATAGAAAAAAACTCGAAGATGAAATTCATAAAAAGTTTGGAAAGAATTCTTCTTTTGAAGGCATCCTTATTACCACACAAGTGGCTGAAGCCGGACTTAATATATCCGCTCCTTTGGTAATAACAGAACTTGCTCCTATGGATTCGCTTATACAGCGAGCCGGAAGGTGTGCAAGGTTTAAAGAAGGCTCTGGAAAAGTTAAAGGAGATGTTATAGTCGTAAAACCCAAAGTTGAGGAAAATCAAAAATGGTATGCTCCTTATTTTGATTATGTTCGTTTAAGAGAAGGTGGAACGGGGACAAATAGAAATGAGGAATTTATCAAAAATAAAGAAAGAGTGACTCTCTCTGAAATAACATGGATTGTATTATTAGAAAGAGTGGAATCAAACATTAGGTTAGATTGGGAGAAAGAAAAAGAGTTGCTTAATCTCGCATTAAACGAAGTCTACAATGCTTTTATAGAGGGTTCAGATACTATCTATTTTCAAGGATTATCTTAAAGACAGAGAGATAGGTGAAATTATTAAAAAACATGAAGACGAATTGAAAGGTGATTAGAAATGCCGCTAACTCTAAGTGAAGCGATTGGAGTATTTGAACGAGCATTCCGAGCAAGAAATCCTGATGAAATAGAGAGAATTCTTAGAGAGAACTTGAATGTACAAGTAGCGGTAATAGATTCGGTAGAATATGCAGAAAAAGAAATTAATGAGGGATGTTACCCATTTACAATTAAAGTTCCCTACTGGATATTCGTATCCAAAGTTAGAGAAAAAGAGAAGTCTAAATTAAGGGTATACTCTTTAGAACAAGAAAATATCATTTCAGAAGAGGCTAAAAAATGGAAACTTCAAGAAATTTACTCTTCAATCGATATCTTGCCATTCAGGACTTATTTTCTCCTGAAAAATGAAGCAGGGTATTATCCAGATCTAGGTCTAACCTTTGAAGGTGATGGAGAAGTAACTGGGTTTGAGAAAATAGATGAAAGTGAAAAAGCGGAAAAATTTGGTATTGGAAGAGAACAAACATGGGAAGAACATGCCATAGGCACTTATAAAAGAGCTGATAGAATATTAAAAATCTATAGACCATTTTTAATTGATTGGGCTAAAAGTGTGTTTTCTATTCAAGACCTTAGCGAAGAGCAGATAGGAGAAACAGTAGATGCGATAATATTGGCTATAAAGTTATCGGCTTTTTTGCATGATATCGGTAAGCTAAGGAAAGAGTGGCAGGAAGCTGTGGGTTGGAGGAAGGATAGTAACTCATATATAGCTCGCACGTCCAATAGATGCAAAGTCCCTATCCATGCACCCTATGCTTATCCATTTTTAAAAACATTTCTGAGAAAAATACTGGGAACATACAGAGTTTTGGATGTGGTGGCCTTAGCTACTGCACGACACCATTCTCTTGAAGTTACAGGAAGAGTAAAAGAAAGTAGTTTTAGATTAGCAGACGAAAACACATTAGAATTTCTCTCAAAGACACTGATAGATACTATACCTGAATTAAGTGGGTACGATGACGACAAAAGACTCACAACCTTGATACGCCACGCGGCAGAAGAAACCAACAAAGGATCCCTGATGGATGAGCCACCTGCACCTTCAGATGATTTTTACTTTCTGTATGTAATAACAAATAGAGTTGTAAAATTCTCCGATTGGGAAGATGTAAGCAACAAGATAATTGAACTTCCAGAAACTGGGGAGGTGCAAAATGAT
>CAZWTB010000052.1:0-10569 GCA_964636875.1 uncultured Thermodesulfatator sp.
AAAGAGTAAAAACATCGTGGTTTTCCTGGTTGGACACATAACTAAAAGTGGTTTTATAGCAGGACCAAAAGTCCTGGAGCACCTTGTTGATGTGGTGCTTTATCTTGAAGGAGAAAAAGAAACAAATTTTAGAATTCTGAGGGCAGTAAAAAACCGTTTCGGTGCTTTAAATGAGATCGGAGTTTTTGTGATGACTGAAAAGGGGCTTGTGCCTCATTCAAGTTACGAAGACCTTTTTCTTCAAACAGAGGAAGGAGCTGTTTTTTGCACTATTGAAGGAACAAGACCCATTCTGGTTGAGGTTCAGGCACTTGTTACCAGAAGTTACTTTAACCTTCCGAGACGAACTGCTGTTGGCTTTGATCCTGTGAGGCTTTCTCTTCTTGTTGCAATTCTTGAAAAAAGGGTTGGTTTTAACTTTGCCCAGCAGGATATATACATAAAAATTTCAGGAGGCTTGAGAATTAATGATCCGGGAGCAGACCTTGGTGTAGCTGTAGCTCTTGTCTCAAGCTTAATTGAAAAATCCATTCCAAAGAAGACCCTATTTCTTGCAGAAGTAGGACTTTTTTCAGAACTAAGACCGGTGCGGGACATGAGCCTCAGACTTAAAGAAGCAGAAAAAAAAGGCTTTAAACAGGCTTTTATCCCTTTAACCACAGAGCTTAATCTTAAAAACTTTAACATAGAAGTAATTCCCTGTAAGAAAGTTTCAGAAGTATTTAAAAGGATTTTTTAATTTCATGCTGAAGTGGTTTTTCGAGCTGTGGGATAAGAGAGAAGTTTTTAGAGCTTTCGTTGAAACTCATCCCGTAGAAGGAAGTTTGGGGTTTGTGGCTTTACAGAGTCTTCAGGTGGTTATTGCTCCTCTTCCAGGAGAAGCAACCGGTCTTCTTGCAGGATTTTTATTTGGAGCAATAAAAGGTTTTATTCTCAGTATGCTTGGCATTGCTATAGGTTCATTTATAGCCTTTTTTATCCCGAGAATTTTTGCTAAAAAACTTATAAAAAAATGGCAAAATTCTCAAACTTATCTTAAAGTTAAAAAAATTTTTAAAAAAAGAGGTTTAACAGGAATTTTTGTGCTTTATCTTATTCCGGGTTTTCCAAAGGATATTTTAAATTATGTTTTAAGTTTTATGCCTATTAGATTTAAGGCTTTTTTTGTAGTTTGTCTTCTTGGAAGGGCACCTGCAACTTTTGCCTTAACTCTTCAGGGAGATACCCTGTATCATGCTTCTCTCAAAAAAAATTTAATTCTTCTTTTATTTTTTTCCTTTGTAATTTTTCTTTACTTTATTTTTAAAAAACGCATTCTCTCCTGGCTCGAAGAATGATCTTGAAAAAAGAGTTTAAGAAATTAAAATTTTTTTAAATGAGTCTCGCAGAAAAACTCAGACCCTGGAGTTTTGAAGAATTTATTGGGCAGAAGCACCTTCTTGGAGAACATGCCCCTTTTAAAACACTTATTTTAAAAAAGAAAAAACTTTTTTCCTTTATCCTCTGGGGTCCTCCTGGAACCGGAAAAACCACACTTGCTTATCTTGTAGGAAAGTATTTCAAAGCCAATTTTATACCTCTCAGTGCAGTTGATACAAGTGTAAAAGAATTAAAACAAATAATTGAAAATGCCAGAAAATTAAAAAAATTTCATACTCCTACTATAGTTTTTATAGATGAAATACAACGATTTAACAAATCTCAGCAGACTTTTTTGCTCCCTTTTGTGGAAAAAGAAGATATTTATTTAATAGGAGCAACCACTGAAAATCCTTCTTTTGAAATTATCCCTCCGCTTCTTTCCAGAACCAGAGTTTTTCTTTTAAAACCTCTTTCCAAAACAGAAATTCTGAAGATATTAAAAAGGGCTGTGGCTGATTCAGAAAAAGGCTTGGGAAATCTGGAAATTACTGTAGAAGATGATGTGTTAAATCTAATTGCAGAAGTCAGTGAAGGTGATGCAAGAACCGCTTTGAATACTCTGGAACTTCTTGTAGAACATGCTCTGGCAGATGGTAAAAAAATATTAAAAAAAGATGATGTATCAGAAAGTTTTCTTTTTAAACCTCTTCTTTATGACAGAGCAGGGGAAGAACATTACAATTTAATTTCTGCTTTTCACAAAAGTATGAGGGGAAGTGATCCAGATGCTGCTGTTTACTGGCTTGTTCGAATGCTTTCTGCAGGAGAGGATCCACTTTATATAGCAAGAAGGATAATAATCTGTGCTGCAGAAGATGTTGGACTGGCAGATCCTATGGCTCTTACAGTTGCTGTTTCTGCTAAACAGGCTCTTGAATTTCTGGGACAGCCTGAAGGAGAAATTCCACTTGCTATGGCTGCTATTTATGTTGCATCTGCTCCAAAAAGTAATTCAGCATACAAAGCACTGAAACTTGCATATCAGGAAGTTAAAAAAACCGGAAGCCTCCCTGTTCCCCTTCATCTGAGAAATCCTGTAACAAAACTTATGGAAAAACTGGGATATGGAAAAAATTACAAATACGCTCACGATTATCCTGAAGGTTTCGTGTTCCAACAATATCTTCCTGATAAAATTAAAAATCAGAAATTTTTCTTCCCTACAGAAAGAGGTAAAGAAAAAGAAATTAAAGAAAGACTTCAAAAATTATGGAAAAAAATAAAAAATTATTCTTCAGAAGAACCCTCAGAATAACACTTTAAAACATACCATAGTTTTTCCTTATAAGGATCAGGAATAATTCTTTCATAAGAACAACTATTCAAAACTTTCTGGGCTATTATTCTGATTTCAGAAAAATTTAAATTTTTCAATTCTTTAAAATTCTGTATTACTTTTACAGGTTTTCCATAATAATAAACTATAACCGGATTATTTTTCTTCCAGAAAAAAAGGGGTCTGTTCTTATATTCACTTACCACTTTTCTTAAAATTTCCATTCTGTATTCTGTTTTTCCCATACGGTAAATCTGAATGGAGAGAAAAGCTGTAAGATTGATAACAAACAAAAATATTACTACTTTTTCAAGAAATCCTATGGAAAGGGTCTCGCTGAGTATCAAAGAGAAAAATACTGCAAGAAAAGGATAAAGAAAAAGAAGATATTTGTTATACTTTTCTCCTGTAAAAGATAATAAAAAAGTGGTGATAACAACCATAATAAAAAGAGAAAAACACAATCTGTCTTCCTCTAATTTTTTCTTTTTAAATAACTTAAAAAATGCAAAGGCAGTGAGAAGAAAATAAGGAACATAATTTATAAATAAGTTTTTAAAATAATAAAGGATTAGATCAGAATTTAACTTAAAAAAAGTGTGATAGGAAATGAAGTTAAGAGGTAGATTTATGTGAAATTTTTTAGCAAGTATGTAAAACAGGGAAAAGAGAAAAGAGCCAAAAAAAATACCATATATATTAAAAATCAGGTAAAAAACACGTTTTTCTCTGAGAAGAATTCCTGAAAGAAATAAAGCAGGTATAACAAGAAGATGAAACCAGCCATAGGAGAAAAAGGAAAGAATACAGAGGCTCCAAAAAAGAATTGCAAATTTTCTTTTTTGAGTTTTCAGGTAAAAATAGGCAGAAGATATTCCTCCTGTTGTAAGAAATATGTAAAAAGGGAGGGCATCTATTCTATTAACAAAAACAAGAAATCTGTAAGAGGTAAAAAGTATAAGAATTCCAAGAAGGTATTTTTCAAGAAAGTTTTTTTCATAAAATCCTGTAAGAAAAATAGCAAGAAGAGAATAAGAAATTACAGAAAGGAGTCTGAGAGAAAAGATGTCTCCGTTGGGAAAGGAAGAAAAAATTTTATAAAAAAACGAACCTGTAAGAAAGTAAAGAATCCTGGAGAAATAATGGGGATAATCTGTGAGAAAGAGGGAAAAATTGTGAGATGCAGTTTTTATTGCAATAAGGGTTCTTGCTTCGTAATAAGAGGAAATTGGTTCTATAAGAGAAAGAATTAAAATAGAGAGGAAAGCAAAGGTTAAAGAAACGAGTCCAAGTTTTTTCATTTTTTTCGCCTGAATTTTGGTTTTTTATAATTTTAAAATAAAAATTTTAAAGTAAAATATGGCTGTCATGAAAATTTCATTAATTATACCTGTGCACAATGAAGAAGGCAATATACCCGTGGTTTATAGGGAAGCCAGAGAGGTGCTGGAAAATTTAAAGAAAGAAAAAAATTACGAATACGAAATAATTTTTATAAACGATGGTAGTTCAGACGGCACTCTGGAAGTTTTAAAAAAGATAAAAAAGGCAGACAGAAGAGTAAGGGTTCTTAATATGGACAGAAATAGAGGTCAGTCCTCTGCACTTACAGCTGGTTTTCAGATGGCTGAGGGAGATATAATAATTTCCATGGATGGTGATGGACAGAATGATCCTTTTTATATAAAGGATCTTGTTGCAGGTATTGAAAAAGGGTATAAGGTAGTGACTGGTTATAGAATAAAAAGAAAGGCTCCTTTTTTAACTAAAAGACTACCTTCCAAGATAGCAAACTTTCTTATAGGTTTGATAACCGGGCTTAGAGTAAGGGATAACGGGTGTTCTTTAAAAGCATACCTTTCTCCCATACCTAAAAAATATCAGCTTCCAAAGGGATTTCACAGATTTTTACCAGCGCTTTTCGGAGTAAAAAATTCTGAAGTTCTGGAAATTCCAGTAATAGACAGACCACGAATTTATGGAAAATCTCACTACAATCTTAAAAGAACATTTGAAGTTTTGAGAGATCTTTTAACAATACCTTTTATACTGAAAAATCCTGAAAAATATGAAAAAATTTTTGCGTGTTTAAATTTTGGTTTTCTGGGAATTTTTTCTATTCTTCTTTATTTTACTTTTACAGAGAAAAATAAGTGGTTCTGGCTCTGTTTTGATGGTTTGGTATTGATTTTAGAGGGAGTTTCCTTTATAGTGTGGCAAAATCTTAAGAGATTTAATACCGCTCAGAAACAGGGAGTTTTTAAGGTTGAAGAAATTTAAGTTTTTCATCAAGTTCTGAAGCAATTTCAGATGTAAAAACTCTGCGAATTTTTTTACCATCGAACATAACACAGGAAAAATTTTCTTTTAAAAGAGGGGTTAAGACATTTTTTATTTTTTCTTTTTCCACAAGAAAAAGGGCATCGAGTTTTAAAAGAGCCCACAGAGACATAAAAACCACACCTTTATCCAGAGAAAAAAGGTGTTCAGCAGTGTAAATATGTGCATTGTTTTTAAATAACTCATCTTTATATTTTTCTGCAAGTCTTCCCACACCCCATATAACTCCTCTCTGAGCAGGAGGAAATTCCAGATAATTATCCGCTTTGTGTTTTCGATTATCTTTTGGATTCCAGATATAAGAAACAAATAGATGAAGATATTCTTTTTTAAGAAGTTCAGAATGATAGATAGCTTCAGCAAATCCTTCAGGAACACCCCATGCCATCCCTCCTGATTCTTCATTAAGAAGCCACATAAGTCTTCTTATAATAATTCTTCCATGTTCTGCATTGTTTTTTGTAATTAAAGCAGTTAAATAACCAAACCCAAGGATGGCTTTCCATCTAATTGTTTCTTTACTGTGGTAAAAGCCTGCAATAAGATAACTTACAGTTTTTTCTGGAGGAAAAGACTTTAGGCTGTTTAAAAATCGTGGATAATCTTCATTTTCAAGAATTTTGAATATTTTCTTTTTTAAGAGTAAGGACATCTTTTAACAGGTGATTTAAATTTTAACTTTTCCACAATCCGTGGAGATTACAATAAGCCCGGGCATAAGAAGGATCTTTTTCTGTTTCAAAGGAAACTTCAGGTTTGTCTTCCGGAGTTAGAAAGGAGATAAAGACTTCTTTATTATCAAACCAGACTTCAATCCAGTCAATAAGATGTTCAGGAGTCATGGGATGAGATACTTTCCCTACTTTTACTGTTATTGTTTTGCCTTGTTTTTCAATTACAGGAATGTGTTTTTCCTGGGAGGCATCTGTTGAATTTTCAGAAAGGAGTTCCATAGGATTTCCACAGCACACAAGCTCTCCCTGTCCTTCTTTAAGCACCATAACCATGTTTCCACAACTATTACACCTGTAAATTTTAAATTTCTGAGCCATCTTCAGCCTCCTTTGTGGAAGTATGTTTTATAAAATATTTTAAATATTTTAATTATTTTGTCAATTGTTAGATTATAAACTAAAAGCTACATAATGATGTAAGGAATTATAAAAAATTTTTCTGGAAATTTTGTTAAAATTGGGGGAATGCAAATCTTGAAATTTTGGAAAAGAGTTTTATAATAAAGACTGAAATTGAATTTCAATTATGAAGGAGGCTAAAATGTTTGGAAATGGAAGAGGAATGGGAGGAGGAAAAGGCTGGGGAAGAGGTCGTGGCTGTGGTTTTAAGGGAGGACAGGGAAGAGGTCAGGGACAATGCTGGAGAAATGGACAGGGAGGTTTTGGTCAGGGAGCAGGTAAAAAGTGTAGATGGGGTCAGGGATGGAATCAAAATAAAGGTTGGGGAAGATGTAGAAGAGGCTGGGGAAATAATTTTGAAAACGAATAAAAAATAATATAAAAGGAGGTGAAAGCCATGCCCTGGGGAGATAGAACAGGACCTTTTGGACTTGGACCCAGAAGTGGAAGAGGTCTTGGTTATTGTGCCGGGTTTGATTCTCCTGGTTTTGTAAAACCAGGACCTGGATGGGGCTTTGGCTGGAGAAGAGGCTGGGGTAGAGGCTGGTGTAGAGGCTGGGGTAGAGGCTGGGGCAGAGGCTGGAGATGGTGGTTCTTTTTCGGTGAATGGGGAAAACCCTTTACTGAAGAAGACGAAGCTCGCTTTCTTGAAAAAGAAGCAGAACTTTTAAGAAAACAGCTCTCAGCAGTTGAAAAAAGACTCGGGGAATTAAAAGCTAAAACAGGTTAAACTTTAAGTTAAAAGAGGCAGGGGGAGTTCCTTCCCTGTCTCTTTATTTTTTTTTGAAAATTTTTTTGAAAAGGAGGGAATTTATGCGACTTGCTATTGCAATAGAAGGAGATTATGTATCAGCGCACTTTGGAAGATGTCCTCAATTCCTTATAGTTGATATTGAAAACGGTCAGATAGTTAATCAGCAGATTGTGGATAATCCAGGAGCATTTGCCCATCAGCCGGGTATAGTTCCTATGTTTCTACAAAGTCAGCAGGTTGACTGTATAATTGCAGGAGGCATGGGACCAAGAGCTCAGATGATGTTTGAAAGTGCAGGGATTAAAGTTATTCTCGGAATAACAGGAAGGGTTGAAGAGGTTCTGGAAAGTTTTATTAATGGAACTCTTGTTTCAGGAGAGAGTCTCTGTGATCATCCTCATGAACACTGCAAACATTAAAAAAGGAGGTTTAAGTTATGAAAATTTGTGTAACAGCTGATGGAGATAATCTTGATGCAAGAGTTGATGCAAGATTTGGAAGGTGTAAGTATTTTCTTTTTATAGACACAGATACCATGGAATACGAAGCAGTTGAAAATCCTTATAGAGAGGCTCCTCAGGGAGCAGGGGTTCAATCCGCCCAGCTTGTGGTAAACAAAGGAGCAAAAAAAGTTGTTACAGGGAATGTAGGACCTGGTGCTCAGGGAATTCTTTCTTCAGCAGGAGTGGAAGTTATTTTTAAATCTGGTATAGTTAAGGATGTAATAAAAGATCTTTAAGGAGGGAGGTGGATGGAAAAGGAAACTTCAGAATCTCAAAAGAATTTAAAATACAACATAAAAAAGAAAATTCTCGTATTGTCTGGTAAAGGCGGGGTTGGAAAAAGCACTGTTTCCACAAATATAGCAGTTGGGTTATCTTTAAAGAAGTTAAAAGTTGGACTTCTTGACATAGACATTCACGGACCAAACATTCCGAGTCTTCTTGGACTTGACTCAGCAAGACCAGGCACAACAGAAGAAGGACTTCTCCCGGTAAGTTTTTCAGAAAATTTGAAAGTAATGTCCATAGGATTCTTTTTACCTGATCAGAACCAGGCAGTAATTTGGAGAGGACCTCTTAAACACAGAGCAATTCAGCAGTTCTTAACAGATGTGGTATGGGGAAATCTTGACTATCTGGTTGTGGATTCTCCACCAGGAACAGGAGACGAAATAATTTCAATTACTCATCTTCTGGAAAAACCAGACGGAGCTATTATAGTTGCCACTCCTCAAAAAGTAGCTCTTTCTGATGTTAGAAAGTCAATAACTTTTTGCAGGGAAATAAATGTTCCGATTCTCGGGATAGTAGAAAACATGAGTGGTTTTGTATGTCCAAAGTGTGGAGAAGTTGTGGATGTTTTTAAGTCTGGAGGAGCTGAAAAACTTGCAAAAGAATTTGGTATCCCTTTTCTTGGAAAAATTCCTCTTGATCCTCAGATCGTTCAAACAGGAGACGCAGGCAAACCCATAATTCTTTACTATCCAGAAAGTGCCCCTGCTAAAGCATTTGAAAATATAGTTGAAAAAATAAGAGAACAGCTTGGAGTATGAAGAAGTGGATTTTGAACTTTTAATACTCTTTGATAATTTTGTTGGGAAAAGTGGATTCAAAAATGGATGGGGTTATAGTGCCCTGGTCAATGTTTCCAATACTTTACTTCTCTTTGACACAGGCTCTGATCCGGGCATCCTTCTTCACAACATAAGAAAAGCAGGAGTTGATTTAAAAAGAGTTCCTTACCTTGCTCTTTCGCACTATCATTGGGATCACACAGGAGGTATTGAAACAGTTATTCGTTTAAATCCAGAGATTAAAGTTTTTGCAGGTTCTTCTTTTGCAGGAGAGTTAAAGAAAAAGTATCCAAAAGTAGAAGTTATCGAAGTTGGGAAAAAGCCTTTTCAAATAACGAAAGAACTCTGGCTTACAGGTGAGCTTGAAGGAGTAGTTAAAGAAAATTCACTCGTGGTCAATACAGAAAAAGGTGTCGCAGTAATTATGGGATGTGCCCATCCAGGGGTTATTAATATTTTGAAAAGAGCAAAAGAAATAATAAAAAAAGACATTTATTTAATTGCAGGAGGACTTCATCTTCTTGATAAAACTATTTCAGAACTTGGAGAAATTGCAGAATACATAGACAAACTCGGAGTAAGAGTCGTCGCTCCTTCTCATTGCACAGGAGAGGAGGCACTAAAGTTTTTTAAAAATTACTTTAAAAACAAATTTGTAAAAGTTGGGGCAGGAAGTATTTTAAAATGAAAATAGCGGTTGCAAGTGGGAAAGGAGGAACAGGAAAAACCACTGTAGCAGTTTCTTTAGCTTTAAGTCTTGACTTTGAAAAAATTCAACTTCTTGACTGTGATGTAGAAGAACCAAATGACCATCTTTTTTTAAAACCGGAGTTTAAAAAAGAGATACCCGTTAAAACGCTTGTTCCTGAGTTTGACTACGAAAAGTGCACATTTTGTAGATATTGTGCAGAAATTTGTGCTTATAATGCAATTTCTGTTTTAGCTTTCGGAGATGGAAAAGGAGAAATTATGTTTTTTCCCCATCTCTGTCACGGATGCGGAGGATGTATTCTTCTTTGTCCTGAAAAAGCAATTTCAGAAGGTGAAAGGGAAGTAGGAAAAATAAGAATTGGAGATAAAGGGAAGATAAGATTTATAGAGGGCAGGCTTAATCTTTCCGAGGTTCTTGCTCCCAAGGTTATAGAAGAGGTAAAAGAGCTTGCTGAAGAAGACAGTCCTGTGATAATAGACGCTCCTCCAGGAACATCGTGTCCGGTTGTATCCGCTTTAAAAGATGTAGATTTTTGCATTCTGGTTACAGAACCCACTCCTTTTGGTCTGCATGATCTTGAACTTGCCTACGAGGTTACTAAAGCCCTTGGAGTTCCGTCAGGCGTAGTAATAAACAAGTCTGGTGAAGACGAGATAATAGAAAATTTTTGCAGAGAAAAAGGAGTCCCAATTCTTATGCGAATACCCTTTGATGAAAGTATAGCCAGAACTTATTCTCAGGGAATTTCTTTAGTGGAAGCCATGCCGGAATACAAAGAGAAGTTTAAAAAACTTTACGAAAAGATAAAGGGGTTGGTGTGAAGGAAATCGTTGTTATAAGTGGAAAAGGAGGAACAGGGAAGACTTTTTTTACCGGGTGTTTAGTTGTTTACTTAAAAAATAAGGTAATAGTTGATTGTGATGTAGATGCTGCCAATCTTCATCTCATATTAAAGCCAAAGGTAAAGGAAGAATACGAATTCTGGAGTGGGAAGATAGCAAGTATAGATGAAGAAAAGTGCACATCTTGCGGAAGTTGTAAAGAAGTATGCAGGTTTTCTGCAATAGAAGAAAGAGAGGGAGGTTTTTACATAGATCCTCTTTCCTGCGAAGGGTGCACGATTTGCAGTTATGTATGTCCTTCAGAAGCGATAATTCTGAAAGACAGGCTCTGTGGGCACTACTATATTTCAGAAACAGAAGAAGGACCTTTTGTCCACGCAAGACTCGGCATTGCTCAGGAGAACTCAGGAAAACTTGTAACCAAGCTCAGAGAAATTGCCAAAAATATAGCTAAAAAAGAAGAAAAGGAATACATTGTTATAGATGGACCTCCTGGTGTGGGATGTCCTGTTAT
>CAZWTB010000053.1:0-4210 GCA_964636875.1 uncultured Thermodesulfatator sp.
TACAAAATATGGAAGTAATCACACAGAAGCTATTGTTACGGAAAATTACGAAAGGGCTATGAGATTTTTAAAAGAGGTTGATGCAAGTGTGGTTCTTGTTAATGCTTCAACGAGATTTAACGACGGAGGAGAACTTGGACTCGGAGCAGAAATAGGAATTTCTACGACGAAACTTCACGCCTACGGACCTATGGGGCTTGAAGAATTAACCACTACTAAATTTATTGTCTTTGGTAATGGACAAATACGAACTTAAAATAGGAATTTTTGGAGGGGCTTTCGATCCCCCTCACATTGCTCACCTGAGAATAGCAGAAGAAGTAAAAGAAGTTTTTAACCTGAATTATATCTGGTTTATTCCAGCAGGGGATCCTCCTCACAAAAAAACTTTTGCAGAATTTTCAGATAGACTTAAAATGCTTGAGCTTGCAGTAAAAAACAACCCGGATTTTAAAGTGCTTGATATAGAAAAAGACATCCGTCCTTCTTATACAGTAAGAACCCTTCAAACTTTAAAAAAACTCTATCCTGAGTTTCGGTTTTTTTTTATAATGGGATGGGACAGTTTTAAAGAGATTGAAACCTGGTGGAATGCTTCTCAAATTTTAAACTACGCTGAGCTAATAGTGGTTTCAAGAGGAGAAATAAGTCCAGAGGAAGCTCAAATTTTTATAAAAAAAACTTATAAAAAACTCTGGAAAGAGTTTCCAGAAAACTACATACACTTTTACTCAATGCCAAGACTTGAAATTTCAGCAACTCTTGTAAGAAATTTAATAAAAAAGGGAAGGTCTGTAAGATACCTGCTACCAGAAGAAGTCTTTTTTTACATTAAAGAAAAAAAACTTTATCGTAATTAAGAGCTGTTATGAGGGGAAGTGTAAAGGTTCAGATAACTCCGATGTTTAAGCAGTATTTTGAAATAAAGAGTAAGTATCCTGATGCTATACTCTTTTTCAGACTGGGAGATTTTTACGAGATGTTTTTTGAAGATGCAGAAACAGTAGCTCCTCTTCTTGGACTTGTTTTAACCAAAAGAGAAGCAGGAAAAAATTTAACTGCCCCGATGTGCGGGATTCCTGCTGAAAAAAGCGGGTTTTACATACAGAAACTTGTGGATATGGGATTTAAAGTTGCAATCTGTGAACAGGTTGAAGACCCTGCAACAGCAAAAGGGCTTGTTAAAAGAGAAGTAGTAAAAATTTACACTCCGGGACTTTTTATAGAACTTGAAGGGCTTTCTGAAAAGGAAAAAAACTATCTTGCAGGGATTTATTTTGGAAAAAAAGTTGGACTCGCTTTTCTGGAACTCTCCTGTGGAGAATTTGTGTTTACAGAATTAAAAGAAGATACCTTTTTGTCTGAGCTATTAAAAAAAGAACCCAGAGAAATAGTTTTAAGTAAAAAACTTGAGAAATCACAGCTCACTCAGATTCTTAAACAAAATCTTCCGAGGGTTCACTTAAGTTTCGTTGAAGAAATTTACTTTAATAAAGAAAATCTGGAAGCTCTGGTTAAAGATAGATTTTTGTGGGAAAGATATTCAGAAGGACTTTCTGCATGTGCAGGAATAGTGGAATACCTGAAAAATTATCAGCCAGCACTCGTTGAAAAAATAGAAGAACCGGAGTTTTATTTTCCAGAAGAGTTTCTCTTTCTTGACGAAGCAACCAAGAGAAACCTCGAGCTTTTAAAAAACCTCTGGGACAGAACCGAAAAGTATTCTCTTTTCTGGCTACTTGACAAAACTTCAACTCCAATGGGAGCAAGACTTCTCAAGGAGTGGATTCTTTATCCTCTCAGAAATAAAGAAAAGATTCTTGAAAGACAAGCGGTTGTAAAATTTTTTGTGGAAAATAGAAGCTTAAGAGAAGAAGTAAAGAAAATTTTAAAAAAGCTCCCTGATCTTGAAAGACTTGGAGCAAGGTGTGGTTTAAAACTTGCTAATCCAAGAGAAATGGCGCTTTTAAGAGATGGCTTATCTTTCCTTCCCGCTTTAAGAGAAACCTTCAATCAAAAAAAGGAGGAAATTTCTGAATTTCCCAAGAAACTTGAAGAAACTTTAAAAAATGTTTATTCCTTTGAAGACCTTTATTTAAAGCTTAAAGAAATGCTTGTTGAAGAACCCCCAACAACTCTTAAAGAAGGAGGAATTATAAACAAAAAGGCTCATCCAGAGCTTGAAAAACTCGTTGACCTTAAAGAAAACGCAATTTTTTATCTTTCAGAACTTGAGAAAAAGGAAAAACAAAAAACAGGAATCCCTACTTTAAAAATAGGATACAACAGGGTTTTTGGATATTATTTTGAGGTTTCTAAGAGCTACCTTAATCTTGTTCCTTCTTACTTTGAAAGAAAACAGACCCTTACTAATACAGAAAGGTTTATAACTAAAGAGCTTAAAGAACTTGAAGAGAAAATTCTTTCAGCAGAAGAAAAAATAAAAAATCTTGAATACGAGTTATTTTTAAACCTGAGAGAGGAAGTGAGCAGATACAAAGAGGAACTTAAGCTTTGTGCAAGGGCGATTGCAGAGATAGATGTTTATTTAGCTCTTGCAGAAACCGCAGTTGAAAACGAATATGTTCAACCTGAACTCGTTGAAGAGGAAGTTCTTGAAATAGAAGAAGGAAGACATCCGGTTCTTGAAAAGATTCAGGGAAGAGAAAACTTTGTTCCTAATTCTTTAAAAATGAATAAAGAGTCTGCAAGGCTTTTGATTATAACAGGTCCTAACATGGGAGGAAAGTCAACCTATCTTAGACAGACCGCTCTTATAGTGCTTATGGCTCAGATGGGGGGATTTGTTCCAGCAAGCAGGGTTAAAATGGGGATATTTGATAGAATTTTTAGCAGGGTAGGGGCAGGGGATGAACTCGTTAGAGGAAAAAGCACATTTATGGTTGAGATGCAGGAATGCGCTCATATTTTAAAAAATGCCACTTCAAAAAGTCTTGTTATTCTTGATGAAGTTGGAAGAGGAACCAGCACCTATGACGGTCTTTCCCTTGCCTGGGCTATCGCAGAATACCTCTACAATAAAAACATATTTACCCTCCTTGCAACTCACTATTTTGAATTAACAGAACTTTCTTCACTTTACTCCGGAATAAAAAATTATCATGTTTCTGTAAAAGAATGGAAAGACGAAATAGTTTTCCTATATAAAGTAGTGGAAGGGTCTGCAAGTGAATCTTATGGAATAGAAGTTGCAAAACTTGCAGGAATTCCTAAGGAAGTGGTTGACAGAGCAAAGGAAATACTTTATAAATTAGAAAGCAAAAATTTGAAAACCCCAAAGGAGATAACGATTTCTACAAAGAGAGTAACCCAGCTACCAATTTTTGAAATCACGCACCCTGTAATTGAAAAACTGAAAAAAATTAAAGTTGAAGAAATGACACCTATAGAAGCGCTAAATTTTCTCTGGGAAATAAAAAGACAGATTTCTTAAAAAGAATTTTTTGATGCAAAAAATGAAAAATTTTTTTTATAAAGTGGCTATTTTTTTGTGTTTCTCTTTGCTTTTATTTTCCTCTTTAAGTTACGCTTACAAAATCGTTTATAAACCCATTTATCACAGGGTGAGAAAAGGTGAGTGCCTTTCTGTAATAGCTAAGAAGTATAGAATAAGTATAAAAAAACTCAAAAAATGGAACAGGCTTAAAGGAGAAAAAATCTATGTAGGACAAAGGCTTATAGTAGGTTATAAAAAAGTAAAACCTTTTCGTCTCCAGAGGTATATTAGAAGGTTAAAAAAAGAAGTTAAAGTTTATTCAGATAAAAAAGTCATAATTTACTATCATATAGTAAAAAAGGGGGAAACTCTGCAGAGTATAGCCAGAAAGTATAATGCCTGTGTAGAATTTCTAAAAGAACTTAATCATCTTAAGACAGGTAGAATTCATCCAGGACAAAAAATTATTATTTCAAAAAAGATAATATTTTTAAAAGGAACACCAAAAGTGGTTCTTCCTGAAAAACCAGCTATACACGGATCAGAAGGAGAATATAAAGAGGTTGTTATGTATAAAACTGTAAAAAAACCAATTTATCATAGAGTTAGAAAAGGGGAATTTTTGCTAAAGATAGCAAAAAAGTATAAAACGAGTGTAAAAAAATTAAAAAGGTGGAATAAGCTTAGAGGAAGCAGGATTTATCCAGGGCAGAGGCTTATAGTTGGGTATAAAGTTGTTAAAGTGCCTGTTAA
>CAZWTB010000054.1:0-12917 GCA_964636875.1 uncultured Thermodesulfatator sp.
AAGGAAGACTTAACAAAATTTCCTCTTTTAAAAGATCTAAAAAAGAAATCCAAGAGTCCTCGTAAAAACTAACTTCCATGTCTTCCTCTGTTAATTCTCTTTCTTCTTCCAAATTTAAAGAAGCAGAAGGTTTAATATTAAGGTCAAATTCGTGTTCTATTTTATATTCAAAAGGAGAAAGGCATCTATCACACTCTAAAAAAACACTACCTTTAAGAAAGCCCTTCAATTTTACCTCAATTCCCATTTTTTTCAATTTGAAATAACCAGAAAATGCTTCTTTTATTTTTACTTCTTTTCCAAGATCTTCAATTTCAGAAAATTCCACTGTAATTCCCTCTGGGGGGATATCTTCAAGAGAAATTCCCCATTGTTTTAAATTTTTTTTCTTATCCATGAATCACCGCACTTAAGATTTTTTCTTTAACATATCACTTTAATTTCGTTTTGTCAAACATTGAAAACTATTAAATATTTAAGAAAAATTTTTTAAAAAAAAGAAATTTTTAGTTTTTTTTATTGCTTGGAAGTAAATTATCGTTTATAATAAAAGTTATAAAATATGAAAGCTTGGGTATATTATAACAGAAGAAATCTCAGGTTTGCAGAAATTCCCATTCCTTCTCCTAAGGAGGAAGAAGTTCTTATTAAAGTTACCACATGTGGTATATGTCAAACTGATATTGATGAATTTATGGGAGGTCCCAAACTTTTTGAACCTGTTCCAATAATTCCGGGGCATGAATTTGGTGGCAAAGTGGTGGAAATAGGAAAAAATCTTCCGGTGAGTCTTATTGGAAAAACAGTAATTGTTTCCCCCCTTGTAGCATGTGGAAAATGTATGTATTGTAAAAATGATCAACCCAATCTTTGCGAAAAAATGGGATATTATGGAATTATAAAATATAATGGAGGATTTGCAGAATACGCACTGGTTAACAGAAATAACATTATAGAATTCGATGATCAGGATGTGCTTCATTTTGGAGAAATATTTTTAATAGCTCTTAGAGTAAAAAATATAATTGAAAAATTTGCTTATTTAGGAAAAAGAGCACTTGTAAGTGGAGGTGGACCTGTAGGGCTTTCTGTTTCACTTGTTCTTAGAGATTACGGATGGGAAGTTGAACTTTGTGAAATAAGACCTAATCGCAGAAAATTTGCTGAAAATCTGGGTATAAAAACCTATTCTTTTATAAACGAGGTTCCCGAGAATAATTATTCTGTGGTCATAGATTGTGCAGGAGAAGATCCTGCAATTCCATATGTTTTTCCGGATCAGATTCCAAGAGTTATAAAAGGAGGGGCTTTAATTCTTGTAGGAGTGTATTTTTCGGATGTTAAACTGAATGCTTTAAAAACACTTTTTAACGAAATAAATATTATTCCCTGTTTTCTTTATACTTATAAAGAAATCCAGGAGTTACCTGAAATTTTGAAAAAATTTAATGTTTTAATAAAAAAGATGACACAATTTATAAACCTTGAGGATTTAATCGAAGCTCTTCTTGAAATAGAGGTTAATAAAGATCGCTACATTAAAATAGCAATAAAAAATGCAGATAACTGATTTTGAGCAAGTAGATAAAGAGTTACATAACTTTTTATTGGATTTTGTATTTTCTGTCAGGTCTTTGACTGAGGCTCAAGGATGTCTTCTTAAAATCACAAATAATGTTTTAAATGTAGTATTTATTTCCGGGAAAATAGATAATAACCCTTCTGTAGAAATAGCAACTAAGGAAAGAACACACATAAATTGTTTACTTCAAATATACAAGCCCGAGAATAAAATAGAGACTAATCTTAAGTTTCATCTCAAATCTGAGCTTGAAATTCTTAGAAAACTTATAGAAACGAAACTCCAATTATTTTTTAGAGAAAAGTGGCAGGAAAAGGGATTCTTTTTTGAATACGAGGAGGACGAAAAAGATTTTAAAGAAATTTGCGAATCTTTAAAAAATTATATAAATCAATTTATTGATATAGAATTAATAGGAGTTTCTTATTTGGATCCAGAAGAAGAGGAAATATACGCTGTAGAAAAGAGACACAGGGATTCGCTTTATTATTTTTCTAAAAGTGTATTTTCTTATCTAAAGAATAAACATAGTGAATGGATACAAAAGGAATTTGCAGACTATTATCTAATAGGGAGAAAGGTTCCCCGTCAGTTTTTGAGTTTTCTTTTTAAAGGAGAACCTCATCCAATATATTTTACTGCCATTAATTTTATGTTAAACGAACTATTGATGCTTTTCAGCAGTATAAAATGGCTTAATGCACAGAAAAAAGCTCTGGAAAGTGTTATAAAAGGTTTTATTTCTTCCTTAGAAGCAAAAGATGTTTACACAAGAGGACATTCTGAAGGAGTAGCTTTTTATTCTCTTGAAATAGGAAAATCACTTGGCTTAACTTCTGAAGAATTAAAAAAACTCGAGATGGCTTCGTTACTCCATGATATAGGTAAAGTGGGGATCCCTGATTGTATCCTTTTAAAACCTGAAAGTTTATCAGAAATGGAATATAACATAGTTAAATTACATTCTGTTATAGGAGCAGAGATAATTAATAAAATTTCAGATCTTTCGGAATTTACCCTTCCTGTAAAACACCATCATGAAAGATGGGATGGAAAAGGTTATCCGGATGGTATTAAAGGTGAAGATATTCCACTTTTTGCAAGAATTATAGCCATTGCTGATGCATTCGATGCAATGCTTAGTGAAAGGGTTTACAGACCTTCTAAAAGTAAAAAAGATGCTCTGAGAGAACTTGAGGTATGCTCTGGAACCCAGTTTGATCCCTATATAGTAAAAAAATCAATAAAACGACTTTCTGAAACAGATATATTTTCTCCAGCATCTCTTTATTTTATTCCCAAAAGTGTTGAAGAAGCCCGAAAAGGTTATTATTTAAGGGATACACTTACCGGAGCTAAAAATCTGGAAGCCCTTGTTAGTGATCTTAAAGGAAAAACAGAAGTTTACAATTTTTTATTTCTGGATATTAAAAATTTTTACTTTTATAACATAGTAAAAGGTTATAAAGAAGGTAATAATCTTCTTATAAAATTGTATCAGAATTTATGTTATTATTTTACAGAAGAAAAAGTGTATAGAGTAGGAGCAGATGAGTTTTTAATAGCCAGTCAGGAGCCTTTTGATAGAGAAGAATTAAAAAAAATCATAAAAGAACTTGAAGAAAAAACAGGTATAAAAATCAGTTTTTATTTGAAATCTATTGATTTGAGAGATATTTATGTAAGAAATTTAATCAATGAATTTAAACTTGAAGATCATTATAATTCTATTTTAATGCATTATTTTGAGGTTCTTAGAAATTTTTTTCACAAGGTCGTGGTTTACGATACAGAGTTTAATGTTATAAGTATGTGTTTTGTAAGTAAAAATGAAGCAGAAGAATATCCTTATACTAAAAAACTCAAGCCTTTATTTTATGAAGAACAAATCATAGGATATGCTTTTGTAGAATAAAGTTGTTATTTAAAATGTTTTAAATTTTTTTTATATTTTTCAGGAACAAGTTCTGGAAAGTGAGTAAAGTGATAAATACCATTTTCATCGATATAATAATAAATAGGGAAGTTATTTTGGGTAGAGAAATTTCCTTTTCCCTGGTTTTCTGATATTTCCAGGTAGTTTTTTAAAAGATTAAATTTTTTAATACCGATTCCTTTAATATTTAATAGTTCCTGTAGATTTTTAAAAAGACCGTGCTTTTTTCTATATTCTATTATTCTTTTAGCTAAAACCGGACCAATCCCTGGAAGTTTTTCAAGATCTTTAACTGTAGCAGAATTTATATCTAATTTAAAAGCCCAGAGATAATTATTAAAAACAAAAAATAAAATTAACCAAATAAACCACCTTTTCACTTCAAAAAAGCAGATAAAAACAAAAAGAGGCGAGGGGCAAAAGCCCCGCCTCTCAGTATTTTTAATTACACACAACCAGTTGGCTTGGGAAGTCCTGCCATTTTACATGCACCCTTTCCAGGACCAGAAGGAAAGAGCTCATAAATCTTCTTGAGAGGAAATCCAGTTACCTTAGAAAGAATTCTTACCATTGGAGCAACACCGTTCTTTCTGTAATAATCCTGTAAAACATTAATAACCTTCCAGTGTTCTTCAGTAAGTTCCTGAATACCTTCCTGCTCTTTTACATACTCAACCCATTCCTGACACCATGCATCAAGTCCACCCTGTAAGAACCCGTCTTCGTCAACTTCAAACACCTTTCCTTTGTACTCTACTGTAGGCATAGGAACACCTCCTTTTTAGATTTTTTTTTGTTATAATCTTTAATATATTCTTTTTAAATGTCAAGCTCTTGTTCCTTCTGTTCTGTTTTTTTATTATTATATATATAATCTCCAAAAAAGTCAAGACCTTGTTTTTGTCAATTATCGGAATATAATATGAATTATTTAAAAATACTTTAAAAAATGATAACCTATCCTTTTCATTTCCCCAAAATACAGGCAATTTTTATACAAAGATTAAATCGTTTCGTTGTCCAAGTGAAAATTAATAACAGGTATTATAAAGCCTATTTACCCAATCCCGGAAGACTCTGGGAAATTTTAATTCCAAAGGAAAAACTTTTATTAATCCCCAATAAAAACAAAAAAATTCCCTATACAGTTCTTGCAGGCTTTAAAAATAACATCCCTGTCCTCCTACATACACATCTTACCAACCACATAATTTATTATCTTATAAAACATAAAAAACTTCCTTTCTGGCAAAATTTTTATCCAGAAAAAATGGAAAAAAAGTTTCTTAACTCCAGATTTGATTTATACTTAAAAAGTGAAACAGAAAAAATGATAGTTGAGGTAAAAACCTGCACCCTCTTTGGAAATAAAATAGCTATGTTCCCTGATGCTGTTACTCAAAGAGGAAGCAAACACCTTCTGGAACTTGAAAAACTCACTCAAAAGGGTTATAGAACTTCTGTTCTCTTCGTTATAATGAATCCTCAAATAAAATACTTCTTGCCTGCATATCATATAGATTATGACTTCTTTCAGACCTTTATGAAAGTATCCAAAACTGTTGAACTCAGAGCAATTGCCTTGAAGTGGGATAAAAATTTTTCTGAAATACAGGATGTAAAAGAGGTTCCCATTCCTTATAAGTTTTTAAAAAATGTAAAAGATAAAGGAGCCTATCTTTTAATTTTAAAAGCAGAAAAAGATCAGAATATATCTGTAGGAAAACTTGGAAATTTATTTTTTAAAAGGGGATATTATGTATATGTAGGTTCTGCTTTAAATAATCTTTCTAAAAGAATAGCAAGACATAAGAAAAAGAAAAAGAAAAAAAGATGGCATATAGATTATATCAGGGAGCACATTTCTATTTTCCAGATAATTCCTGTGAGAACGGATAAAAAAATAGAATGTGAAATTGCAAACAGACTTGGTAAAATTTCAGAAGGAATAAGATACTTTGGAGCTTCTGACTGTTTCTGTTATTCTCATCTTTTTTATTTTAAAGAAAATCCTCTGTTTAATAAAAACTTCCAGAAAATAATAATAGATTTTAGAATAAATTTTCTCGAAAAATGTTTGGAAAATTAATAAAAGAAAAACATAAATATTTTTTTATACTCAGCCTGTTTGTTATAACTTTTGTAATAATTTTTTTTAAATTAAAAAGGATAGAACCTTTTTATTCTCTATCTCTCAGGACTTCGGATCTATACTTTAGATTTAATGCACGAAATATAAATAAAAATGTGGTTCTTGTGGTTGTTGATGAAAAGAGTGTGAATTACTTTGGAAGATGGCCCTGGGATAGAAGGGTCCTGGCAAAAGGTCTTGCAAAATTGAAGAAAGCCAGAGTTGTAGTTCTTGATATGGTATTTTCAGAAAACACTTCCAGACAGGCTGATCTTTCTCTTGCAAATACAATTTCTTCTCTGGGGAATGTGGTATGCGGTTTTTTTGTTCGTCTTGTTTCAACTCAAAAAATATCTCCAGAAATAGTGGATATTATGAGTGATTCAGCTCTTTTGAGAGTTCCTGAAATTTTACCTTTCCCAACAGCTAAATATATAGAACCTAACATTTATCCTGTTACAGAAAGCTGCCTTCTGGTGGGAACCTTTAATGCTTATGCAGATAAAGATAACATTTTTCGACATTATCCTGTGGGATTCGTTTATCAGGGAGATTTCTATCCATCCATAGGAATTCAGGCTCTCAGAGTATTCTTAAAAAAAGAAGCGTGGATTTCTGATAAAGGTGAACTTTACATAGGTAAAAAAAGAGTCTTTATAGACGATACTCATATGATCCCTCTTAATTTTTATAAATTTGAAAAATATAGAAAACATATGATTTCTTTTGTGGATCTTTACAAAGGTAAAATATCTCCCGAAGTTTTTAAAAATAAAATTGTAATAGTAGGTATTTCTGAAGCTGGTGTGACAGATATCAGGGCAACACCCATAGGACAGATCCCGGGTCCACTCCTGCATTTAACCTTTATTTCTAACTTTCTTAACAACGAAATACTCGCCTCTTCAAGAATACTCGATGTAATGTTCATCTTTTTTTCCCTGATCTGGATACTTTTAAATTATAAATTTATAGAAACATCTTACTACAGAATTTTTAGTTACGCGGGTTTTGCTTTTTTTAACATTTTTACAGGTATTTTCCTTTACAGGTTTTACTGTGTTAAGCTCGATCTGTTTTTTCCTGTGTTTAACCTTGCTATACTCGGACTTCTCATTGAAACCTATACATCTCTTGTAAAATCCCAGCAGGCGCGCTTTTTAAAGTCTGCATTCGGGACTTATCTTTCTGAAAAACTTCTTGATGTAATTATAAAAGATCCCTCAAGATTAAAACTCGGTGGAGAAAAAAAAGAGGTTACAGTTTTATTTTCTGATATAAGAGGTTTTACCTCTCTTTCTGAAAAACTCAAACCAGAGGTTCTGGTAGAACTTTTAAATCACTATTTAACACCCATGACAGAAATTATTTTAAAAAATGAGGGAACCCTTGACAAATACATAGGAGATGCAATTATGGCGCTCTGGAATGCTCCTCTTGATGTAGAAGATCATCCCAAAAAAGCTCTTTATACAGGCTATCAGATGCTCATTAAGCTTGAAGAAATAAATCAGTTTTTTATAAAAAAATACGGCTTTAGACTGAACATTGGAATCGGTATAAATACAGGAGATGTGGTAGTTGGGAACATGGGTTCTGAAAAAAGGTTTGACTACACTGCAATTGGAGACACAGTAAACCTTGCCTCAAGACTCGAGGGACTTAATAAGATTTATCAAACAAATCTTCTATTTTCAGAATTTACTTACGAGAAAGTAAACTTTAACGAACTTCCTTTTATAGCTGTTGATGTGGACTTCGTAAGGGTTAAGGGTAAGGAACAGCCTGTTAGAATATTTACAATTCTTGAAAAAAGCGAGGAAAGTGAGAAGACGAAGGAGATTTATGAAAGTGCTTTAAAGGACTACAGGGAGGGAAATTTTGCAGAGGCTATGGAAAAGTTCAACTTAATAAAAAGTTTTCCTCCAGCATGTATAATGTTAAAAAGGTGCGAGGAGCTTTTAAAAGCTCCTCCAGAAAAGTGGGACGGTGTTTTTACTGCTAAAACAAAGTAAAAATTTAAGGCACAGGTATAAATTTCTGAAACTTCAGCTCATATCCATCTGTTGTAGAATAAAGACAGGTAAGGATGTAATTATAACCTGGATTTATATAAGTGCTACCACTATTATAAACCGACTTTATGAAAGTCCATGTATTGTCACTGTTTTCTGCGTAAACTTGAAGAGTGGTGCAATTTGTAAATAATGTAGCATTCCATGTAAGAGTAGAATAAGTAGAATTGTATGTTTCTTGAGGCAATATACTTACCTCAAGATTTGTGGTGTAAGAATTTTTAGCTTTGTAATCTACCACATAAAGAGTGTAATTTCCCTGCCCGTAATAAAAGAAAGGACTTATTGAAGTAGAGTATTCTGCTCCTGCTGAATAGAGAATTTGCCATTTGGCATAGCCATTTTCCTGTTTTCTCCAGGCAAAGAGTAATCCAGGATTGTTCTCCTGATAATCTATTTCAGGATAAAGCATCACAATCAAATCTCCCGAGGTAGAAGAAAAGTAAAAATTGGTAGGATTGCTGGAGTTAGCCAGCTTTACTGGAAAAGAAATTTTTTTCAGAGTATAATAAGTTCCTTCCTGCATAGCCTTATAAATTTGAGTAACTTTAAAATTTTCATCTTCAGAATAACAGGTAATAATAAGTCCTTCTTCAGAAGAACTTATAAAAATAGGAAATGCTTTTAAGCGTTTTAGATCGACTTTTTTGTATACACCTTCTACATATGCTCCATTTTCAAAGAGAAACTCTTTTAAGAAATAAAAAGGAATTGAAGAATCACTTAGTTCTGAAGGAAGTTGATTCACTTTTGTAATGTCGCAATATTTTATAAGGGTGGCATTATTTCCTGAAGTAGTTATTTTTAATACATGGGTTGAAAAGAAACCAGAATTGCTCTGAGAGAGGGTTGCATTAAAATTTGCATCAGGAACAACAACTGTGTTATTATCTTTTAGATCTTCTATTGTTTTCTTTATTTCATAAAGATTCCCTTCTGCTGTGAGAAGTCTTATGTTTACCTGAGAAGTATCCGGCAAATTATTATAAGCAATAGTCATGTTGCCAGTATTTAAAGGATTCGCTATTCCAATTATGGCACTTACAGAGGCATCGTCCCATGAAATGTTTAAACCACTAATAGAAGGTTTTTTATAAGCGTTTCTGGAAAAGAAATATTGAGTAAAGTAATCCCCCCATCTGTTTTTTAATCTGGAAAAAACAGAACTTTTGTTATAGAAAACTTCTCCATAAGCTATATATATAGGTTGTTGTGATTGAAAAGAGATTGTTAAAGTATTTATACTGGGAGTAAAATTACTTCCATTTACTGTAGAGTTTAAAGGTATATTGTAAGTATAAAGGTCATAAACAATGTTAAAATTAGTGGTATTCTGAGTGGAATTAATATCTCCCTGCCAAATACTTACTTCTGTAAAATTTGAATTAACTGTAAATGTTAAATTTTGATTTTTAGAAAATGTAGAAACATGAGGAAGGGTTAGAGGATAAGGAACAAAGTAACCATTACTTTCTCTCCAGAGAATATAAGGAGTATTTTCAAATCTTGTTGCATTAAGAAGATTAAAAGAAATTACTGTTTCAATATCACTTAATAAATTAGCTTCTGGGATGTCACCTGTTGCATTTATTTCCCATTTTTGTAATACATTATTTTGAGATAGATTGTAAAAGTAATATAGTCCAGATGTATTCCCTGTTTCCATAACCGGAAGAATGTCGGGATAGGAGTGACCAAATGGTCCAGATAAGGAATATTCATAAATAAATTGAGTATAGTTGCTATAAAAAGAAAAAGGAAGATAAAACTTATATTCAAAAGAAGGTTGTGAAAGGTTATTAAAGATATTTAGAGCTGTATTTAAATTTTCATAATTTGATACTTTATTTATAGTAAAGCTCCACAAATCCTTTACAGGCAGAGTGCCGTTAAAAACAATAGGATAAAGATTGGAGAATGTGGAATAATATTTACTCATTTCAAAAAAGTATTTAGAAGACAGAATAGAAGAAACTACATTTTCAGGAACTTCCTCTTCACCATTTGCAAAAAGTTTATAAACTTTTACCTGAGGATAAGTAGCATTATCCACGGTTCCAGCAAAGCTCTGGTTTAAATTAATAGAAACTTCAGAAGTATTTTCATCTACATCCACCACAGTAGTTCCATAATAAACTGGATATCTAATTCCATTATTTTGATAAATCGCAACCTCTATCAGTCTGTCTTCTCCATAGGGAACACCAAATTTTATGGTGTTGCTTCCTGAAGAAAGGTCTGAAAAAGTGTAGGTAAGAGGTTTGAGGAAATCTACAGCATTTATCCAGACCACTACATCAAAAGAAATATCGTCATCGTCATCGTCTTCGTCTCTAAGGACTTTTTTGGGAGGATAGTTTAATTTTAAAGTAATAGTTTTTAATTTTCTGACTTGAGAAGAAATAGAACTTTCAGTGGTTTGAGAGGAATTTGTGCTCTGATTACATGAAACCCCGATTATTGATATTATTAAAATTATAAATAATAAGAAAAGTTTTCTCAATTTCATGTTGTTCCTCCTTTTAAGAGATCTTATTTGAAAACATTTTAACATTATTTTAAAATAAACTCAAGACTAATTGATTTAATTTAAGATGCCCTCCCTGAGGATTAAATGCTTTTTTCTGCTTTTAAAAAACGCATATCTATTAAATCCTTTCCTTCCAGATCCGATATACTCTCCTGTGATTCACTTTAAATCCTTCTCTCCTCAAAAGCTCTCCGTAAGTCTTATAAATCATTGTCAGTTCTTTTATTTTTTCTCACAACATTTTTTTCACTGGTAGTAAAAAGGAAGAAGTAGGAGTTTTTAAGTGTTTATCCTTTTTTGTTTAATTTTAACCATAACATTAAAATTTACCCAAATTTGGCGGAGTGGTTTAGAAAGGAAAGTATTTAAAATAAAATAAAAATAAATGGAAGAGCTTGCTAAAGTGGAAAAAAAGTGATATAAATTAGAGGCACGAATTTTTAAAAAGTGGGGGAAGGAGTGAAAGAAAAAAATCCGGGAAAAGAAGCTTGCCCATCCTTAAAAGAATTTCAAAAGGAATTTAAAAAACATACAGGTCTTAAAGATGTTAGATTTGTTATAGCTGTGGGAAGTGGAAAAGGAGGAGTAGGGAAAACCACGGTTTCTGCAATAATTTCTCTGGCTTTAAAAAGAGAAGGATATTCTGTTGGTATTTTTGATCTCGATTTTTATGGTCCCAATGCAAGTCTTGTGTTTGGGATTAAAGATCAGCCACCTTTTGTAGAATTTGGTGAGATAAAACCTGTGGTTGCAGAGGGTATTAAAATAATGAGTATAGCCCTGATGGTCCCGGAAAAAGAGCCTATTTTTATGAGAGGACTTCTTGCTTCCAAACTGCTTCAGGAGCTTGTAAAAAAAGTTAAATGGGGTCCTCTTGATTTTTTAATTCTTGATCTTCCTCCAGGAACAGGGGACATATTTTTAACTATGCTCGATGTTCTTGTTCCGGATGGTTTTATCCTCGTTGCCACCCCTCATCAACTCGCAATTTCTGATGCCAAAAGAACTTTGAGAATCCTTAAAGAAAATAAAGTGCCAATTTTAGGAGTGGTAAAAAATATGGCTGATTTTTTTGGAACTACTTCTTCTTTCGAAGAATTTTTAAAGGAAGAAAAATTACCCCTGCTTTTTGAGGTGCCGGTTCTTAAAGAATTCGCCGAGGTAGAATCATTACCTGAAGTTTTTCAGGAAGAAAAAGAACCACTTTTAACAAAAGTTGCAGAAAAAATTCTGGAAAAAGTATTCAGAATTCACTGAAAAGTTTTATCCTGATTGAGGCAATTATGAATATATACAAAACCCTTGTAGAAAAAGCACAGCCTCTTGCAAGAGCCAAAAGGACTAAAAGGGTGTGTGTTGGTATATGTTATACTTTTGTTGAAATAGAAAGAGGAGGAGGAACAGGGCTTGCTTACACTCCTGTTGAAGAGCTTAAAACAACCTGTGGAATAGATGAAGATCTCAATTTCTGGAAAGCTCCTGCAGATTTGTTGATTAAAAATTATCTATCTCCAAATCTTCTTGAAAGTGCTGTTGGACTTGCAACTATAAATGCTATTTTTTCAAATAAAAAAACTCTCTGGAAAGATGCTGTTTCAGGTGATGTATTTTCTCAAATAGAACTGACTTCCAAAGATGAAGTTTTAATGATAGGATATTTTGAAAGCATATTAAAAAAACTTGAAGGTAGAGTAAAAAGAGTGTGGATTATTGGAAAAGACTGGATGGAAAAAGAATATACCATTTCTGAGATAGCTAAAAAAGTAAAACTTGTTATAATAACAGGAGCAACCCTTGTTGACAAAACCCTTGACTTAATCTTAAAAAAGGTAGAAGATGTAAGAGAAGTCTTGCTTATGGGACCAAGTGTTCCTTTAAATCCAGAAGTTTTTAAATTTACTCCAATTACATGGCTTTGCGGAAGCATTGTTAAAAATTCAGAATTTCTTTTTAGAAAAGTTTGCGAAGGTAAAGGAACCAGAATTTTTTTTAAACAGGGGCTTCTCGAAAAAGTTAACCTGAGGATAAAAAAGTGAGTTTTAAAGAGGTTTTAAAACCAAAGTGGCTTTTACCTTTTGCTTTGCTTGTTCTTTTAAGTTTAAGGATATATCCTGCGCATTTTGGAAAAACTATTATAGAAACCTGCAAGATTTTTTTTGGAAGCGTGCTTTATGGTCTTGGAACCACCCTTCTCTTTAACGGTATAAGCGTTAAAATAAACAAAAAGTCTTTAACAAGAGAAAAGTTTATAAAAGTTGCTATCTGGCTTGCAGTTTTAACAGCTTTTTCAGCAAGTCTTGATCACTACTTTAAAGTATTCGGTCCGGGTAAATGATAGGAGTTTTCGACTCTGGGCTTGGTGGACTAACTGTAGTAAAAGAACTCATAAAACATCTACCAGATTACAAAATTATCTATTTTGGAGACACCGCAAGAACTCCTTACGGAACAAAAAGTCCTGAAACAGTAATACGCTATTCCATAGAAGATACGAAGTTTCTTCTTAAAAAAGGAGCAAAATTAATAGTGGTTGCCTGTCATACTGTTTCAAGCACTGCGATGGATGTGTTAAAAAAAGAATTCCCAGAGGTTCCTTTTTTTGAAGTGGTTACGCCCTCTTTAAAAAAAGCTCTTTCCATTACAAAAAACAAAAAAATAGGGCT
>CAZWTB010000055.1:0-3276 GCA_964636875.1 uncultured Thermodesulfatator sp.
TTAAAGCTATTTGCTGAGTGGCTTGCTGAAAAAACGGGAATTAACGAAATCCCGCAAAAAATAGTTGTGCTTTCAGATGATGACTTTAAAGATTTTGTGCATTTATCCACTGAAGTTGTTACTCGTATAAAAATAAGTAATGCGACAGGCACAGTGGAAACAGGCGCACTTTTTACTGAAGAATTTCTCCCTGCCGAAACCCTTCTTTATTCCTTAGCTCTTGCTTCACCTATATTTAAAGAAAAACCCGAAGAAAAAGGTATTTTCAATCAAAATGAAAAAGATGAAGCCGAACTTGTGCTTGAATTTTTTAAAGCTGGTATACCAGAGATAATGCAAATAGGTGGAGATGCTACTATTGGCAAGGGTATTGTAAGGATTAAATATTGGGAGGATTAATGATGGCAGAAGAAATAAAAATTCAGGGCATTGAAAGTGGCAGAGCAAAATTTGCATGGGAGTGTGTTAATGAAGCGGTTCAACATTGGAAAGATGAAAATGATAAAAAGAAGCTCAAGGAATATAGATCCTATGTAAAAAAAATTCCAGAATATATAAAAACAAATGGATTGGGAGCAACTTTTGCATTTATGTTTAGTAAAAAAGATACATATTCTTATATTGGCGAACAAATTACAAAATGGTTAAAAGTGTGTCCTGTTAACTTTATCTCCTTAGAGGAAGATGCTGACTTTAAAACATTGGTAGAGAAAGTTGTTTCATTAGATTCTTCTACCTATCGTGCTCTTACTATAGAAGTCCTTGCTTTTTTAAACTGGCTGAGGCGCTTTGCTGAAGGATTAATTGAGGAGGAAGAAAAGAAATGAAAAATTTTTATTATCTCCCACAGGATACCTCAGATATTTTGTATAAATTTCCCAGAGAAAGAATAGAAAATTTTGCTCTTTTATTGAATAAACTTGTTCAATTTCACAGGAAAAAAAGTGGTCAACTTGAAGTGATCAAAAAATTGGAAGAACTTTCAGATAAAAACAAGTATGAAACATGGATAAAAAAACTTCAAAAAATCACCAACCAATTCGTTAAAAAATACCAAGATTCTATAAAAAAAATTACTAAAGATCCGCTTCCTTTTACCCTTTCCTGGCGTCTTACTATTGGCTTAGGCTCTTCCTCAGTTTATGAAACTTCTATAACTTTACATCATATTTATGGCATTCCTTATCTTCCAGGAAGTGCAATTAAAGGTGTTACCAGAAGTTATAGAATACTTTGTATGGCAGAACAATTAGCAGATCCAGATGACTATTATGAACGGGTAGCTTTGTTAGAAAAATTTTTAGAAAGATTTGATTTAATAAACAAATTTCCCGAATGGAAAGAAGTTAAAAACTTCGAAGTAAATAATCCAGAAGATAAAGATAAAAAAATTAAATTTTCCGAACAACTTTATAAATCCTTAGAAGCTAAACAAACTGAATTACGAACCTTTCAGCTCATCTTTGGCACTCAAGAGAGACAGGGTTGTATTATCTTTTTTGACTCATTTCCTGAAAATTTTGAAATTAAATACGACATTATGAACCCTCATTATGGACCTTACTATACTGATAAAAAACCTCCAGCAGATTATTATAATCCAGTGCCCATCTTCTTTCTGGTATTAGAAAATGCCAGATTTATATTTTATCTTGGTGTGAAAAGCAAGCTTGTTTCTGCAGGAGAAAAAGAGGATTTATTAAAAATTGCAAAAAAATGGTTAAAAGAAGCCCTTACAAATTATGGCATCGGAGCAAAAACTACTTTAGGGTATGGAGTTTTTGAACATAGAATAGAAAATAACAAAAATAAACAGTTGAAGAATTAGTTATGTAGAGTTGTTGTAAGATGCCCCCATTTTTTTGGACACTTTTAATGTTAGGAGGATAAATACAAGTTTTTTTTATTAATTTTCTGCTATTCCTCGGGGAAAGAAAGGACTTATTTAATTCACTCTGCTGAGAATTTGAAAAAGATTCCAAAGATTTAAAAATCACTTTTTAGCAATATTAACTAATTTATTTATAACAGTTACAATTTTCTATTAACTTCCTCTGTGAATAAAGTTTGGGATGCCTTGCGTTTTTTAAAAAATTATTTAAAATTCTTACGATAAATATCTTTCCTGCAGGAGAAAAATTATGAAAATCAAAAAATTTCTCGTGCTTTTTTTTCTCCTTTTAATGTTTACAGGATGTTCAGGAATAGCAAGCAAGTCTTTAAAAGAATCTTCTCTTTCTTTTAACTACGCACTTCAACATGCAGTTGGTGAACAGATGCTTCTTAACCTTGTAAGATTGAGATATGGAGAAAATCCTATATTTTTAGAAGTAAGCAGTATTTCCAGTCAATATTCTTTTTCAGGAGATCTTTCTGCAAGTGCTCAATTTCAGAGAAATTCAGAATCATACGGTGTCGGTTTGGGGTTTTCCTATGCAGAAAGACCAACCTTTACTTTTACACCTCTTCAGGGAGAAAAATTCGCAAGAAGACTGCTTTCTCCTATTCCAATAGATCATTTAATTTTACTTTTAAATTCTGGATGGAGGGTTGATAGAGTCTTGAGGTTGTGCGTGCAGAACATAAATGGAATACCAAATGCTCCAACAGCATCAGGACCAACTCCTTCTGAACCTCCCAAGTATAAAAAATTCCTTGAACTTACAAAAAAACTTGAACTTCTTAGAAAAAGAGGAGAAATAAAATTTACCTACATAATAAAAAATAACCAAACAATTCCTGTCTTTATTTTTTATGGAAATTCCACTCCTGTTAGAGAAGTAAAAAAAATGCTTGGATTGAAAGAAGCTCGGTATTATCCTGTAGTAGGAATGGAAATAAAAAGAAGTCCTTCGGTTATTCAGATTGAAACCAGATCCCTTATAGGAGTTCTTTTTTATCTTGCTCAAGGAGTGCAAATTCCTGAAAGTGATATTAAATCTGGAAGAGTTGCTGTTACTGAATATAAAAACGGAAAAATTTTTTCCTGGAAAAAAGTGCTGGGAGATATTTTTAATATTTACGAAGCAGAAAAATTACCAGAAGATGCAAATATAGCAATAAAATTCAGGGGGCACTGGTTTTATATAAAAGATAGCGATATTTCTACTAAATCCACTTTTATTTTACTTCAACAACTTTTTGCTCTGGAAGCTTCTAAAGGAAAAGGAACTTCACCTATTTTAACCCTGCCCATTGGAGATTAAAAAATTTTTAAAGTTATTTAAATAAAAGGAGGAGATTTTTAGATGACTCAAAAAGAAAAAGCTTTAAAAG
>CAZWTB010000056.1:0-9609 GCA_964636875.1 uncultured Thermodesulfatator sp.
TTCTTGACATAGCAAACAACCTTAAGAGATAAACTTAAAAAGGACTTTAGCCATGCTTAAAAAAGTTTTAATTGAATTTTTAATTTTAAGCACACTATTCCCGTTTTTGATCACACTAAACATAAAAATATCTTTTTCACGCAGTTTACCGCAAAAATTTTACACTTTTGAAGATGTTAGAAATATTTTCTTAAAAAACTTAAAAAAAGAACTTGAATGGCTTAAAGGAGAGCTTGTTTTAAAAAGATTTAATGTAGAACCAGAAGATTTCAAAATTTCTAAAAAAGCAATACCAAGGATTGAGTTTCTTTCTGTTCCAAAAATAGGAACAAATATGGCACTTATAAAATTTTATCTTAGAGGGGAAAGAATCGGAGTTTTAAGGGCATGGGGATATGTTGATGCCAGAGTTCCTGTTGTAATGCTTAAAGAGAATTTGCAAGAAGGAAAAGTGATAAAGAAAAAAAATATCACCATTGAAAAGATGCTTATTTCATGTCTTCCGCAGGATGTGATTACCTCTCCTCAGGAAGTAATCGGAAAAGAGCTAAAAATTAGTTTAAAAGCAGGAACCATCTTAAGAATGACTTACATAGCACCACCTACTCTTATTAAAAGACATCAGCAGGTTTACATAGTAGCTGTAGGGAAGAACTTTATAGTAAGGGCAAAGGGAATAGCTCTTCAGGACGGAAAAAAGGGGGAATACATAAGGGTTAGAAACATAAGCAGTAAAAAGATAGTCTGGGGAAGAGTTATTTCTTCAAAAGAAGTGGAGGTGAGTTTTTAAAATGAGATTGAGATTTGAAAATAAATTTGGGATGCTGGGGCTGGTTTTTGTGATGGGATTTTTTTTTATGGGGTGCTGGGAGTATAATCCCAAGACCCCTCCGCCTCCCCCTCCCCTTCCAAAAGTAAAAGTTTTCGTCCCAGAACCTCGTGCTTTAACTAAAGGATCTTTATATAGAGAAAACGGTGAATACTTTAGTTTTACAGATCACAAAGCAAGAAGAGTGGGAGATATTGTTACTATTAAAATAGTAGAAAATTATCAAAGTTCTGACACTGTAAAAGAGTCAACTTCAAAAAGCAGTTCTCTTTCAGCAGGTATTTCAGCACTTCTTGGTCTTGAAAACAGAATAAGCAAAATCTTTAAAAATGCTCAACCAAGCAGTCTCTTTAACACGAACTTTTCATCTTCAACATCCGGACAAGGTAATATCTCAAGACAAAGTAAAATAGTAGCAACGATAAGTGCAAGAGTCGTTAAAGTCTTACCAAATGGAAATCTTATAATAAGAGGAGTTAGAACTTTAAAAAGAGATAAAGATCTTGAATACATAGCCATAACAGGAGTGATCAGACCTGAGGACATAGCTGCAGATAATACCGTTCTTTCAACCCAGATTTCAGATGCTTACATAGAATACAGTGGAAAAGGACCAAGCAGTGAGGTTGCAAGTGGACCTGGATTTATTACAAGACTCCTGCATCTTCTCTGGCCCTTTTAGTTAAATTTATTTTTATATAAGGGGGGTGAGCCTTTTATGGAGTCTAAAAATAAAAAATTGGTAAATGTTTTTGGAATTTTTATTTTACTTCTGTGCATTCTCGTAAACAGTGCTTCAGGAGTAAGGATAAAGGACATAGTTGATGTAGAAGGGGTCAGAGGAAATTTCCTCGTTGGATACGGGCTTGTTGTCGGACTTAAGCAAACAGGAGATGGGGACCAGACCAAGTTTACTGTTCAATCTGTGGTAAATATGCTTGAAAGATTTGGAATAACCGTTCCAAAGGATCAGGTTAAACTTAAAAATGTTGCAGCAGTGCTTGTTACAGCTTATCTTCCTCCTTTTGTAAAACCCGGGCAGAGAATAGATGTAGAGGTTTCTGCAATAGGAGATGCAAAAAGTCTTCAGGGAGGAACTCTTCTTTTAACTCCACTCAGAGGACCTGATGGCAAAGTCTATGCCCTTGCTCAGGGACCTGTTTCCATAGGTGGATTTGCTGCAGGTGGAGGTGGTGCTCAAACTCAGGTTAATCATCCAACAGTAGGGAAAATACCAGGTGGTGCTATCGTTGAAAGAGAAGTTCCAATGGAAAATTTGAATGCCCTTGACAAAGTAATTCTTTCTCTTAGAGACGAAGATTTTAATACGGTTTCAAGAATAGTTGACTCCATAAATTCTTATTTGAGAGGTAATTATGCAAAAGCAATAGATCCAAGAAGTGTGGAGGTTAAAGTTCCTCCTCAATATAAAGGCAGGGTTGTTCAGCTTCTTGCTGAAATAGGAAATCTTTCTGTTATTCCTGATACACCTGCAAGAGTAGTGATAGATGAAAAAACAGGCACTGTTATAATAGGGAAGAATGTAAGAATTTCAAAAGTTGCTGTTGCTCATGGAAACCTCAGTGTTGAAATAAGAGAAACTCCGGTTGTTTATCAGCCCTATCCTTTTTCTTATGGAGTAACAGCAGGTGGGGTTCAAACCCAGGTAAAAGCCAAAGAACAAAAAGCAAAAATAGTTATTCTTGAGGAAGGAGCAACCCTTGGAGAACTTGTAAGAGCTTTGAATGCTGTTGGTGCAACTGCAAGGGATCTTATTGCTATTCTTCAGGCTATTAAAGCTGCTGGAGCTCTTCATGCAGAACTTATAATAATTTAGTCAAATTTTTGACAGAAAAGAGGTGTCAGAAAAATGAAAGACACGGTAATTTTTTACACGAATCTGCATAGCATAATAAATCTTGAGAAAAAGGACCCAAAAAAGGCTTTAAAAAAAGCAACTGCAGAATTTGAGTCTTTAATCTGGCATGAAATTTTCAAAGGATTTGATAGAACAATAATAAAAAGCAATTTTTTCCCGGAGAGTCTTGAGATGAAGTTTTATAAAGACTGGCTTTACCAGGAAATAGCAAGAAGGATTTCAGGAAAGCCCGGAAGCCTTGGAGATTATCTTTATAAACAGCTTCTTAAATCTCCGTATTTTAAAAATTTGAAAAATCATCCGAATAGAAAATAAGAGGAGGGTATAAAAATGGTGAGCAAAGAGCTTCTTGAATTGAAAAAAGTTCTGGAAGAAGAAAAGAGTGCACTTATTAATGGTGCAATTGAAGAAATTTTAAAATGGGCATCCTATAAAGCAAGACTTGTTGATTATCTTAAAAACAAAAAGCTTACTCCTGAAGAAGAAAAACTTCTTAAAGAAATAGTTGCCATAAATGAAAGAAATAAAAGAATAATTGAAGCTGGGTTAAATTTTGTTCAGGAAGCCTACGATTTTCTCACCCAACTTGCTTCTCAAAAAGAAACCTATGGTAAAAACAGCACCTCTTCCAGACCCAGAATCCTTTCAAAAGCAGTTTAAAGGATAAAAAATGGGTGGTTTAAGTTCAGCTTTAAACATAGCTAAAAACGCACTTCTTGCCTTTCAGACCGCGACTCAGGTAATAAGCCATAACATCTCTAATGTAAACAATGAATATTATTGCAGACAGAAAGTTGTTCAAACCACATACCCTCCTACTCCCACTGCAGAAGGAGTAATAGGTAGTGGAGTGAAAATAGAAACTATAAAACGTTACTTTGACAATTTTCTTGAAAGAAACATAAATCTTAAAAAAACAGAATACGGACTTTTTTCTGCAGAAGAATCTGGAATGACGATACTTGAGAGTCTTTTTAACGAAACTCAGGAAAGCGGGCTTTCCCAGGTTTTGCAGGACTTCTGGAAGGCATGGCAGAATCTTGCAAATTATCCTGAAAACCTCTCTGCAAGAGCTCAGGTAGTTGAAAACGGAAAGCTCATTGCAGAAGCAATGAAAACCAAGTTTGAAGGATTAAATGATCTTGTAAATCAGATAGGACTAAAACTTAAAACCATAGTTGATAGAATAAACGAAATTGCTAAAGAGATAGCAGACTTAAATATGCAGATCACTGCTCAGGAAGCAGGAAAGCACACTGCAAACGATCTGAGAGATCAAAGAGACAAACTCATAGGAGAACTTTCCCAGCTTGCTTCTATACAATATTTTGAAACAAAAGAAGGAGCTTACAATGTTATTCTTGGCAAAGGTTTTAATCTGGTTACTTTAAATCATACCTGGAAGCTTGAAATCTCAGGAACAGATGTCTATTGGGTGGGAAGTGAAGGAGAAAAAATCCCTTTAACAAGTAAAGAAGTTTCCTCTGGAGAACTTGGAGGCTGGCTCAGGCTTCTTGAACAACTATCAGACGAATATAACTACGAATATGTCTCTGGAAACAGAATTGTTCTTCATGGAGGTGTTCCTATTTCTGAATCTGATAAACTTACAGACCTTGGGCTTTCTGGAACAGTAAGCTTTACAATCCAAGGAGAAGATCACTTTGGAGATAAAATTTCTAAAACCATTACTTTCGATTTAAGTGGATCAGATTCATCTGCAACAGTAAGAACTCTGCTTGATAAAATAGAAGAAGCTTATGATTATACAGTTGAGGCTTATATAAAAGATGGGCGTCTTTTTATAAGAGACAAATTTAGAGGTCCGGGTAAACTTCAATTTTCAATTACAGGTCCTATAGATTTTGGAAGCTTTGACGATCCAGCTTATCAGAGAAGGGTTACAGAACTTAATCTTGCAGGAAAGTTGAAACTTTTTGGAGAAGAACTTATAAAAGCGGTAAATGAGCTTCATAATCAGGGAGTTGGTCTTACCTTTTTTTCAGGAGAGGTTGAAGGAGCCTATTCTGCAAATCAGTATGTTAAAGAGCTTCCTTATTTTCTTGATCTTAAAAGGGACGGGTTTTTTTATCTCTGGCTTAAAACCCCTCAGGGGAAAATTTATCCCTTCAAAATCGAACTTCATCTTGATAAAAATAGCACATTGATGGATCTTGCAGAACAAATAAATAATTCTATTAAACAAGCATGGTTTGGAATAGAAAACACCGATAAAGAACCACCTATAAAAGCCTTTATAAGAAGTGGAAAACTCGTGTTTCAGGCTGAAGATGGATATTCTTTTGCTTTTTCAAACGATACCACAGGGATTCTTCTTTCAACAGGAATAAATCTGTTTTTTGTTGGAACTGACCCAGCAGACTTTAAAGTTAATCCTCTGCTTTCAGAAAAACCCGAGCTTATTTCCTCTGGAAAAATGGATGTGGAAGCATTTAGAAGTATAAATCCTCTATTTACCATTTTCAAAACTTCTTCAGCAGTAAATTCTTCTCAACAGTTTCAAATCAATCATTTATTTTTTAAAGTTTACGATTCTTCTGGAAACTTACTCCAAATTCCTCCTGAAGCCTTCTGGCAGGGAACTTATTCAGGAGATACCCTTTCTCAGGATGTTACAATATCTTTTAAAGATGCCAATAATAATACAATTTCTACTATAGTGTTAAAGGCAGGAACTAAAATTACAGATCTTCCTAAAATTCTTGATGGTTCTCAGGGAATAAAAGCAGAACTTGATGAAAATAACTCCAATGTAATTTTCCGTATGGAAGACAATGTGCCTTCTGGAGCAGTTTATTTTACTGTAGATACCAATTCTTCTGGATTAACCCCGGTCATTTACTGGGATCCAGATGTTTCTGCCTATGCCATTTCTGTAGATTCTACAACAGATAATCTCCGCACAATAACCAGCAAAATAGATGAATTGCCATTTATAAGAGCTTACTTTGATACTAAAAACCATTTAATTATAGAACTTGATCCGGATCAGACATCTGTTTACGGTTTTGAAATAGGAGAACAGCTTAATGCAGGAGCAAATCCTGCATCTCCAATTGACAGCTTTTTGACATTTCTTAAAGATAATGGAATTTATGCTCCATCTTTTAGATGGGATGCTTCAACTTCTACTGAAACCAGATTTATGTCCGGACTTGAGCACATTTTAAAACCAAGAGTTTATTATGGAGATGCCTCTATTACTCCGGATTCTACAGTAGGATATACTGTAAAATTTTACGATTCACAAGGAAATCTCCTTTCTACAGCAGCGGTTTCAGCTCCTGCAGGAGGCACTCTTGCAGAACTTATTACAAATTTTGATAATATAGCAGGAATAAAGGCACAGATAGAGGGAAACAAATTTTACATCTGGCTTGATACTTCAGAAACAGGAGCTCCTGCAAATGCAAGTTATTTTACTATAGAAGCTGATGACGACAAGGCTTCAGGATTAATAAAAACCACTTCTGGATATATTGGGCTTACAGCAGGAGAACTTACAGCTTATCTTTTTGACGAAAACGGAAATCCTATTGATGCCTTTGACACTGAAGATAATGTTCCAGATCCCTTTAAGATAGATCTCACCACAGATCAGAACCTCTTCCAGATTTTACAAAAAATAAATGCTTCTGAAAATCGACAATACGGACTTAGTGCAGGTCTTGATAGAGAAGGAAAACTTGTTGTGAAAACAACAGGTCTTTATCAGACAAAAACCTTCGTGCTTCAGGATTCTTACTTTATCCCTGGTTCAAGCTCAGAAATTCAGGCATTCAGACTGGATCAAGCTACAGAAAGTTATTATATACTTACAGATGCAGAAGTTGATTCTTCTGAAGTGCTTTCTGCTCAGGACATAACCATTACTCTTTACGATCAAAATGGTAACTCTTATTCCACAACTTTAAGTTTTTTAACTCCACCAACTGTTCAGGACATAATAAATCAAATAAATGTGATAGATCTTGATGGAGATGGGACTTCTGATTTTTCAGCAGGTATAGATGACGCTGGCAAGTTTTACATAAAAATAAATGATCCCGATTATAAAACCTTTAAAATTTCAAGCACTGGAAACTTCGTTTCTTTTCTTTATTCTCGAATTTTAAAAGAACCCCCTAAGGACTCTGGTTTGATTAATAATCTTCAGGGATACGAATTAAAAAGAGGAGACAACAGAACCGCACAGGCTATTGCAGATGTTTCTTCACAAACAAGAGAAACTCTGGATTATTCAACCATAGAGGATTATTATGCAAGTATGGTTGGAGAAGTTGGAGTTGCAGGAAAATCTGTAAGAGACAGTAAAAACTTCCTTGACGATCTTTTAAGACAGTTAAAAGCTCTAAAAGAAAGTATTTCCGGAGTATCTCTTGACGAAGAAATGACGAATTTGATCAAGTATCAACAGGCTTTTATTGCTTCTTCTCGAATTCTTGCAACTGTGGAAGAAATGTTTGACGCACTTATAAGTGCCAAAAGATAAAAACAGGAGGTGAGGTGATGTGACTGTAAGAATAGGTTTTAACACCAAGTTTAATAGTATTTTAGCAGACTTAAACAGACTTTCTTCAGAAATTAACGAAACCCAGCTTAAAATTTCTTCTGGAAAAAACTTTCTTAAACCTTCTGACGACCCACCAGCAGCAGTAATTAGTATAAATTATAAAGAAGGAATCTCCAAAATAGAGAAGTATCAAAGAGCTATAGACGAAGGTATAGCTTTTTTAAAGAGTCAGGAATCAACTCTTGCCAGTGTGCAGGATCTTATTGCAAGGGCAAAAGTTCTTGCCATACAGTCTGTCAACGCTACTCAAAATGCAGAAACTCGAAAAACCATTGCCAAGGAAATAGGTAATATTCTTGACACGATCTTAGGGCTTGCAAATTCTCAGCTTGGTGAAAAATATCTTTTTGCAGGAGAAAAAACAACAGGATATCCAGAAGGGAAAAAACCCTTTCAGCTTGTAAAAACAAGTTTGCCAGACGGAGAGGTTATAGAAAAAGTGGTTTATAACGGTTCTGTTGAAGACTTTAAAATAAATTATGATAAAGGTATGGAAGTAACCATAGGAGAAAACGGGAAAAAAATCTTTATGGACAGCGGTGTTTTTGAAACATTAATAGCTCTTAAAAGAACTCTGGAAGCAGATAATGATGAGGATTATAGAAAAGAACGCTATTATATCCAGAAATTCATAGGGAAACTTGATGAAATTTATAAATACATTTCTACAAAAAGAGATGTAATAGGGACAAGAATAGCGCATCTTCAGACAAGAAAAAATCTTTACGATGACTTTAAGCAGACCCTTGAGATAAATCTGAATTCTGTTGAAGGAGCAGATCTTGCAGAACTTGCAACAAAGCTTCAAAGATTAACCATAGCATACGACGCAGCCCTTAGAGCAACTGCAATGGTGAGTCAGCTCAGCCTTGCAAGGTATCTTTAAAGTTACTTTAAGATTAAATTGGTGATGTGGACTATAAAAGGAGCTGTAATAAAACTTGCAAGTATTCCCAGAGTTGCACAGCTTATTGCAAGATGATGATTAAGTTTATATTTAAGAGCAAGGACTATGGTAAAGATCATGGTTGGCATTGAGGCTTCAAGTATAACCACTTTAAGAGGAAAGTGAGGGAGCCCCATGAATAATCCCCAGCTTAAAGCAAAACTACCTCCCAGAAAAATTTTTACTCCTTCAACAAAAATTGCCTTTCTTAGATAAGAAAATACTTTGGATAAACTTACTGCAAGCCCTATTGCAAAAAGTATTACCGGGAACACAGAGGGTATTAAAAAGTTCAGGATTTCTTTTAAGGTCTGAGGGAGAGGATAAGGTTTTAAGAGGAAGCCAAGGATAAGTGCCCATAAAGGAGGAAAAGAAAAAAGCTCTTTTAAACTCGGTCTTCCTATTGCTATGAGAAATCCAAGAGTTAGCACCATGATAAAGGATCCAAGAGAATCGTAAACCACTGCAAAACCAAGTCCTTTTTCTCCAAAAAAGTTTAAAGTAAAAGGATATCCAAGAAAAGCAGTATTTCCAAAAGTTATTGCAAGAAGCCAAACCTTTCTCTCTTCAGCTTTTATTTTAAAAATTTTGGAAGTTAAAAGTCCTACAGTTAAAAGACTAAGAGTTGTAAGCCAGCTAATTAAAACGATTTTAAAGACATTTAAGTTTATTCCAAGAGAATGAGCACTTTTAAAAGCAAGAGAAGGGATGGCAAAGTAGATTACATAATTTATAAATACTCGCGAGTCTTCAGACTTAAAGATATTTAGTCTTTTAAGAAAGTATGCAAAAAAGAAAGGGATCAGAATTTTTATCATGTGGCAGCCTTATTTAGTATGTTTTGGATTAAGGATTTCCTGAAGGCTTTCTCCAAAAAGGGTAAAAGCAAGGACTGTTATTAGTATGGCAAGTCCTGGAAATATAGAGAGCCACCAGGCAACTTCCATGGTTTCTTTACCTTCTATAAGAATGTTTCCCCAGGATGGAACAGGGGGCTGAACACCTATTCCAAGAAAAGAAAGGGCAGATTCAATAAGAATTGCCTGTCCCATTCCAAGAGAAGCTGAAACCAGCACAGGGGCAAGGGCATTTGGCAAAAGGTGTTTAAAAATTATAGTAAAAGTGCCTGCTCCATAAACCTTTGCTGAAAGCACGAATTCCCTTTCTTTTAAGGAAAGAACTTCTGCTCTAACAAGACGGGCAACTCCCATCCAGCTCGTAAACCCTATCACAACCATAATAGTAATAATAGAAGGCTCAAGATAGGCTATAACTGCAAGAATCAGAAATATAGTAGGAAAGCAGAGCATTATGTCTATAAATCTTGAAATTATCAAATCAACGATCCCTCCAAAGTATCC
>CAZWTB010000057.1:0-37737 GCA_964636875.1 uncultured Thermodesulfatator sp.
TAATAATAGGGATAGTATTTGACATAACTCCCTCGAGGAGAGTTGCAGAAAAATTTAAAAATGTATTGAGGAAACTTCATGAAACCCTATGGGGAACTGTTTATGCCTTTTCAACGGTTATAGAATATAGAGATCCTTATACTGGAGGGCACCAGAGGAGGGTTGCAGAACTTGCCAAGGCAATTGCAGGAGAGCTTGGTTTAAATTCGAGAACAACCGAAGCCATTTATATGGCAGGGCTTATTCACGATCTGGGAAAGATAGGAGTTCCTTCTGAAATTTTAACCAAACCCGGCAGACTTTTAAAAGAAGAAATGGAACTTATTAAATTACATCCTGTTATAGGATACAGAATATGTGAAAAAGCAGGTGTTCCTTCTCCAATTCCAGAAATAATTTATCAGCATCACGAAAGACTAAATGGTTCTGGATATCCAAGGGGTTTGAAAAATGAAGAGATCTTACTTGAAGCACGGATTATAGCTGTTGCAGATGTGGTAGAAGCTATTTCATCACATCGTCCTTATAGACCTGCTCTTGGACTTGAGACTGCTCTTCAGGAAATAGAAAAAGGAAAGGGTATTCTTTATGATCCTGATGTTGTGAATGCCTGTCTTAACCTTTTCAAAAAGAAAGGGTATCAGTTAAAAAGTGTCTCCCTGCTTTAATCTTTGTCCACAGGCAAATTCATAAGCAGACATTCTCTTTTTTCCTTCCAGCTGAACTTCTCTTAATAAAATAGCTCCTTCTGAAGTTGCTACAAGAATACCGTCCCTGTTTAGTTTAAGAATTGTGCCTGGTTTAGCATCAAAATCAAGAGGTATACTTTTTGCCGAAAATATTTTTAAAAGTTTGTTTTTAAAAAAAGTATAAGCACCAGGCCAGGGTAGAAGTCCTCTTACTTTTCTTTCTATTTTTATTGCGGGTTCCTCGAAAGTAAAAAAACCGTCTTCTTTTTTTATAATAGGAGCATAAGAAACTCCGTCTTCAGGCTGAGGAACAGGTTTAAGTTTTCCTTTTTTATAAAGAGAAAGGGCTTCTAAAAGGGCTTCTTTTCCCAGATTACTTAATTTTTTGGCAAGTTCAACAGAGGTTTCTTCTTCATCTATGGGAATTTTCTTTTGAAGCAGAATGGGACCGGTGTCCATTCCTTCATCCATTAGCATTATAGTAACACCTGTTTCTTTTTCTCCCTCTATAATAGCCCAGTTTATAGGGGAAGCGCCTCTGTATTTTGGAAGAAGAGAAGCGTGGATATTCCAGCAGCCGTGTTTGGGGATTTTTAAAACCTCTCCAGGTAAAATTTTTCCATAAGCACACACAACTATTAGATCAGGATTAAGTTTTTTGAGCTCTTCCAAAAATTGCGAATTGTCTTTAATTTTTTCAGGTTCCATAACTTTTATACCTTTTGAGATTGCCCAGTTTTTAACAGGAGAGGGTAGTTTTTTTAGTCCTCTTCCCCGGGGTTTATCAGGCTGGGTAACCACTGCCACAAGATTTTCAGTTTCATAGAGAGCCTCAAGAGGAGGTATAGCAAATTCAGGGGTTCCCATAAAAATTACTTTAAACTTTTCCATTTTTATGTCTGATTTTGTAACCAATTTTTAACTTCATTTTAATTCATCTTTGAGTTTTTTCCAGATATTTTATTCAGGAGTATCTCTTGACAAACAAACATTTGTTTGATATAAAATAAAAAGTTAATAATTTTCTTATGGAGGCATGAAGATTGAGCAGGGAAAAACTTCTTGAAGTTGCTGAAAGACTTTTTGCAGAAAAAGGTTATACAGGAACTACCATAAGAGAAATCACCAGAGAAGCTAAATGCAACATAGCATCCGTAAATTATCATTTTGGAAGTAAAAAAAATCTTTATCTTACAGTTTTTAAAGAGCGCTTTCTTCCCAGAGCCAGATTGATAAGAGAAACTTTTTATAAATTACTTAAAAAAGAAAAAGAAAAAACTCCTGAAACAGTAATAAGAGCATTTGCAAAAGCCTTTTTCTTAGGACCTATTCCAAGAGAAGAAAGAATCATTTCTCATCGTCTTGTTGCAAGAGAAATGAATCAACCATCAGAAGCTTTTAATCTCATTTTAAAGGAGCTTTTTGAACCATTTTTTCACGAAATAATTAACATACTTTCAAAATTTTTTCCTGAAAAAGAAAAACTCAGACTTGCAGTCCTTAGCATTCACGCTCAGGTTCTTTACTTTAACTTCAACAGACTTGCTGTTGAACACTTTTGCAAAAGAAAGTTTGACGAAAAATTTTTAAACGAAGTAATAGAACACATTGTTAAATTTTCCTTAGAGGGAATAAAAGGTATTCAAAAAAATGGAATGGAAAATTAAAAGTCTGTTGCTTTTTTTGGCAGGAATTGTTCTTTTTGCCTGTGGAGGGGGTTCTGAATTAAAAAAACCTTCTATTAAACTACCTTCCCGTTTTTTTCATTCTGCAAAAGCTCAAAGAAAAAACTGGAGCTGTAAAGAGTGGTGGAAGGAGTTTGGTGCCCCTTTTTTAAATAAATTGATAGTTAAAGTTTTAAAAAATAATTACGACATTCGGCTGGCTTCGGAAAAGATTTTGGAGATGAAGGCAATGGTTGCCCAGGTGAGGGCAAGGAGATTTCCCTGGTTTTCTGTAAGTGGAGAGGCAAGCACGATACATTTTGAGCCTCAATCAAGCAGTTCCACTGCTCTTATGATGTCAATGCCAGGCACTGCTCCTGCCTCCCCTCCCCCCTCCCCTTCCTCCTCCAAAGATCATATAGAAACTTACGACCTATCCCTCATGGCTTCTTACGAAGTTGATCTCTGGAAAAAACTCAGCTCTGCTGAAAAATCCGTAAGATGGAAACTCCTTGCAACAAAATGGAATCAGCAAACTGTTATAAACACCCTTACAGCAGAAACAGCTCTTAAATATTTCCAGACCCTTTATCTCACCCGGAAAATCTCTTTTTTAAAGAAAAAACTTTCTATTCTTAAAAAACAGGTGAGTGTTCTGAAGGAGAGATATAAAAAAGGAGAGATTCCCTATTTAAAATTAAAGGAGGCTGAGGTTCGGTATTATCAGCTTCTTTCCGCACTTCCGGAGCTTGAAAAAGAAAAGGAACTCAGTCTCCAGGCACTATCAATGCTTGCAGGAAGCTTCAGCACACTAAAACTGCAGAAAAGAGAACTTCCTGAAATTACTCCAGGACTTCCTCCTTTTCTACCTTCGGACCTTCTTAAAAGAAGACCTGATGTAATGTTTGCAGAAGCTATGCTAAAATCCGCTAAAGAAAATTTTTATTCTGTAAGAGCTGAGAGATTTCCCAAGATTACTCTTACCGGGAGTCTTGGTTTTATAAGCACAGAACTTAAAAACTTCTTTTCAGGAGACAACTTTTTATGGAAACTCTCTGCAGGTATTACAGCACCTATTTTTAATGCAGGATACTTTAAAGCAAGAACCGAAATGGCAAAGTCTCAATACCGTCAGGCTCTAATCACCTATGCAAAAACCGTGCTTAATGCCTTCTGGGATGTGGAAAAGTGTCTTCTTTTAGAAGAAAAACTGAAAAAGGAATACGAAACAAAGAAAAAACTTTTTGAGGAAACACAGAAGATTTACGAATTTGTAAAAAAAAGGTATTCCAGAGGAGTTTCTGACTATTTAGATCTTCTGAATGCAGAACTAAATCTTATAAATGCAAAAGAAGGTTTACTTGATGTAAGGTTTAAACTTCTGGCAAATAGAATTTCCATTTATAGGGCACTTGGAGGAGGAACAGAATTATGTCTGCAAAAACAAGAAAAGCAATCCAGATAGTATTAAGTGTTTTTCTGGTAGCTATTGGTTTTTTTATTGCAAGACACCTCATTTTAACGAGACCGCACTTAAAAGTTAGAAAACACCTTGCTCCTCTCCCGATGGTAAAGGTTATGAAAGTTAAACTTTCTCCTCATAGAATCATCATAGATGCAGATGGAACAGTCAGAGCGGTAAAAGAGATCTCTTTAGTTTCCGAGGTTGCGGGAAAGATCAGATATGTGTCTCCTTCATTTGAAGAAGGCAGGCTTTTTAAAAAAGGAGAGCTTCTTCTTGAGATTAATCCCGAGGACTACGAACTTGCAGTAAAGATGGCAGAAGCAAAAGTAAAGGAGGCAGAAAGCAGGCTTTCCCAGATTCTTGCAGAGGCAAAGAGTGCTGTTGAAGAGTGGAAGACTTATAGACCAAATGTTCCACCACCTCCCCTTGTTGCAAAAAAGCCCCAGGTAGAATCTGCAAAAGCAGGGCTTGAATCAGCAAAAGCCAATCTTAAAAAAGCCCTTCTAAATCTTGAGCGCACAAAAATTTATGCTCCTTTCAACGGAAGAATTATAAAAAAGATGGTTGATGTAGGAGAATATGTAACTCCTGGGAAACCCCTTGCTTTAATATGTTCTTCTGAAGAAGTGGAAGTTGTGGTGCCTGTTCTTTTTGAAAAAACCAAGTGGTTTAAGATTCCCGGATTTAACGCAAAAACCGGCTCAAAAGTTGAAATTCTTGTTGAAGGTAAAAAAAGAATCGGAAAAGTATGGGGAGCAGGTGGAAAAGTTGATCCAACTACAAGACTCATTCCTGTAATAATAAGAATTAAAAAGCCTTTTAATAAAAAGCCTCCTCTTATTCCCGGTATGTTCGTTAAAGTGAAAATTAGAGGAAAACTTCTTAGAAAAGCTCTTGTTGTGCCCTATTCTTATATTCATCAGACAGAAGATGGTCACTGGATTGCCTGGGTGGTTGATAAAAATTCTACTTTGAGATTCAGAAAAGTTAAAGTTGCTTACATGTATGAGGACAGAGCAGTTATAACCGAAGGGTTAAAAGAAGGAGATTTACTCGTTATTTCTGAACTTGAATCACCAGCAGAAGGAATGAAAGTGAGGGTTTTTAAAAGGGGTTCTGAAAAATGAATAGGCTGATAGCCTGGTTTGCAGAAAATCATGTTGCTGCCAATCTTTTAATGCTCTTTTTTCTTGTTGCAGGAATCGTAACCCTTATTCACATAAAAGTTGAAATTTTTCCTGACGCTGTTCCAGACCAGATAAGAATAACAGTTTGCTATCCCGGGGCATCTCCTTCTGAAGTTGAAGAAGGAGTAATTAAGCCTATAGAAGAAAAAATAGCAGGTCTTGCTGGAATAGAAACCATAAAGTCCACTGCAAAAGAAGGACTTGGAGTGATAACTATAGATGTCATAAAAGGGTGGAACACAGACGAACTTCTGCAGGATGTAAAGTCTGCAGTTGATAGAGTAACCAATCTTCCTGAAGAAGCTGAAAGACCTGTTGTGGAAAAGGTTATAAGAAGGTATCCGGTGGTTACGATTGCAGTTTATGGAGATGTTTCAGAAAAGATTCTCAAAAAAGAGGCAGAAAGACTTAAAGACGAACTTATGGAATTACCCGATGTTACTGAAGTGCATCTTTATGCAGTGCGTCCTGACGAGATTCACATAGAGATTCCAGAAGAAGAACTAAAAAAGTATCACTTAAGTCTTCAACAAATTGCAGGGATAGTGAGAAAAAGTTCTTTCAATCTTGCTGCGGGAAAAGTAGTTTTAAAAAATAGAGAATATCTTATAAGGGCAAAAGGCAGGCTTTTAAAAGGAAAATATTATAAGAACATAGTTATAATTGCAAAGCCTGATGGCTCAAAGGTTACGCTTGGAGATATAGCAATTATAAAAGACGCATTCAGGGATGACAGAGATATAGCAGGATACTTTATTGGTCACAGGGCAATGATTGTTCAGGTCTTTCGTGTAGGAGAACAGAATGCTCTTAAGATTTCAAGTGAGGTGGCAAATTATCTTAAAGAATTTGAAAAAGAACTACCTCCTGGGATTCATGCGAGGATATATTTTGATACCTCTGATATTCTAAGATCAAGGCTCAAGCTTTTATTAAAAAATCTGGCTATAGGAATGATTTTTGTGATCGTAATTCTTGGACTTTTTATGGATGCTAAACTTTCTTTCTGGGTGACCTTGGGGATTCCTGTTTCGTTTGCAGCAGCAATATGGCTTTTACCAAAATTTAATGTTTCTATAAATATGTTATCTTTATTTGCTTTTATTCTTGTTCTGGGTATGGTGGTTGATGATGCCATAGTTATAGGGGAAAATGTTTTCAGAAGAAGAGAACTTGGAGAACCACCGCTTGAAGCTTCAATAAAAGGCACCATAGAAATGGCTCTACCCGTAACTTTTGCAGTCCTTACCACTGTTGCTGCCTTTTACCCCCTGCTTTTTGGCTCTGGTGCACTTGGTAAAGTAATTCGTCACATTCCCATCGTGGTTATCCTTGTTCTTCTCGGTTCTTTAACAGAAGCCTTCTTTGTTTTGCCTTCTCATCTTGCAATCACTCATTTTAAAGCAGAAAAAGAAAAAAAGCTTGTTCCAAGACTTCTTGACAAATTCGTCCACGGACCTTTTACAAAGGCTATAAGATTTTGCCTTAAGTGGAGGTATGTAACCACCGCGGGTTTTATTTTTATGTTCTTGCTTTTTATAGGACTTTTTGCAGGTGGAAGAATAAAATTTACTTTCTTTCCAAAGGTAGAAGGAGATGAAATAGACTGTTATATCACCATGCCGGCAGGAACTCCGGCTGAAAAAACACTTGAAGTTGCTAAGAGAATAGAAAGAATAGGAAGGGAAGTGATAGCAGAGGTGGATGCAAAGAGAAAAGGAAAACCTCCTCTTTTTCAGTATTCTTTAATTATGCTTGGTGTGCAGATGCTTACTCATGGACCACATGCAGGGGTTCTTGATATAGGTTCTCATCTTGCACAAGTTACTATAAAGCTTCTTCCTGCAGAAAAAAGGGGAAATGTAAGTGCAATTGAACTTGCCAAGAAGTGGAGACAAAGAGTTGGGCCTGTGCCAGAAGCTAAATCTATTATTTTTGAAAGCGAGCTTTTCAGTATGGGAAAAGCAGTTGAATTTAATCTTTCTCATGAAAACGAGAAAAAACTTATAATGGCAGTAAGGGAATTTGAAGATAAACTTCGTTCCATACCTGGTGTTTACGATGTTACAGATGATTTCGTCCCAGGTAAAGATGAATTGCAGATAAAATTAAAACCTTCTGCAAGAGAACTTGGGTTAACCCTTGAGGATGTAGCAAGAGAGGTAAGAGCAGGTTATTATGGAGCTGAAGCTTTAAAATTTCAAAGAGGAGAAGATGAAGTAAGAGTTCTGGTAAGACTTCCTGACAAAGAAAGGCATTCTCTTGGAAAACTTTATAACCTCTGGATAAAAACTCCTTCTGGTAAAATGGTTCCTTTAAAGGAAGTAGCAAAGCTTAAAAAAGCAAGAGGCTACATTGCGCTTCATAGAATAGACTTGAAAAGAGTTATAACTGTAACTGCTGATGTTGACGAAAAAATTACAAGTGGTAGTGAAGTAAGAAGAGAAATAATGAACAAAATTTTACCTGAATTAAAATCTAAATATCCTGGCTTGTTTTATAGTGTTGGAGGGGAAGGAAAAGAACATATGAAAGCCTTTAAAGATGTAAAGAAAGCTTTTATTCTTGCCATGTTTTTAATTTACGCACTTCTTGCAATTCCTTTAAAATCTTTTTTACAACCTTTTATAATTATGTCCGCTATTCCTTTTGGAATAATAGGTGCTCTGATAGGACATGTAATTCTGGGAAAACCAGTTTCTATACTCAGCATGTTTGGAATAGTTGGACTGGCAGGTGTCGTGGTTAACGATGCACTTATTCTTGTTGACGCAATAAACAGGTTTAAAAAAGAATTACCTTTAGAAGAAGCTATTGTAAAATCTGCTGTAAGAAGGTTTCGTCCTATAATACTGACCACACTTACAACTTTCGTAGGACTTATGCCCATGATAACAGAAAAAAGTCTGCAGGCTCAGTTCCTTATTCCTATGGCAATAAGCTTGGGTTTTGGAGTCCTGTTTGCAACTCTTATTACTCTATTTCTTGTTCCTTCAGGTTATTACATACTTGAAGAGGTTATGCAAATTTTTGGAAAAAATAAAAATAAAGTGGAATAGATTTGAAAATTCTTTTAAAACTGGTTGACATCCGGAAAAAACTCATTAAGATAGATAAGAGGTTTAAGAAAAGAGGATGGAGAGATGGAATACGAGGCAGTTATAGGGCTTGAGGTTCATGTTCAACTGACTACCAAGACGAAGATGTTTTGCAGTTGTTCCACCAAGTTCGGAAGTGCACCCAATACTCAGATATGTCCTGTATGCACGGGACTTCCCGGGGTTTTACCTGTGATTAATAAAAGAGCAGTGGAATATGCTTTAAAACTTGCTTTAGCACTTGGTTGTAAAATAAATTTAAAATCCATAATGGCTCGAAAGAATTATTTTTATCCGGATCTTCCTAAGGGTTATCAGATTTCTCAATACGAACTTCCTCTTGCAGAGGAAGGTGCAGTTGAAATAGAAATAAATGGAAGCAAACGCAAGATAGGTCTCATTCGAATTCATATGGAAGAAGACGCGGGTAAACTTGTTCATGACGAACATCAGCCCTATTCTTATGTAGATTTTAATAGAGCAGGTGTTCCGCTTCTTGAAATAGTCAGTAAACCAGAAATACATTCTCCTCAGGAAGCAGTTGCCTATCTTAAAACTTTAAGAAGTATAGTTCGCTATCTGGGTATATGCGATGGAAATATGGAAGAAGGAAGCTTGAGATGTGATGCAAATGTATCTGTGAGACCCAGAGGGAGCGATACATTTGGAACCAAGGTAGAATTGAAAAATATGAATTCTTTTAAGCATGTGGAAAGAGCTTTAAGTTATGAGATAAAGCGTCAGATCGGGCTTTTGATGGAAGGGAAGGAGATAATCCAGGAAACAAGACTTTATGACGAAGCAACGCAAACCACCCATCCCATGAGAGGGAAAGAAGAGGCTCATGATTACTGCTACTTCCCTGATCCTGATCTTATAGAAATTCAAATTGAAGAATCCCTTCTTGAAAAGCTTTCACAGGAGCTTCCCGAGCTTCCAAACCAAAAAAGACAGAGATTTATAGAAGAATACAAACTAACTCCCTATGAAGCAGGAATTCTTACTGAAGAAAGGACTCTTGCAGACTTTTTTGAAGAAACCGTTAAAATTTATCCCAATCCAAAAGCAGTATCTAATTTTGTCTTAACTGAAGTCCTCAGGCTTCTTAACAGAGACAATGTGGATATAAAAGAAACCAAACTTTCTCCTGAACTTCTGGCAGAACTTTTACAACTTGTTGAAAAGCAGGTTATATCCATAACTATTGCCAAGCAGATTTTTCCTGAGGTTTATGAAAAGGGTTTAAAGCCTTCAAAAATTGTTGAAGAGAAAGGGCTTGTTCAGGAAAGTTCAGAGGAGAAACTGAGAGGGATATGTGAAGAGGTTTTAAAGGAAAATCCAAAAGAAGTTGAGAAATACAAAGCAGGTAAAAAAGGGTTACTTGGATTTTTTGTTGGACAGGTAATGAAAAAAACCAGAGGTAAAGCAAATCCAAGAGTGGTAAATAAAATTTTAACAGAGCTTTTAGAGGGATAGAAGGTTGTTATTTTTAAAGGGAGAAGAAGTAGTAGAACCTCAGAAGGCGGATGTAATAAAAACCTGGTTCTGGACTGATTCAGCTCTTTATCTTCTTGATCAGAGGAAGCTTCCTCTTGAGGAAAAATATGTGAAATGTGATTCTGTGTCAAAGGTAAGAAGAGCTATAAAAGACATGGTGGTAAGAGGTGCTCCTGCAATAGGGATTGTTTCTGCAATTGGTTTTGTAATAGGGATAAAGAACTGGTTAAAGGATAAAAGAGAGGTTCGCAGAAAAAAACTTGAAGAAGCTGGAGGGAGGATCAGTAATCTTTTATGCACGGCACGCCCCACTGCAATAAATTTAAGCTGGGCAGTGGAACGAATGAGAAAAACATTGCTGGAATATCTTAAAGATTTTAATTCAATACTTAATAAAAGAAATCAAGAAGATCTTTTAATGAGGTTAAAGGAAGAAGCTTTAAAAATCTGGCAGGAGGATATAGAAGCCAATTTGAGAATGGCTGAATTTGGAAGAGACATAATTTCTGCAAAAGGTATTTTAACTCATTGTAACACAGGAGCTCTTGCTACTGGAGGATATGGGACAGCTCTGGGGGTGATCAGGGAACTTTATAAAAACAATAAAAAAATTAAAATATTCGTTGATGAAACCCGACCTTATCTTCAGGGTGCAAGACTTACTGCATGGGAACTTACCAAATTGAAAATCCCTTTTTATTTAATTACTGATAATTCAGCAGGATTTCTTATGAAAAAAGGGCTGGTTGAAGCAGTTATAGTTGGAGCAGACAGGATCGTAAAAAACGGAGATACTGCAAATAAAATAGGAACATATTCTCTTGCAGTTCTTGCCAGGGCTCATAAAATTCCCTTTTTTGTTGTTGCTCCGTCTTCCACATTTGATCTTAATTTAAAAGATGGGGAAGAAATCCCTGTAGAAACAAGAGGTGAGGAGGAAGTAAAAAATTGTTTTAAAAACAGGGTTGCCCCTGAAAAAGCAAAGGTTTTAAATTATGCCTTTGATATAACCCCTGGGAAATTTATTACCGGAATAATTACAGAAAAAGGGGTTATTTATCCTCCTTATAAAAAAAATATAGCTAAAATAATAGGAGAATCATGAGAGTAAAGGAGGTTCCAGAAAATACCCTGAATAGACTCTCGGTATATTTAAGTGTTCTGGAAGATCTTGAGAGAAAGAAGATAGAGGCTATAAGTTCGGAGGATCTTGCGAGAAAATGTGGAGTTAATTCAGCCCAGCTTAGAAAAGATCTGAGTTTTGTTGGTAATCTTGGAACTAAAGGTGTGGGTTATAATATAAGAAGTTTAAAATTTAGTTTAAAAACTTTTCTGGGAAGGGCGCAGGAATGGAATCTTATTCTCGGAGGATTAAGTCCTCTGGGTATATTTCTTCTGGAAAACAAAGATCTTCAACGGGAAGGTTTTTATTTTATGGCTGCTTTTGATCACAGAGAGGAAAACATAGGAAAAATTTACAACGGGGTCTCTGTTTATAATCTGGATCAGTTATCCTATGTATTTAAAGCAATAAGAGTAGATATAGGAGTGATAACTGCAGAGGACAATCCCGAGGTATATCTTGATGCTTTCGTAAATCAGGGGCTTAAGGCGATTTTAAATTTGAGTAAAGTTCCTCTTTTTGTGGAAAATCGGGATGTAAAAGTAGAAAATCTTTCTTTTTCCACAGCTTTAACAAAATTGTCTTACTTTTTAAAAGATAAAATTTAACAATGAAAGTAAAAGTATGGAAAAGAGATCCAAGGGCAAAACTTCCTGAAAAGGGCACAGAAGGATCTGTTGGATTTGATATTTTTGCTCTTGAAGAGCTCAGTATCGCTCCTTTTGAATTAAAATTTATAAGAACAGGTCTTGTTATAAAAGCAGAATATCCTTATGCTCTTTTTATATTTCCCAGATCCTCACTTTTTAAAAAGAAAAATCTTATAATGCCTAATTCTGCAGGAATTATAGACTTTGATTATTGCGGAGAGGATGATGAAATAAAAATTCCTGTTGTTAATCTCGGTAAAAAAGAGGTAACTGTTTCAGCAGGAGAAAAAATAGCTCAGGCTGTTTTTTTAAAAATAGCCACACCAGAAATAGAAGAAGTTAAAGAACCTCCTTCTACAATTTCAAGAGGTGGATTTGGATCTACCGGTGGATATAAATGAAACTGGAGGATCTTAGAAAAAAACAAAAACAACTTATAAACTCGATTTACGAATATACAGAAAAAATCCTGATTTCTGACTTTTTATTTTTTTCTTATATAGGAGCAAGAATATGTTATGCAGGTTCTCATCCTCTTTTACTCTTTTACGAAGAAAAGTTTAGAGATCATGTCAAGTTTAAAGAATTTTTACTTCACCTTAAAAAAGCAGGACACTTCAGTGTATTTGCTCATACTCCAATTTTTGTAAATACATCCAGATTTTCTTTTGAAGAAAAATTTGAAATAGCAAGCACTTATTTTAAAGTATTCTGGGATGAAGAAGAAAGAAAAGCTTTATTTAATCTCAGACACTTTGCAGAAAATCTGGAAGATGATGTTTTTGAAAAAATTTTGGATGTAAATCCAGATTTTGAAAAAGTATATATTAAATTTTTCAGAAATTACGAGAAGATTTTTGAAGGTAAATTTGTGGATCTTCCTGCTGAATTAATAGAAGAAACAAAGGAATTCGCAGAACCAGAAGTAATAATCATGGAAGTCAAGAGAGAACATCCTTTCAGATGGATAGGGGTGATTGTTCATGGATTTTCCAGAATTTTTTCCCATCAATTTGTAAGACACACCTGGCTTAACTTTAATCAGAGATCCCATAGATATACTTCTGTAGATTCTTTTGTAATACCTGAAAGTTTTAAGAAAAAACATATGGAAATTTACAGGAATATAATAGAAAATTCCATGAAGTATTACAGGGAATTTTGTAAAGAAATGAAGAGAGAATCAGCAAGGTTTCTTGTGCCTCAAGGAGTGGCAACGAGTTTACTTGCCACCGGTCCTGATATGGTATGGAAGGACTTTATAAATAAAAGAGCAATTCCTCAGGCACAGGAAGAAATAAGGAAACTTGCTGTATTATTAAAAGAAAATCTGTAAAACTTCTGAAGTTGACATAACCTTTAGTTTTTTTTATAATTACCGAAAAGTTTAAAAAAATTTTAAAATACAGGGGGAAGAAAATGAAAATTCTTGTTCTCGGGGGAGGAGGAAGGGAACACGCTATATGTTATTCTCTTTACAGAAGTTCAGCCCTTACCAAACTTTATTGTCTGCCTGGAAACGGAGGAACCCAGGAAATAGCTCAAAACATAGAAAATATAAAATTAAACGATTTTGACAGTATATCAAAATTTTGTAAAGAGAAACAGATAAATTTTATTATTCCTGGTCCAGAAGAACCTCTTGTAAAGGGAATAAAAGATTTTATGAAAAAAGAAGGAATAAAAGTTTTTGGACCTGATAGTTATGGAGCCAGGATAGAGGGGAGTAAATCTTTTGCAAAAGAGATTATGTTAAAAGCAGGGGTTCCTACTGCAAAATTTGGGGTTTTTGACGAGTTTTCAAAAGCTGTTGCCTATGTAGAAAAAAAGGGAGCACCTATAGTGGTTAAAGCAGATGGACTCTGTGCAGGAAAAGGTGTTTTCGTGTGCGAAACTGTTGAATCCGCTATCAAAGCTCTTGAAAAAATAATGGAAGAAAAAATATTCGGAGAATCCGGCAACAGGGTGGTTATTGAAGAAAGACTTGTTGGAGAAGAAGCCTCTTACATAGTTATTACTGATGGAACAAGTTACAGGGCTCTTCCAACATCTCAGGATCACAAAAGACTGCTTGATGATGACAAAGGTCCAAACACAGGAGGAATGGGAGCTTATTCCCCAACCCCTCTTTTAACCCCGGAATTAAAAGAAAAAATAGAAAAAAAAGTAATAACACCAGTTTTAAAGGAGCTTGAAAAACAGGGACATCCCTATGTGGGATTTCTTTATGCAGGACTTATGATAGTTGAAGGAGAACCCTATGTTCTTGAATTTAATTGCAGACTCGGAGATCCAGAAGCACAGGCAATTCTTCCAAGAATAGAAAACGACTTCCTGGAAATTATTCAATCTGCTATTGAAGGTCAGCTTAAAAAAGTAGATTTAAAAGAAAGAAAAGAAAGTGCGGTTTGTGTGGTTATGGCAAGTCAGGGATATCCTGGAAAATATGAAAAAGGAAAAAAAATAGAAGGTATAGAAAAAGCTCTGGAAATCCCGGATGTTATAGTTTTTCATGCAGGAACTAAAAGAGTAGGGGATGAAGTTTTTACAAATGGAGGTAGAGTCCTTGGAGTAACTGCACTGGATAAAGATATCCCCTCTGCAATAGAAAAAGCTTATAAAGCTGTTTCCCTAATTCATTTTGAAGGTGCTCACTACAGAAAAGACATAGGTAAAAAAGCTTTCAGGTATTTAAAATAACCATGAAAAAATACGAGTGGATACCACCTTCAAAGGTGCATACACCACTATGGGAGGGTATAATGGTTGAAAAAATAGAGCTTGAAAATGGTCTTGTTCTTGAAATTTGGAATTATTCTCGAAAACTTGCAGGAGATAGATGGCTTGTAGGATTTCTTGCTCAGATAGGAATAACTCCCTCAAAAGAAGATTTCTCAAAAGAAGAATATTACGAACTTTTTCTCGAAAAAACCGATGGCAAAGTTTATTACAGGTATCGAAAAGAAAGAACTTTTATTCCTGAAAAAGAAGTGGAAAAAATATTTAAAAATATTAAAGAAAACTTTTTAAAAGCTGTTATACCCTATCTTTCTCATCCTGAATTTAAAGAAAGGCTTCTTAAACACGAAGTTGCCCTTTTTGAGAAAAAAATGGACTGGGAAAAATTTGTAAAAGAACAGGATGAAGAAGCAGAAAGACTTGAAAAACTCTGGGGTGATAGAAAAGTTTTTTAAAAATGAATCTTTCTCCTTTTGATCAGTTTGCAGAAGAATACGATAGGTGGTATGAGGAAAATTTAGAAGTATTTAATATAGAGATAAACGCATTAAAAGTTCATATCCCTACGGGATCATATCTAAAAAGTCTTGAAGTTGGAGTTGGAACAGGTAGATTTGCAGAAAGATTGAAGATTACTTATGGTGTTGATCCGTCCTGGGAGATGATCAGGATAGCTAAGAAAAGAGGAATAAAAGTAATTAGAGGAGTTGCAGAAAATCTGCCCTTTATTTCAAAAAGTTTTGATTTGGTATTTTTGATTACAACCCTGTGTTTTTTAAAAGATCCAGAAAAATCTCTTCAGGAAATTAAAAGAATTCTTAAACCCAAGGGGCTTTTTGTGCTGGGTATTATTGATCGGGAAAGCCCCCTGGGCAAACTCTACGAACAGAAAAAAAATAAAAGCAAATATTATAAATATGCAAACTTTTTTTCTGCTGAAGAGGTTATTAATCTTCTGGAAAAGTTCGATTTTAAAATTCTCAAAATTACTCAGAGTTTATTTGAATCTCATAAAACAGAAAATCAGATTAAAGAAGGATATGGAGAAGGAGGATTTGTGGTTATTTCTGCTGAAATTTTTTAATTTCTTTTACTTTTGTTAAAAGAAATTCTTTAAATCCTTCTACTTCTATTTCAAAGTCCAGAAAAAAAAGATTTTGCTGGGGAGGGATTTTTACTCCATCTTTTAAAGTAGTTATATAAATTTCGTTTCTTTTTAAGGAAAAATTTTCATAATGATAATGATCAGGAAAAGCAATTTCTTCTTTTATTTTTATTCCCAGATTTTGTAAAATTTTAAAAAATTGCGTGCTGTCTCCAAGACCACAAAAAGCAATAACTTTACTTTTTTGAATATCTTTAATATTTATCTCATTTAAATCCTGTGAGGAAAGCAGTTTCCAGTTTTTTCTAAAAATTTTAAACACCGGTTTATTTTTAAAGAAAAAATCAAAAGGATCAAGTTCCTGATAACTGAGAAGGATAGCATCTGCTCTTTTTAAGGAATTTAAAGGTTCTCTAAGTCTTCCAAAGGGAAGAAGTTTATCTTTCAGGTCTCTTTTTTTTATAAGAACCAGATCAAGATCTCTTTTAAGTTTTCTGTGTTGAAAGCCATCGTCAAGCACAATAATTTCTGCATTAAGCTTTTTAACTGCCAGAATTCCTGCTTTATATCTATTTGCTTCAACAATCACATTTACTTTTATTCCTTTTTTTCTTAAAATTTTGGCAAGGAAATAGGGTTCATCTCCTGCTTCTTTCCAGGTGCAGAGTATTTCTCCTTTTGAAGCAACAAGCACAGTTCCTTTGCTTTTTCTTCTGTAGCCCCGCGAAAGAATTGCAATGTTATACTCTTTCCCCAGGATTTCACATATATATCTGACAAAAGAGGTTTTACCTGTTCCACCTACTGAAATATTACCCACTGAAATAACCGGAACAGATAACTTTCTAACAGGGAGTATCCCCGCGTCATAAAATACATTTCTCAAACATATTATCCAGAAATAGGGATTTATGCAGTTTAATAATTTAGGCATTGCGGGTTTTTAGCAGATCATAAAGTAAGAAAAATCCAAAAAATATACCACCTATAAAAGCACTGAGGTATTGACTTAAAATTCTCCAGAGGATGGTAAAAATCCCCAGATATTTTGCAGGAAGAAAGATCTCAAAAACAGGAAGTGCTCCAAGTTCTCCCACACCACTTCCTCCAGGAGTTGGACTTATAAAAATTGCGTATATCAGAGGGAGCTGTCTTAAAAAAATTTCTTTTATAGAAGCCTGTGTATTAAAACTTTTTACCAGGAAAACACCTATAAAGATTAAGGAAAAATACATAAAAAGACTGAGAACCAGTGCCCATAAAAATACTATTTTTCTTTCTCTGAAAAATTTTCTACAGGTTACTATGTATTTCAAAATACTTCTTTTTACTCGAGAAAATACGGTTTTATCGAAAAATTTTTTATTTTTTTTATAAATAATTTGCCACAACACATATATCAGAAAAGAAAGAAGGGTAATCCCACCAACTATAAAAAGAAATTCCCTGGCCTCCCGGGGATTTTTTATAAGAACTGTTACTGTCCATGGAAAAAAAATTACATAAAAGAAAAATCCGGAAATTCCCTTGAGTGTGATTATACTCATCACCTGATAAAAATGTCCTCCTTTTCTTGCAAGTGTATAAAAAGGTAAAAATTCTCCTCCAAGGTGAGCAGGGGTTACAGTTGCTCCAAAAGTGCTTATTATACTTACAAAGTATCCATACCAGAAGGGATAGTTGAGTCCTATTGATTTACTGATTATAAAAACTCTCAAATTATCAAAAGTATGGAATAAAAATAGACTTATCAGAGCCAGAAATAGATATCGTTTATCCAGAATAAGGTAAATGTGCCGAAAGTCTGTAGTAACTTTGGTTTTACTTAAAATATAAAAAAAAGAAATTGCAATAATTATAAGGGTGAGAAGGAGTCCGTAAAGGAGATTTCTATACATTATGGCACTTAATATAATATACTTCTTTTAAATCTGCAATTTTATGGTATCTTAAAAAATCTAAAAATTTAATAATTTGAGGAGGCAGGATGGAGAGGAAGGTTTTATGGGCACCTTGGAGAGGTGAATATGTTTCAGGTAAAAAAGATCCGGGTTGTATATTCTGTCCTCCTGAAACCGAACTACCTGATGAAGAAAGATTAATTCTTTACAGAGATGAAAAAGTTCTGGTTATTATGAATAAATTTCCTTACAATGTAGGGCATCTTCTTATTGCTCCTGCAAGACATGTAGCAGAACTTGAAGACCTTAAAGAAGATGAACTGCTTGCAGTAATGAAGATGTGTCAGGAAGCTATAAAGATTTTAAGAAAGGTTTTAAATCCTCATGGTTTTAATGCAGGATTTAATTTGGGAAAGGTGGCAGGAGCTGGATATCCAGATCACCTTCATCTCCAACTTGTTCCAAGATGGGAAGGAGATGTAAATTTTCTCGCAGCTTTAAGTGATGTAAGGGTGGTTTCAACTCATCTAATAACTTTATACAGACAATTATTTCCTTATTTTCAAAAAATAAAACTTTAATCCTTTACCACGAGTTTTACAAATCTTTTCTTTCCAATCTTTAAAATATATTCTCCAGGAGCAAGTTCTATTTCTTCCTGTGTTATTACCTCTTTATTTAGATCTATTGCTTTTTGAGAAATGAGTCGTCGTGCTTCAGAACCACTTTTTACAAGTCCTTTGTCTCTTAAAAATCCAGGAAGCCAGAGTTTACCTGCTTTAACTTCAAAGGTGGGGGCTTCCTTGGGGAGTTCTCTCTTACTGAAAACCCTCTCAAACTCTTCCTCTGCTTTTAAAGCTTCTTTTTCAGAATGAAACTGGGTTACTATATATCTTGCAAGCATTTTTTTCACTTCTTTTGGATGTCTTTCTCCCTTTTTAACTTCTTCTTCCATTCTTTTTATTTCTTCAAGAGGAATATCTGTAAGAAGTTCGTAATACTTCCACATAAGTGAATCTGGAATAGACATAAGCTTTCCATACATTTCAAAAGGTGGTTCCATTATTCCCACATAATTTCCCAGGCTTTTACTCATTTTTTGAACACCGTCAAGACCTTCAAGAATGGGCAGGGTGATTATTATCTGGGGTTCCTGTCCATATTCTTTTTGAATGTGTCTTCCTATGAGAAGATTAAAAAGTTGATCTGTTCCACCGAGTTCCACATCTGCTTCAAGAGCTACGGAATCGTATGCCTGAAAAAGAGGATAAATTAATTCGTGAATACTTATAGGAAGGTTTGATTCAAATCTTTTTTTAAAGTCATCTCTTTCCAGCATTCTTGCAAGTGTATATTTTGCACAGAGTTTTATTATATCTTCAGCACTCATTTTTGAAAACCAGTGGCTGTTAAAAACAACCTTAGTTTTGGAGGGATCAAGTATTTTAAAAACCTGTTTTTCATAGGTTTTTGCATTTTCCAGAACCTGTTCTCTGCTCAAAGCAGGTCTTGTTTCAGAACGACCTGTGGGATCTCCTATCATTGCAGTAAAATCACCTATGAGAAAATAAACCTCGTGTCCCAGTTCCTGAAACTGTCTGAGTTTTCTTAAAAGAACCGTGTGTCCCAGGTGAAGATCCGGAGCTGTAGGATCAAATCCTGCTTTTATTTTAAGAGGTTTTCCTTCTTTATAAGATCTTTCGAGTTTTTTTATAAGTTCTTCTTCTTCAACCAGATCCACGATACCTCTTTTTATAATCTCAAGAGCTCTTTTAACCTCCTCTTTCATTTAACCCCTCCCGTGCGTCTCAAAGTATTCTTCAAAGTATTCCTTTATTGCAGAAACAAGTCCTTCTATGGTGTATTCTTTTGCTTCTATATGAGGATTAAAACCGTGTTCTCTAAGGGTTTTTGAAGTAACAGGACCTATGGAGGCAAGATACACATTTTCAAGAAGTTCCTTTTTTTCTAAAAGTTTAAAAAAATTTTTTACTGTTGAAGAACTTGTAAAAGTAATCAGATTTACTCCATTTTCAAGAGCTTTATTTAATTCTTCTCTGGATTCTTCTGGCACAAGTGTTTCATAAACCGGTAGAATATCAACTTCAGCTCCCAATTCTTTAAGAATAGAAGGTAAAACCTCTCTTGCTTCTTTTGCCCTTGCAATTAAAATCTTTTTTCCTTTAAGATCCATTCCTGAAAAAACCTCGGCAAGTCCTTCCTGAGTAAACTTTTTTACTGGAAGAAGATCCGCTTTTAAATAAAATTTTTTAAGTGCCTCTTCTGTTGCAGAACCTATTACAGCTATTTTTAGACAAGAAAATATCCGGATGTCTTTACCGGATTGCCAGAGAGTATTTAAAAATATTTCAACACCATTTGCAGAGGTAAAAATAATCCAGTGATATTCAGAAAGTTTTTCAAAAATCGGATCTTCTTTTTTTAAAAGAGGATTGATTTTAATGGTTGGTATTTCATAACAATATGCTCCGAGTTCTTCAAGTTTTTCCACGAGTTTACTTGCCTGGTGTCTTGTTCTGGTAACAAGAATTTTTAATCCAAAAAGGGGTTTTGTTTCAAACCAGTTAAATTTTTCTCTGAGTTTAACAACTTCTCCCACTATTATAATTGCAGGTGCAGAAATACCTTCTTTTCTTACTTTTTGAACTATGTCTTTTAATGTGCCTGTAACTGTTTTTTGTCTGGGAGTGGTTCCCCATTGAATAACTCCTATGGGGGTGTCTGGACTTTTTCCTTTTTCGATAAGATTATCTACTATAAAAGGAAGATTTTTCATACCCATTAAAAACACCAGAGTTCCAATTTTAGCGAGAGCTGAAAAATCGATTTTACTTTCCTGTTTTCCTTCTGCTTCATGTCCTGTAATTATTGCAAGGGTTGAAGTGTAATTTCTATGAGTTACAGGAATTCCTGCATAGGCAGGAACAGCTATTGCTGAGGTTATTCCAGGGATTACTTCAAATGGTATATCTTCTTTCTGTAATGCTTCTGCTTCTTCACCGCCTCTTCCAAAGAGAAAAGGATCTCCGCCTTTAAGTCTGGCTACTATTTTTCCATTTTTTGCCTTTTCAACAAGGAGCTGATTGATTTCCTGTTGAGAAAGGGTATGGTAGCCCCCTTTTTTTCCTACGTATATTTTTTCTGCTTCTTTTTTACAGAAATTTAAAAATCTTGGATTAGCAAGGTAATCATAAATTACCACATCAGCACTTTCAAGTGCTTTTTTTGCTTTAAGGGTAAGGAGTCCGGGATCACCCGGACCAGCTCCAATAAGAAAAACTTTTCCTTTCATCAGGAAACTCCTGTTTCTGGGATATTTTCTCTTGAGTAAATTTCTTCAAGTATCTCTTTACCACCCATTTTTAGAAGTTTCTCTGCGGTTTTTATTCCGAGAATTTCAGCATTTTTTGGGTTATCTTCTTCAACAACTTTGTAAAATCTTTCTCCGGAAACATCACTTATAAATGCTACAAAAAAGAGTTTATTTTCTTTAATACACGCGTATGCTCCCAGAGGGACCTGACATCCTCCTTCAACTCTGTGAAGAAAAGCTCTTTCAGCTTTTATACAGATAGCAGTCTCTTCGGAATGAAGTTTTTTAAAAAGCTTTTTTAACTCCTGATCGTTTTTCCTGATTTCAATTCCAAGAGCTCCCTGTCCAACAGCAGGAACCATTTCTGCAACACTAAATCTGTAATAGCTTACCCTTATGCCCAGCCTTTTTAATCCTGCTTCAGCAAGAATAATACCATCAAAGTCTCCTCTTTCCCATTTTTTGAGACGGGTATCCACATTCCCTCTAAGAGGAAGTATTTCCAGATCTTTTCGTATTTTTCTGATCTGGGAAATCCTTCTGAGACTGCTTGTTCCTACTTTGGCTCCTTCAGGAAGATCAAAAATTGTTTGATATCTGGAAATCCATACATCAAAAGGAGACTCCCTTTCAGGAATACAAAAAATCTCAAGTTCTTCAGGTATTTCAGAAGGAACATCTTTCATACTGTGCACTGCAAAATCAACCTCACCTTTAATTAATGCCTCTTCTATCTCCTTAACAAAAAGACCTTTACCGCCTATTTTACTTAATGGAGAATCCAGAATTTTATCTCCCTTGGTTTTTATTATAACTTTTTCTATTTTTAAATCCGGATAAAAAGATAGAAGTTTAGTGATAACCCAATCTGTTTGAGCAAGGGCTAATTTACTCCCTCTTGTTCCTGCTTTAAGAAAAATTTCCTTAGCCACAGCTCTGACAGCTACCTCCTTTACACCCTTTACACGAACTACCTGAAGTTCCGGTAAATTTACCTCCACATTTAAAGGCAACCTTCGAAATTAACTTTTTTACTTTTGGACTTTTGCACTTCTTACAAAGAACCTCTTCTTTTTCTGAAAAAACAAGCTCCTCAAATATCTCTCCACACTCCTCACACTGAAATTCAAATATGGGCACTTTTTCCTCCTTTCCAAGGGAAATTTTTTGTAAAAACCTATTTTAACACTCTTTTATAAAAACCTCAATCCTATATTTTTTGAATTTTAACTTGTTTACTGTTTCTATTTGGATGTTTCTTTTTTCTGCAGGAAAGCAATTTGATATAATATTCGTTTTTCAGAAAGAGTAATTTAAAGATTGTTCTTGTGGAAAGTATTTTCTATTTTTAAAAATTGAGTATAATAAAAATCTATGGAAAGAAGAAAATTTAGCAGAATACCTTTTTCTTCAGGTGTAGAATTCTGGATAAAGAAAAGTTTAAAAAAAGGAAAAATTAAAAATTTAAGTTTTGGAGGGGTTTATATAGAAAGTAAAGATGTGCCTTCTGAAGGGGAAGAGGTTTCTGTTTTTCTTGAGGTGGAAGGTTTTTCTCCACCTGTTAAACTTTTTTTAAAGGGAATAGTTGTAAGAAGCGAGAAAAAAGGTTTTGCTTTAAAATTCAATTATATTGCTCCTGAGAGTTTTCTGCATCTTAAAAACATAATTTATTACAACAATCCTGATTCAGAAAAAGCAGAAAAAGAGATTTATGAATTTCTTGGAGAGGCTTTTCCTCTTGTAAGGGGATTGAAGCTTTTAAGTATTTCTGCTATAAAGGAAGAACTTTTAAATTTAATTCTGGAAAGAGCTTTTCTTTACAATCCGGATCAGCCTTTTAAACTTTCAAGTGGAAAGGAAAGTCCTTATTATCTGGATTGTCGTAAGATAACACTATTTTCCAGAAGTTTTGAGATGATAGGAGAATTGTTCTGGGAGGAAATACGATTTATGGATGTTCAGGGAGTTGCAGGTATGAGCATAGGTGCGGATCCAATAGTTTGTGCTGTTCTTTCAAAGGCTTCGCAGGAGGGAGTATCTCTGGAAGGTTTTCTGGTAAGGAAAGAACCAAAAAAACACGGCACTCAGAAGCAAATAGAGGGTAATTTAAGAGAAGGTTTAAGGGTTGTGATTGTTGAAGATGTGGTAACTACAGGGAAATCCGTTTTAAAAGCAGTGGAAGCAGTGGAAAAGGCAGGGTTAAATATAGCCAAGGTTATAGCTTTAATCGATAGACAGGAAGGAGGAAGAGAAAATATAGAAAAACATGGTCTGGAGTTTAAAGCTTTTTTTACTTTTGACGAAATTATAAATGCGTATAGAAAGAAAAGAGAGGGAGGAAATGGAAGTTCCTGAAGGTTTTTTATTTTCTGCTGTTTCCTGCGGGATTAAAGAACCCGGTAAACCTGATATGGGACTCGTTTTTTCAAATAAGAAACTTACTGCCTGGGGGGTTTTTACAAAAAATAGTGTTAAAGCAGTGCCTGTAATTCTTGGAAAAAAATTTTTAAAAAGAGGAGAAATTAGAGGTATTCTGGCAAACAGCGGAGTAGCAAATGCCTGCACAGGTGAGGAAGGATTTAAAAGAGCAGAAAGTCTTCTTGGAAAACTTTCCAGAATTTTAAATGTTTCAGAAAAAAGTATTCTACCTGCTTCAACAGGAGTAATAGGAGAACAACTTCCTGTTGAAAAGATGAGTCTGAAACTCGAAGAACTTGTTAAAGGACTGGCTCCTGAAAAATTTCATTCATTTGCAGAAGCTATTATGACAACAGACACCTTTCCCAAGGTTTACTTTGCAGAGACTTCTGAAGGCATAAGAATTCTTGGAATAGCAAAAGGAGCAGGAATGATAGCTCCTAACATGGCAACCATGCTGGGTTTTATTTTTACAGATGCAGAGGTTTCCAGGGAATTTCTGAAAAAATTTTTAAAAAAACTTGTTGAAGAAACATTTAATAGAATATCGGTGGATGGAGATACAAGCACAAATGATACTGTTTATATGCTTTGTAGCAACAAAAAAATGGTTAAAGATTTAAAAGAATTTGAAAAAAAGTGTCTGGAAGTAGCAGACAAACTTGCCTATTTTATAGCAAAAGATGGGGAAGGTGCAACGAAAATAATAAAAATAAAAATAAAAGGAGCAAAAAACAAACAAGACGCCAGAAAACTTGCAGAAGCAGTGGCAAATTCTCCTCTTGTTAAAACAGCTTTTTATGGATGTGATCCTAACTGGGGTAGAATTTTTTCTGCACTTGGCAAAACCGGAATAAAATTTTCTCCTGAAAATGTGGAACTTTACTTAAATTCTGTGCCCTGGATTAAAAATCTGAAACTGATTTCTGATGAGAAGAAATTAAAAGAAGAAATGAGGAAAAACGAGGTTGAATTATTCATCAAACTTAAAGAAGGTAGAATAAGTTATGAATTTTACACCTGTGATTTTACTGAAAATTATATAAAAATAAATGCTAATTATAGAACCTGAAGGAGTTCTTATGGAGGAAGAAAAAAAAGAGGAAGAGAAAAAGGAAAAGGAAGAAGAAAAACTCTGGTGCGAGCATTACAGGGAATATGTAAGTATAGAAGAAGGGTGTCGTCATCCGAATGGTTATTGTCCTTATAGGAAACAGTGTGTGCTTTATCTTTCTTCCAAACTTAAAGATTTTTAGTAGAGATGAGAATTCTTCTCACCAATGACGATGGTATTTATGCAGATGGTTTATGTGCTTTATATGAGGCTCTGGTATTTGAACATGAAGTTTATATAGTTGCTCCTGAATCAGAAAGAAGTGCAGTGGGACATGCAATTACCATTCATTATCCCCTTAGAGTAAAAGAAGTCAGGAGGGGTCGATATTTTTGGGGTTATGCTATAAATGGAACTCCTGCAGATTGTGTAAAGCTTGCCATATACAAACTTGTAGGACCTGTTGATCTTGTTATCTCCGGAATAAATAGAGGACCAAATGTAGGTATAAATGTTCTTTATTCTGGCACGGTTTCAGCAGCAACCGAGGCCAAAATTCTTGGTTTTTCAGCTATTGCAGTATCCATAGATGCATTTGAACACATTGATTATTGTTTTGCAGCTACCTTTATAAGCAACTTTATAAATGATCTTGACAAACTCCCTATAGAAAGACCTTTCTGTCTCAATATTAACATCCCGCATGTAAGTCCCTGTGAAATTAAAGGTATAAAATTTGTGAGACAATCTACTGCCAGGTTAAAGGAATTTTTCGATCAAAGACTTGATCTACACGGAAAAATATATTACTGGCAGGGAGCAGAAGAACACACTGAAGAGGATCCAGAAACAGATGTCCTATCTTTAAAGGAGAATTATATAACCATCACTCCGATTCAATTTGATCTTACTGATCATTTTTCTCTCAAACAGCTTCAAAAATACTGTAAATTTTGTTTAGATTTTTGAAAATAATATTTAATTTTTGATAAAACTTGCTGGTTTAATGTTAATGTTGTATATTTAAAATATATACTTTGTGTTAATAGATGAATACATAAGGAGGGGGAAATGGGCAAAAAAAGCAGACCTGTTACTATTAATGATGTAAGATTTGTTTATGAAAATTATTCCCACATGAGTGCAACTGAAATAGCTGAGAAACTTGGTATCAGTAAGTTTCAGGTAAATAAAATAGTAAATGAGCTTCGTAAAAGAGGCGTAAATATTCCGAAAAAAATAGGAAAAAGAGGTAATATTTACGATGCTTTTGTAGAAGAATTGAAAAAGGAGGGCAAGCTTTAACTTGAAAAAAGAAGGAAAAGTGTTAACTTAAATTTTGTGAGAAAGACAAAAATAATTGCTACTGTAGGTCCTGCATCTCAAAGTTTCGAGGTCATAGAAAAATTAATAAAAGTTGGGGTGAATGTTTTTCGTTTAAATTTTTCTCATGGTGATCACGAATTTCATTTAAAAAATATACAGACCATAAGAAAAGTTTCCCAGAAGCAGGGAAAAGTTGTAGGGATTTTACAGGATCTTTCAGGTCCCAAGATCAGGATAGGAGAGATAAAAGAACCTTTTTCTTTACATCAGGGAGAGATTCTTGAGTTTTATAAAACTCCTGTTATTGGGGAAAAGAAAAATGGAATAGGGAAAGTTTATATTGAACATTCTGAAATTCTTGATGATTTAAATGTAGGTGATTTTATTTTTATTGCAGATGGTTTGATAAGGGTAAAGGTGATAGAAAAAAAAGCAGATAAAGTAGTGGGAGAAGTAATAATAGGTGGAATTGTTTCTTCAAGAAAAGGGGTTAACTTTCCTGGAGCAAGATTGAGTATTCCTGCAATGACAGAGAAAGACAGAAAAGATCTTGCTTTTGGAGTGAAACAGGGAATAGATCTTATTGCTCTTTCTTTTGTAAAAAACAGAAGAGATATTATGGAATGTAAAGAATTTTTGGAGAAACTTGGAGGGCATCAACCTGTTTTTGCAAAAATAGAAACCCAGGAAGCAGTGGAGAACCTTGAAGAAATTCTTGAAGTAGCAGATGGTCTTATGATTGCAAGAGGTGATCTGGGAGTTGAAATTCCTATTCAAAAAGTTCCGATAATACAGAAACTTATTGTTAACAAAGCAAGGAGTTTTGGTAAACCAGTTATAATTGCCACGCAAATGCTAACATCCATGATAAATTCCATGACTCCCAGCAGAGCAGATGTTTCAGATATTGCAAATGCAGTTCTTGATGGAGCAGACGCTCTTATGCTTTCTGATGAAACAGCAGTAGGAAACTTTCCTGTTGAAGCAGTTAAAGTTATGCATGAAACTATAATAGAGGCAGAAAAGGTGTATTCTTATCTTACAGAAGAACCCAGAAAGGTTTCTGCTGATTTTGCCATAGCTTACAGTAGCTGCATACTTGCAGAAGAACTGGGAGCAAAGAAGATAGTGGTTTTTACCAAGTCTGGAAGCAGTGCGCTGAGGGTTGCCAGATTCAGACCACGGGCTGATATTCTTGCATGTGTTCATGATGAAGAAGTTTTAAGAAAACTCAGTATAGTATGGGGAGTAACCCCATATCTAATTTTTTCTGAAAAAAATAACCTTGAAGAAATGGTAAAAGAATTTGTTAAAAATGCTTTAGAAGATAGAATAATTTCAAAAGAAGATACACTTGTTCTTACCATGGGGTATCCTGCGGGTAAAAAGGGAACTACAAATCTTATAAGAGTTCTGAAAGAAGAACAAATTCTGGAAATTGTTCGTGAAAGTTAAAATTTTATCATGCCTGTTTTTACCCCGCTTCAGATAAAAAAACTTATAAATCTTGCTCACAAAAATCGTATAGCTCCTGTTTACCTTTTTATAGGACCTGAACATATCTGTAAAGAAAAAGCAAAAGAAATTTATAATGTTTTTAAGGAAAAAAATGTAATCAGCGAGACCTACGATTTAAGAGAAAAAGATGAAAAAAAGGAATTTTTGGGGATAAAGGGTTATCAGGAAGGTTTATTCGGAATAAAAAAAGTTTTTTTTGTGTTTGGAGCAGAAGATATTTCTGAAAAAAAAGGAGAAGAAATTGTGGAAAGCTGTAAAAAAAGTTCTCTTTTTACCTGGTTTTTTATTGCAGAGAGTTTTTCAGAAAATCATCCTCTTTATAGATTTGCTCTGGAAAAAGGAGCAATAATTCCTTTTTATACCAGAAAAAATGAGGATCTTCTGGAGAGTGAACTGATCGGAATTTTAAAAGAACACGGAAAAGTTATGGATAAAAACACTGCTCAGCTTTTTATTTCTCTGGTTGGAGAAGACTATCATCACTTTAAGAATGAACTGGAAAAATTGATTTTTTATACCGGCGACAAAAAATACATTACTCAGGAAGACATTTTTTCTGTGGTGGTTCCGCTTGAAAGCGCGCTTCTTTATCTTCTTGGAGATTATATTTTTACAGAAACCCCGGAAAAATGTTATCGTCTTTTACAAAATTTGTTTGATCATAAAGTTGAACCTCCACTTATTCTCGGGTATCTTTATCGTTTTTTTAAAAAGATGCAAATTTTTCAGGAAATATTAAAAAAATATCCAGAACTGGAAAAAGAAGAGAGGTATGTGAATTTTAGCAGAAAACTCGAGGAGATAAAAGGGGATCCTGTGAGTGAGCTTCCCAGAACAATTCTTGAGACAAAAGCATATCCTCTTTTTAAGATGAAGAAGTATCTCAGGCAGATAAAGGATTTTACTCCTATTTTTGAAAAACTTCATCAAACCGATATAGCAATAAAAAGAGATTTTAGAAATCCTGAGAAAGCTTTTTATGAATTTTTTTTGGAACTCTGGAAAATTTTACATCAAAGACAAAATAATTAAAAAAGATATTTACTTTTTTAGAAATGGGCATATATTTAAAGAAGTATGTTTAAAGTTCATAAATTTAAAATTGAAAGACACGGGATTCCACGAGCATACAGGCTTTTTTACGAGTTTAATTTAAAACCTATAGACCTTGAGTCTTATCTTGATCAATATGTTATCGGGCAACAGGAAGCAAAGGGTATTATTGCAACAAAAATTTGCACTCATTTTCATAAAATAAAAAACTTTCTTTTAAAAGAGGGAAGAGATTCTTCTGTAGGATTTGTAAAAAATAATATTTTAATAATAGGTCCTACTGGAGTGGGTAAAACATATATGATAAAATTAATAGCGCAGAAAATAGGTGTGCCTTTTGTAAAAGGTGATGCAACCAAGTTTAGTGAAACAGGTTATGTAGGTGGAGATATAGAAGATCTTATAAGGGATCTTTACTGGGAGGCAGGTGGAGATCTTGAAAAAGCCCGTTTTGGGATGATATTTCTTGATGAAATAGACAAAATTGCTTCACCCGGAGATGTAATAGGTCCTGATGTTTCGAGAACCGGGGTGCAAAGAGCACTTTTAAAACCTCTTGAAGAAACTGAAGTGGAAATTAAACTTTCTCCTGAAAGTCAGGGACTCTTTGAACCCCAGGATATGCAGGCAAGAGGTAGAAGAAAAAAACTCGTTTTAAATACCAAATATGTGCTTTTTGTGGTAAGTGGAGCTTTCCAGGGGCTTGAAGAAATAATAAGAAAAAGACTGAACAAACAAAGTCTGGGCTTTCTTTCAGATCTTAAAGAAAAAAACAATATAAAGATTAATTATTTTAAGTTTGTTACTCCTGAAGATCTGGTGGCATACGGTTTTGAAAGGGAATTTGTGGCAAGGTTTCCTGTTATAGCAGTTTTTGATCCTCTTACAGAAAAAGAACTCTTTGAAATTCTTGCAAATCCGAACAATCCCATAGTAATTAATAAAAGAAGAGACTTTAAAGTTTACGGAATTGATCTTGCTTTTACAGATGATGCTCTTAAAGAAATAGCAAAGATGGCTTATAAAGAGAACACCGGGGCGCGTTCCCTTGCAAGGATTCTGGAAAAAATTTTAACTCCTTTTGAAAGGACACTTCCTTCTCTTGAACTTAAATACTTTGGTGTAACTGAAGAGGTGGTAAAAGAACCTGTTCAGGTTTTAAATGCAATGCTTCTTTCTCCAGAAAGTGAAAAATGGAAAGAAAATTACCTCCGTGCAATAAAAGACGAAAAAAAAAGAATGGAAACTTTTCTTTACACCAAAGAAAAAATTCTTTTGCAAAAAGAAGAATTTGAAATTAATTCCAGAAGACTGGAGCTTATTTTTAAGCTTTATAAAGAAGAAGATATAGAACTAAGTCAGGCTCTTGAAGATATTCTTTATCTCTGGAGGCAGATAAAAAATTACGAAAGTGCATTTGAAAGGAGAAAAAAAATAAAAATAATTTTCACTGAAGACGCAGTGGATACTATTCTGGAAGAAGTAATAAAAAACGACCTTGGAGTTTATTCCTATTGCGAAAATGCAATGTCTAAGTTAGAATATACTCTGAATGTTTTAAAGGATAACACTGGAGGAGTTTTTTATATTAATGAAGTTGCTTTTAAAAATCCAGACAAGTTCGTGAGGCAGTTGCTAACTTCCTGATTATGATTTACCTGGCTCTTTCAGAAGATATTTTTAACAGAATAAAATCTCTGCTGGAGTCTCATAAACTGAGGTATAAGAGAATTGAAGACGGAGAAACTCTTCTTAAGAAGGCTCAAAAGGAAAAACCAGAGCTTATCATTCTTGAAAAAGATTTACCTCTTCTTGACGGTTTTGCAGTAACCCTTCTTCTGAAATCCGATGTAAAGACTCAGGATATTCCAATTTTAGCTATATGTAAGTGTAATTACAGGGAAGAAGAATTTAAAGCCAAAGATTGTGGTTCTGATGAGTTAATAGTGTATCCTTTTAAAGAAAACGAAATCTGGGAAAAAATTTATAAACTTATAAAAAGATAAAATCTTAACTAAAATTTTTGCAGGAGGCAAAATGATAGGGATTTCGAAACTTTACTGTGGAACAGTGGAACCTTCAGATCCCCTTAGATACGGAAGGAAAGCAAAAAAGTTGCCTTCTCATTTGTTACAATTTTCCGAGGATAAAAAACCGGTGGTGGTCTGGAATGTTACTAAAGCGTGTAATTTGAGGTGTATTCACTGTTATGCTTCTGCAGATCCAAGTCCTGCTTCAGATGAACTTACTACCAGAGAAGGTTTTGCTCTTCTTGAAGATCTTGCCAGGTTTGGCTGTCCTGTGGTGCTTTTTTCAGGAGGTGAGCCTCTTGTAAGACCGGATATCCTCGATCTTATTCACAAAGCGGTTTCCTTGGGACTCAGAGCTGTTCTTTCTACAAATGGAGTTCTTATTGATAAAGCACTTGCAAAGGAATTAAAAAAACTCGGACTTTCTTATGTGGGGATCAGTCTTGACGGAATAGGTGAGGTTCATGATAAATTTCGTGGAGTAAAAGGATGTTTTGAAAAAGTAATAAATGCTATAGAAAATTGTAAAAGAGAAAACCTGAAAGTGGGTTTGAGGTTTACTATAAATAAATTTAATGCTGAGGAAATACCCAAAATTTTTGATCTTGTAGAAGAACTTGAAATTCCAAGAATTTGTTTTTATCACCTGGTTTACGCTGGAAGAGGAAGTAAACTTGTAGAATACGATCTTTCACACGAAGAAACCCGTAGATGGGTGGATTATATCATAGACAGAACAAAGGAGCTTCATGATAAGGGTCTAAAGGTAGAAGTTTTAACTGTGGATAATCACGCAGATGGTCCTTATCTGTATTTAAGAATGAAAAGGGAGGGTAATCCAAGAGCAGAAGAAGTTTATGAACTTTTAAAGATGAATGGTGGTAACAATTCTGGAGTTGGAATAGGATGTGTTTCGTGGGATGGTTCTGTTCATGCTGATCAATTCTGGAGACATTATAGTTTTGGAAATGTAAGAGAAAGACCTTTCAGTGAAATCTGGATGGATACATCGGATCCTTTAATGGCTAAGCTTAAGGAAAAGAAAAAACATGTAAAAGGAAGATGTGCAGAATGTAGATTTCTTGAAGTCTGTGCAGGAAACTTCAGGGTTAGAGCAGAAGCAGTTACAGGAGATGTATGGGCTCCAGATCCAGCCTGTTACCTTACAGATGAAGAAATAGGTTTGAAAAAACAGGAAAAATAATGGAAAAGGAGGTTAGAAAATGACAAAAATTAAAAGGGCACTTATAAGTGTTACTGATAAGAGTGGAATAGTAGAGTTTGCAAAAGAACTTCAAAATCTTGGAGTAGAAATTGTTTCCACAGGAGGAACTGCAAGAGTATTAAGAGAAGGAGGAGTTAAAGTAGTTGATATTTCTGAATTAACCGGATTTCCTGAAATTCTTGGTGGAAGGGTTAAAACCCTTCATCCTAAAGTGCACGGAGGAATACTATTTAAAAGAGATGATAATGAACATGTTAAAACTATCCAAGAACATGATATAAAACCTATAGACATGGTAGTGGTAAATCTTTATGCTTTTGACAAGGTGGTTAAAGCAGGAGGAGATCTTGATACTGCAATAGAAAATATTGACATTGGAGGACCGACTCTTCTCAGAGCATCTGCTAAAAATTTTAAATATGTAACTGTAATTGTGGATCCCGAAGATTATCCACTTGTTTTAAAAGAAATAAAAGAACACGGAAACACAACTCTTAAAACGAGATTCGAACTCGCTAAAAAGGTGTTTAAGCTTACAAGTGAATACGACAGAATGATATTTGATTATCTTTCCACTTTTACTGTTGAATAGGAGAAGGTGGGTGTTCTGTATTACAATAGCAGAAAATACTATAGAACAGGTTATAAAAAAACTTAAAAAAGCAGAAAAATACTCTGACTTTTTTGAAATAAGAATTGACTATCTTGAAAAAGTGGAAAAAGAATTTCTTATAAAGCTCTGTCAAAATTCTCGTAAATTTATTTTTACTTTCAGAGCTCCACAGGAAGGAGGAAAAAAAGAAATAGCCGATGTGGAAAAGCTTTCTTTAATTTTATGGTTGCTTGATCACTGCTCCGCTCTCATTGATGTGGAGTTTTTCTTTTTTAAAAAATATTATCAGATATTTCTGGAGAAAAAAGAAAAATTTAATAATCTTCTTATTTCCTATCACAATTTTGAGGAAACTCCATCCGATAGAAAATTAAAAGGGATATTGAAAAAAATGCAGGAACTTTGCGTAAAAAATGCAAAAGTGGTAACATTTTGCAGGAAAAAGGAAGACTGGTTGCGGCTTTTAATGCTTGTGGCATATGCAAGAGAACTTGGAATTTCTCTGGTAGCTTTTGGAATGGGAGAGGAAGGGAAATTGAGCAGAATTTTGTGTTTGTTTTTTGGTTCACCTTTTACTTATGTTGTCCTTGATAAAAAAGAAGCAGTTGCCCCTGGACAGTTTGATATTAAAACAGCCAAAAAAATATATCAGATTTTAAAAGAATTTTAAGATTAAAATGACAGAAGTCTATGGAATTATAGGATATCCTGTGTCACATTCTCTTTCTCCTTTAATGCATAACTGTGCTTTTAAAGAATTAAAAATTTCTGCTGTTTACGGCTGTTTTGAAGTAAAACCAGAAGAGTTAAAACAAGCAGTAGAAGGGATAAAAGCTTTGGGAATTAAAGGAGTTTCTGTAACTGTGCCTCATAAAGAAAAGGTAATGGAATTTCTCGATGAAATTGAAGAAACAGCAAGGGAAATAGGAGCAGTTAATACGATTTTAAATGAAAACGGGGTTTTAAAAGGATTTAATACAGACTGGATAGGGGTTTTAAAGGCATTTGAAGTTTCTGGGGTAGAGGTAAAAGGAAAAAAAGTTGTTATAATAGGAGCAGGAGGGGCTTCTCGTGCTGTTGTATATGCAGTTAAAAAAGCAGGAGCAGAAGCAGTGGAAGTTTATAACAGAACTTTTGAAAAAGCAGTAAAACTCGCAAAACAGTTCGATATTATTCCAAAAAAATGGGAAGAATTGAAGAAAGCCTGGGGAGATATTATTATTCAAACTACAAGTGTTGGAATGAATTCCTGGGAAAGCCCTGTAGAAGAGGAGGTAATTGCCAGATTTAATACTGCAATGGACATAGTTTATACTCCTCTGAAGACAAAATTTTTAAATCTTGCAGAAAAATACGGAATTATTATAGATGGACTGAAAATGCTCTTGTATCAGGGAGTTGAGCAATTTAAAATATGGATTAAAAAAGAACCTCCTGTAAAATTAATGGAAAAAACTTTATATTCAGCCCTGCAGGAGAGAGAACTTTGGAAAGGAAAATAGAACCTCTAAAGAACTTTAAAGAATTTCAAACCGAGCTACCTTCCTCAAAAAGTTTTACTCAGAGGGCTCTTATTTGTGCTTCTCTTTGTAGAGAAAGAAGCTTTATAAAAAATCCTTTAAAAAGTGAGGATACAGAACTTTTAAAATCCGCTCTGGTAAAAACAGGGATTGAAATCGAAGAGGTATCAGAGGGATGGATTGTAAGGGGAAATAAAAAACCTTTTTTAACAGGGGAACAGGTTTTTTTGGGGAATAATGGGACTGGTTCAAGATTTTTTCTTGCTTTTGTTTCTCTTGGAAAAGGAAAGTGGATGGATATAACAGGTAAACCTCGTCTTTATGAAAGACCGGTGAGTCCTCTTGTAAATGCTCTTAGAGAACTGGGAGCTAATATAGAATTTTTGAAAAATAGCGGTTTTTTTCCTGTAAGAGTAAAAGAAGGTAATTTAATATCGAAAAAAATAAACATTGCAGGTGATGTAAGCAGTCAGTTTATCTCTGCTCTTCTTCTTATTGCTCCGCTCCTTCCAGAAGGATTGGAACTTAAAATTGAAAAAAAACTAATTTCAAAAAGCTATGTAGAAATGACTATTGATGTAATGAAAAAATTTGGAATAGAGGTTAAAGAAGAAAAAGATCTTTTTAAAGTAGATGCAGGCGAATATACAGGTTGTGAAATAGAAATAGAATGTGATGCATCAAGTGCATCTTATTTTCTTGCTATTCCTATTGTTTTGGGAAAAGGGGAGGTCTGGATCAGAAATTATAATGCTTTTTCCAAACAGGGTGATGTGGAGTTTCTTTCTTATATAGAAAAGATGGGAGCAGAAGTTGAGAGAATAAGCCCTCTGGGAGTGAGAGTGAGATTTAATGGGAGACCTGTTGCAGGAGAATTTAATCTCAAAAATACCCCGGATCTTTTTCCCACGATGTGTATACTTTCAGCAGTTGCAGAAGGAGAGAGTATTTTAAGAGGAGCACCTCATCTCAGATACAAAGAAACAGATAGAATAAAAGCAATGGTTACAGAACTTAGAAAACTTGGAGTTTCTGCAGAAGAGCTTCCAGACGGAGCAAAAATAAAAGGAACAAAAAAATTTAAAGAAGCATTAATAAATACTTATGATGATCACAGAATTGCCATGTCCTTTGCTATTCTTGGTCTTAGATGTGGATTAAGAATAGAAAATCCTGATTGTGTAAAAAAGTCTTTCCCTGGATTCTGGAATTATTTTGAGATGTTATATCATTTGTAAAAATTCAGAATTATGGATGTGAAGAAAATAATTTTTATAGGATTTAGAGGAACTGGTAAGACGAGTGTGGGGAAAGAGGTTGCCAAGCTTCTTAACTGGGATTTTATTGATTTGGATGAATACATTCAAAAAAAAGCAGGAAAAACTGTAAAAGAGATAGTGGAAAAGGAGGGATGGGAAAGTTTTAGAAAAATGGAAAAAGAAGCTATGAAAGAAGTTTCTAATCTGGAAAAAGTAGTTATAGCTCTGGGAGGTGGGGCAGTTTTACATAGAGAAGAAATGGAGTTTTTGAAGAAAGGAAGCTCTGTGATCTGGCTTTGTGCAGATGTAAACACTATTCTGGAAAGAATAAAAAGAGACGAAAAGAGTATAACCCAGAGACCTTCTTTAACAGATCTTTCAGTAGAAGAAGAAATAAAAAAATTACTTGCAGAAAGAGAGAAATTTTACAAAATTTTTTGTGATATAAAACTTGAAACAGACCTGGCTTCTCCTGAAAAACTTGCCAGCACAGTGATTCAGAAAATTTTTTTGTAAACGACTCTCCGAAATCTGAACAAATTTAAAGGTTAGCCTTAAATAAACTGCTTAACATCAATAAAAGTTTAAAAAAATTCTACTGAAAAGTTTCCATAGAGTGCTTACTGTTAAAGACTTTCCAAATCTTCTGGGGCGGGAGAGGAAATAGCATTCACCTTCTGTGAGGAGCTTGTATATCCACGGTGTTTTATCCACATATAAATAACCTTTCTTTCTGATCTTCTCAAAAGACGAAGTATTAAGTGGAAGAACCGGAAGCATACCTTAAATTCTTCTTTTTTTATTCAGTTTAAACAAATTTCAAAATTTTACAAGGAAAGAAATACCAAATACACTGTAAAATGCAAAGTTTCTTGTAGTAATTTATTTGATTTTTTTACTATAAGAATGATGCAATTTTTAAAAATTGGTTTAAAATTTGGAAAAGTTTTAATTTTAAGTTAAAGGAGGAGAGCCTTGAATCCAAAAATAGTATTTTTTGACACAACTTTAAGAGATGGGGAACAGTCTCCAGGGGTATCTTTAAATCTTAAACAAAAAGTAGAAATCGGGAAGGCTCTGGCTGAACTTGGTATAGATGTAATAGAAGCTGGTTTTCCAATAACTTCTCCAGGGGATTTTGAATCGGTAAGCACTATTGCTAAAGAAGTTAAAGGAGCGACTATTGCAGGGCTTGCAAGAGCAAATAAAAAAGATATAGAAGTTGCATGGGAAGCCTTAAAACACGCAGAATCCCCGAGAATTCACACCTTTATAGCCACTTCTGACATCCATCTCAAATATAAACTTAAAAAGTCAAGGGAAGAGGTTCTGGAACTTGCAAAAGAAGCAGTAAAATTTGCTTTAAGTCTTTGCCCGGATGTAGAATTTTCTGCAGAAGATGCAACAAGAAGTGACTGGGATTATCTTGCTAAGGTTGTTCTTGAAGTAGTAAAAATAGGTGCAAGAACAATTAATATCCCTGATACAGTAGGATACACAGTCCCCCAAGAATACTTCAGGCTTATAAGATTTCTCGTGGAAAAATTAATAGAAGCAGGGTATGAAGAAGATTTAAAAACAGGAAAATTAAGGCTTTCTGTTCACTGCCATAATGACCTTGGACTTGCAGTTGCAAATTCCCTTTCTGCAATTCTCGCAGGCGCAACGCAAATAGAAGGAACTATAAATGGTATAGGAGAAAGAGCAGGAAATGCTGCTCTTGAAGAAGTTATAATGACTTTGAAAACCCGTAAAGATTTTTATGAAAAAGAACTTGGTTATTCTTTAAAAGTTGAAATTGACACAAGGAAAATAGTTCCTTTAAGTCAGATGGTTTCCAAATATACTGGTATGGTTGTTCAACCTAATAAGGCTATAGTTGGAGCAAATGCCTTTGCCCATGAATCAGGAATACATCAACATGGTGTTATTTGCGAGAGAACTACATACGAGATTATTAATCCAGAAGATGTAGGATGGACAGGTTCTGCCATTGTTCTTGGAAAACATTCCGGGAGACATGCAATTGCTTTTAAATTAAAAAGCAGAGGATGGAAGTTTGATGACGAGGTTCTGGGTATTGTTTTTGACAGATTTAGAAATGAGGTAAAGGATGTTTTAAGAAAAATAGATGACGAATACCTTGAGGGAATTCTTATAGATCTCTTTCTGGAAAAAGATTACAGATATAAACTCGTTTCCTCACAGGTAGTAAGTGTTTACGGAAGCTCTTTAAAACCTCTTGCTCAGGTAGAAATAGAGGATAAAAAAGAGCAGAAAAAAGTTTCAGTAGGACTTGGTGTGGGACCAATAGATGCAGCTTACAAAGCAGTTGCGGGAGCCCTGGGATATTCCTTTGAAGATAAAAACAAAGAAAATTATTTAAAACTTATTGATTTCCATATAGACGCCCTAACAGGTGGAACTTCTGCAGAAGGAATATGCGGAGTTATAATAGAAGATAAAAATGGAATAAGAACTGCTGGTTTTGGAAGAGATGGGGATATAGTTATTGCAAGTTTAAAAGCATTTATTAAAGCATTAAATCGCCTGGAGGCTTTAAAAGAAAAAGGTAAGGAACTTAGAGAAAAAACTTTAACTATTTCTTAAGAAGATTTTTTGGAAGAATTTAGTTTCTTTAACAGAAATAATCTTTGATAAGAAAGTTCTGCCCACTTGCTTTGCGGAGCAAGCTGAATCACTGCATTCCAGAGTTCTTTAGCAAGATCTATTTTTCCCTCCCTAAAATAAATTTCTGCAAGATAATATCTTGCTTCTGCAGAATTTTCTTCAACTCTTATAGCTCTCTTAAGATAAAATTCTGCAGAATCAAACTTCCCCTGATCCATGTAAACAAGTCCAAGATATACAAGGGCTTTTCCATATTGAGCATTTTCCTTAAGAGCCTGTAATAAAGTGTTAATAGCTTTTTTCTTTTCACCAAGTTTATAATAAGCCCATCCCAGATTCGTTCTGGCAAGGTAGGGTTTTTTATAAAAAGGATTTTTTAACGCCTTTTTAAAAAACCATATTGCTGTTTTATAATCTCCCTTTGAGATTGATGCCTTTGCCTTAATTTTGAGAGAAGATACAGTGTCTGCTTTAGCCATCCTTACCCTCCTTCAATCCCCATTTCCCCTACTACTGATTCAATAACTGCGGCATCAAGAGGTTTTTTCTTCATTAATGCCCCTTCCAATAAAGCATTGTCGCATATAACATTTATAATCCTGGGTCTTCCTTTGCTAAATTTATAAATCAAATCATAA
>CAZWTB010000058.1:0-1982 GCA_964636875.1 uncultured Thermodesulfatator sp.
AAATATGGAAAAAGTTTAGAAGATTTTAAAAAAGAGCTGGAAAGTAAAGAAGAAAATTTTGAATGGTGGGACGATCTTATCCTCTGGGAAGGATATGAAAAAGCTTATAAGGAATGGAAGCATAAATATGAGGAGATAAAAATTGTTTTACAAAATAATTAAATATCTAAAAGAAAGCTACCTTGTCTCAGAGGTTGAAATACTAATTTTCAGGTTTTTTTAAAAATTAGCTCCTGCAAAAAAAGGGATTTCTTTAGAACTTATTGACAAATTTTCAAATAAAGTTATTCTTAGTGAATAGATTCACCAAAATAATATATTTTTGGTGAATTTATTCACCAAAATAAATACTTTTTAAGTGAGAATATATGATTATAGAAAGAACAATTTTTAAAAGAATAAAAAACTTTCTTTTTAAAGGAAAAATAATTGCTATTTATGGAGCAAGACAAGTAGGAAAAACAACTCTTGTAAAAGAATTTATAAAAATATTTCCCGAAGATTCTATTTATCTGAATTGTGATGAGCCTGATATTAGAGATCTTTTAAATAATAAAACTTCTACTGAATTAAAGTTCATTTTGGGAAATAAAAAACTTGTAGTTATAGACGAAGCTCAAAGAGTAAAAAACATAGGTATTACTTTAAAATTGATAGTGGATAACTTTCCAGAAAAACAAATAATAGTAACAGGATCTTCCTCTTTTGATTTAACAGGAGAGCTTGCAGAACCCCTTACAGGAAGGAAAATAGATTTTATTCTTTTCCCTTTTTCTCTGGAAGAAATTTCTCAAGTTTATTCTCCCTTAGAGATAAAAAGACTTATTCCTAAGTTTTTAGTTTTTGGAATGTATCCCGAAGTAGTATTAAAACCCGATATTTCTCAGGAAATTTTAAAATCCATCGCCTATAGCTATGCTTTTAAAGATATTTTTAAGCTTTATCAAATACGAAATCCAGAAGTTTTAGAAAAACTTCTACAAGCTCTTTCACTACAGCTTGGAAACGAGGTTTCTTATAACGAACTTGCAAGTTTAACCGGGGTAGATAAAAACACTGTTGCCAATTACTTACGCATTCTCGAACAGGCTTTTATTATTTTTAAACTTCCTCCTTTTAGTAGAAATCTTCGAAATGAACTTAAAAAATTGAGAAAAGTGTTTTTTTACGATGTAGGAGTAAGAAATGCTTATATAAATAATTTCAATCCTATTCATCTCAGGAACGATGTAGGGAAACTTTGGGAAAATTTTGTAATAACAGAAAGAATGAAAGTGCTTTATAATCATGGACTTTCTGCAAATTTTTATTTTTGGAGAAGAGCTAAAAAGGAAATAGATTTAATTGAAGAAAGGGAAGGTAAGCTTTATGCTTACGAGATAAAATGGAAAAAAAAGAAGTTCAGGGTGCCAGAAGTTTTTAAAAAGGCTTATCCTAATTCAAAATTTTCTTTAATTACTTTTGAAAATTTTTTTGAATTTTTAAGTGTATAATTAAGCAATGAAAAAAATTTTTTCAAATGGGTGGAAATTGCATTTTCCCCAAATTCCCTTCTGGTAAGGTTTACATAAGTATAAAGTGCTACTTCATTAAAAGCAAAGTAAATATGCGTCATGAATAATCGGTGTTCTCAAGAAAGATTTTATCTGTTTGTTTCCTTTGTATAAAAGCTTACTATACCCTCATTGCCTATTTATAGAAATACTTTATAATAATTTTAGGCTCTCTGGTAGAGCTATAAAATGCGTGGAACTATAACCAAACATAAAGAAAAACAGGAGATAGAAGAAAAAGATTATCTGCAGTGTAAGTATTGTGGAGGAAAAGCAATAATAGAAGGGACCTGAGCAAAAGCACGGGTAAGGTGTCTTACCTGTGGAATTGAAAGACCTGCTTCTGAATATGAAGAAGAAATAGAAAAACTTAAAGAAAAGTGGATCTGCGAATTAAATGAGAGTTAAAACATGAAGAAAAATCCATGG
>CAZWTB010000059.1:0-2733 GCA_964636875.1 uncultured Thermodesulfatator sp.
GATGCAGGGTGTATTCCTATCGCCCTGCATCCTGCAGAATTTATCCACTTGCAAGATACCTTGTTGAAGATGAAAAAGGGAAAAAAGTAGAAGTATTTAAAATAATCAGAGAAACCCACTGCAAAGGACATTACGAAGATCGCCCTATAAAAATAAAAGATTATATAAAAGAACAGGGACTCGAACTTTATCATCATTACAACGACATCTGGGGAGAAGTAATAATAAAAAGACAAAAGTTTGCAGACACTCCTCTTACAGGAGATATGCTTGACCTCATTTTTACCATTGCTTACGATCTTCCCGAATTTAGAAACCTTATTAAAAATAAAGAACTTCCAGACTTTTCTCCAGAAGATGCAGAACTTCCGGATGAAAAACTCCTTGAAAAAGGTTTGATCTACATAAGAGACAAGCTTCTTACTAAAGAAAATCTTTACTGGTAGTATTTTAATGAAACCTGAAAAAGGGCTTCTCAGTGATATTAACATTATCCCTCTTGTTGACATTATACTCGTAATTCTCATAGTTTTTATGATAACAGCTCCGCTTCTTACAACCAAGGTTGAAGTAGATTTGCCAAAGGTTAAAAAAGCAAAACTCGTTAAGTCCCACTCCAGAGTTCTTAAAATTACGATTACACGAGCAGGAAAAATAAAAATTAACGGTAAAAGCGTAAGTTTGAGACGGCTTGCCAGGTGGCTTAAAGAAGCTAAAAAACACGGTTTAATAAAAGAAGTTCAAATTGAAGCAGATAGAAGGTGTAAATACGGAAAAGTGGTTAAGGTTCTTTCAGTGGTAAAAAGTGCAGGATTTGAAAGCCTCTCTCTTCTTACTCAGCCAGAAACTTAAAATCTTAAAATGGTTACAAAAGAACATGCGCTGGCACTGCTTACTTCTATCATTATAAATCTAATCTTTATTCTCCTTTTTTTCTCATCTTTTTGCATAAGCTCGGGGAAAAAGAAAATTTCTATAAAAGTGAAACTCCTGTCTTTACCGAGAACCACATCTTTAAGACATCGCTCTTTGCACAAAACTTTGCATAAAGGAAAGAAAAAGAAACAAAAGATAGTGAAAAAGAAGAAAACAAAGAAAGTCGTTAAGCAAAAAATTGCAAAAAAGAAAACAGTAAAAAGAAAAGTGAAAAAAAAGATTATCAAAAAGAAACCTGTTAGAAAGGAGATTGTTAATAAAAAAATAGTTAGTAAAAAGGTGGTTAAAAAAGCTGAAAAAAAAGTGATTTCGGAGAAAAAACAGAGGAAAAAAGAAGCAGAGCTTTCGAAAAAAGAACTTGAAATTTTGAAAAAGAAGCTTCTTGCCCTTAAAAAGTTAGCGGCTATTAAGAAAAAGGTTAGAGAAGAGGAAACTCACCTTGAAAAACGGAAAGAGGAAAATTATAAAAAAAGTAAAAAAACAGGAAGCACTGCTAAAAAAGGTAAAGAAAAAGAAGAAGGTAAAAAAGGAAAAGGAGAAGGTTTAATAACAGGAGACTACTTAATTTTGATAAAAAAGATACTTGAGAGTAATTTTGAGCTTCCAGTTTACTTAAAGGACAAAAAAGGGCTTTCTGCAACAGTAGAAATTAAAATTGGAGCAGGAGGAAAAATTATTTCTTATAAATTTTTGAAGAAGTCTGAAAATGGAGATTTTAACAGAGCTGTTGAAAGGTGTTTGGAAATTTCAAGCCCTTTACCTGTTGACAAAGAGGGAAGAGTGGTAGTAGAATTTAAGGCAGAGGGCATAAAAAGCGTGAAATAAGGAGGAGGATAAAATGATAGAGCTTGCTGAAAGAGTAAAAAAGCTGAAACCTTCTGCAACTCTTGCAGTGGATGCTAAAGCAAAGGCTTTGAAAGCTCAGGGCATTGATGTTATAAATCTTTCTGCAGGAGAGCCGGACTTTGATACTCCGGAGTTTATAAAAGAAGCGTGTAAAAAAGCTCTTTCAGAAGGAATGACCAAATATGTTGCAACTCCAGGACTTTTAAGTTTAAGAGAAGCTATATGCAGGAGGCTTAAAGAAGATTATGGATTTGATTATTCTCCAGAAGAAGTCCTCGTAACCACAGGGGCAAAACAGGCTATTTTTAATCTTGCCCTGGCTCTTGTAAATCAAGGAGACGAAGTTTTAATACTTTCTCCTTACTGGGTTTCCTATCCTGCTATAGTTGAGATAGCAGAAGGAAAACCTGTGTTTGTTCCTTCAAAAATGGAAAATCACTTTGAACCGGAGCTTTCTGAAATTGAAAAACTTATTACTTCCAGAACAAAAGGTGTAATTATAAACAGTCCTTCCAATCCAACGGGTTTAATTTACTCTGAGAGTTTTTTAAAAGGACTTGCAGAAATCGTAAAAAAGCATGACCTCTGGGTTTTGACAGATGATATTTATGACAAACTTCGTTTTGACTTTAAACCGAATAAAAACATTCTTTCTTATGCTCCAGAGCTAAAGGATAGAGTTTTTATGGTGAATGGGGTTTCAAAGACTTATGCAATGACTGGATGGAGGATAGGCTGGCTTATTGGGCCTGCAGAAGTGATAAAAGCCTGTATAAAGATTCAGGGACAGAGCACATCTCATGCAACAACCTTTGCCCAAAAAGCCGCTGAAATCGCTCTTTCTTCTCCTCAGGATGAAGTGAAAAAGATGTGCAAAATCTTTGCAGAAAGAGCTGAATTTCTCTGTAAAAAACTTGAAGAAATTCCTGGAATAGAGTTTCTCAAGCCAGA
>CAZWTB010000060.1:0-18882 GCA_964636875.1 uncultured Thermodesulfatator sp.
TTCTTCTTCGAGAAAAAAAGAAATATCCCTTTCAAGACAAATCGTAATGTATATTTTAAGAAATTATCTTAACAAGTCTCTTAAAGAGATTTCAAAAATTTTTAAAAAACAGCATTCTACTGTGATTTACAATCTTAAAACTCTTGAAAATAAACTTGCGAAAAATTCCACTTTAAGGATGAAAGTTTCTTTGCTTTGTAAAGAGGTTGAAGAAGAAATTTTTGGGAGATCAGGGAAGTCTGAGGAGAAAACCGGAGAGGTTGATGAAAAAAGAGATTTTAAAAAAGCTTTCTTCAATTTTTAAAGAAAAATTTCTTTCTGGTGAAGAAGCTCTTTCTTATTCTTACGATGCTTCGGGATTGAGTTTTATTCCGGATGGAGTAATTCTTGCGGAGAACAAAGAAGATGTGCGTATGCTTCTTGAGCTTGCAGAAAAGCTGGGATTTTTTGTTATTCCCAGAGGAAGAGGAACTGCCACAACAGGGAGCCCACTTGCTAAAAAAGGAGGAATCGTTCTTTCCTTGGAAAGAATGAACAGAATCCTTGAATTTAATGAAGAAGAAAGAATTGTTATAGTGGAACCCGGAGTGATAAATGGAGATTTAAAGAGATTTCTTGCAGAAAAAGGTTATTTTTATCCTCCAGATCCTGCAAGTTATGAATTTTCAACCATAGGAGGAAACATAGCTACTGGAGCAGGTGGACCCAAAGGATTAAAATACGGCTCTACAAAGGATTATGTAATTTCTCTGGAAGTAGCTTTACCCGGAGGAAATTTTCTTAAAACCGGTCCAGCTACTTTAAAACAGGCTGTAAGTTACAATCTTGCTCCCCTTTTTATAGGTTCTGAAGGAACACTTGGAGTTATTACAGAAGCAGTCTTAAAGGTTCTTCCTCTCCCTGAAAAGAAGGTCCTCTTTGTTTCCTTTCATAAAAAAGAAGAAGAACCTTTAGAAATTATCTCCTATTTTTTAAAAAATGGAAAAACCCCGGAATGTGCAGAATTTGTAGATCGCACTTCTCTTAAAGCTTTAAAAATATGTTTTCAGAATGAGGAATTTTTAAAAAGAGAAATAGAAGCTCTGCTTTTTCTGGAATTTGATGGTAATAGAGAAGAAGTAGAAAGGGATAGTTTGTTTGTAGAAAAATTTTATTTAAAAAAAGGAATTGCATTTTTAAAAGGTGAGGGGGAATCTGCAGAAAAATTATGGAAAATAAGAAGGGATATTTCACCTGCTTTGAAAGTGCTGGGAGAAAGAAAGATTGCAGATGATGTGGTTGTTCGCAGGAGAAATATGAAAGAACTTCTTTTTTTTGTAAGAAAGCTTGAAAAAGAAACAGGGATTTTTATTTCCTGTTTTGGACACGCAGGTGATGGAAATTTTCATATAAATCTCCTTTTTAATGAAGAAAAAAGAAAAATTGCAGAAGACCTCAGAAGAACAATTCTTAAGAAGGTAATAGAACTGAACGGTTCCATTTCAGGGGAACACGGTATTGGATATACTAAAAGAGATTTTATTACCATGGAACTTTCACCTTTTTGCATAGAAATTATGAGAAAAATCAAAAAAGTATTTGATCCCAGGGGGATTCTTAATCCTCTTGTTAAGTTTCCAGATTAAACTTTTAAAATCCCATGCGTCTTTATAACAAAATAAAAAGATTATTTGGGAGAGCGGTGTTTAAATACGAAATGTTAAAAAACGAAGATTTCATTATAGTTGCTCTTTCTGGAGGGGAAGACAGTCTGGTTCTGGCTTATTTTTTACATGAATGGAGAAAAAAAATGAACTTCAAGTATAAACTCATAGGAGTTCATTTGAACATGGGATTTGCCGAGGCAGGGGAAGAAAAGAAAAAATACGAAGAAGGAGTTAAATGGCTTGAGAAATTTTGTAGATCTCTTGATATGGAATTTTACTACGAAGAAACAGATTGTGCAAAACAGGCAAAAGAAGTTGCTGAAACTGGAGAAACCAGTCCCTGTTTTGTATGCTCCTGGCATAGAAGAAAAAGACTTTTTAGACTTGCAGAAAAACTGGGTGTAAATAAAATAGCTTTTGGACATCATTTAGACGATGTTATAGTAACCTTTTTTATTAATATGTTTTATACAGGAGAACTTTCAACCATTGTTCCTGTGCAGGAAATGTTTAAAGGTAAACTTTATCTTATTAGACCACTTTTTTTAATAGAAAAAGAACTGATTTCCAGATTTGTAAAGAAAATGGGATGGGAAATTTTGAAAAATCCCTGTCCTTTTGCAGAAAAGACGAAAAGAAAAAAAATGGAAGAATTTTTGAAAAAACACATTTATTCTCTTGGTCCAAAGGTTAAAAAATGCATAACAACTGCTATTTTTAATCCGCGGATTGAATATTTACCTAAAAAAGTGTGGTAAAAATTTTTATTCTTTCTTGTTTTTTTAGGATTTTAAATTAAAATTTCCAAAATTGCTGGATTTCTTGAATTTATTCGGGGAAGGGATAATGAAAAAACTTTTTTTTGTTGTGATTATTTTCTGGATGTGTTTTTTTTTACCAGGGAGAACTCTGGCAGATACTTCTACAGGATTCGGAAAAATAAAAGTAGTAGTTTCAGGATATGCCCTTTATAAAGTGCTTGCAGATATTTTTCCTGTAGAAGATCTTTATCTTTTACAACCTCCAAGAGGAGAATTTCATTTTTTTGAACCATCTCTTTCTCAGTGGAAACTTCTGCAAACAGCAAAAATGGTGGTAGTAGTGGGAACCGAACCCTGGATAAATAGACTTTATACTCTGCGTAAGGACAAACCAATTTTTAGTCTCTGTAAAAAAGGAGAAAGACTTAAAGATCCTCATCTGTGGTTTGATTTGAAGAGAATTTCCAGACTGCTTGAGAGGTTGATAGCGTGTATAAAAAAAGACAATGGTTTTAAAATAAAAGAAGTGCTTAAAAGGTATGAAAAATTTAAAGAAAGGTTGAAAAAACTGGAAGAGGAGAGAAAATTTGATAATTGCAGGTATAAAAAAATTTTTTTACTCGGACATCCTGTATTTTATTATCTTTTTAAAGGAACAGATATAAAAGAAATTGCTCTTGTAAAAGGACATTATCACGAAGGTGAACCAAGTTTGAGGACCCTTTTAAGTATGATAGAAGAAGTAAAAAAAAGAGATAAAAAGGTGGTTTTTCTTACAGATCCTGAATTTATCAGGTATAAAGAATTGTTTAAAAGACAGGGGATAGAGGTTGAGGAATTGTGGTCAGGTGATACTATGGAGAAAGGAGACTTTTTTGAGCTTTTAGAGAAAGATTTAAAAAAAATAAGAGAAAGTCTGGAGTGTAAGGAGTAAAAGTTAAAAGGAGGAGGTATGTCAACCAAATTGAAATTAAAGATTTTTTTTGTTATATTTTTGATAATTTTTGCAGGACTTTTACTTCTGCCCACCTTTGTTCCCAATCTTCCACCCTGGTTTACCAAGTATATTTACAGAGGAAGGTTAAAACTTGGACTTGATCTTAAAGGAGGAGTGCATCTTGTTTTAAAACCGGATTTAAAAAAGGCTTTAGAAAACCAATTTCAGACTTATTTTGAGGATGTTAAAAACCAGCTTTTAAGAAAAGGTATCAAATTTAAAGTGGAAGTATCTGATATAAAGGCAATTTTTAAATTTAAAACAGAGAAGGATGCAGAGGTTTTAAAGGAGATAATTAAGGATTTTAAGGAGCTGACGGTTTTAAAGGAAGAAAAGAAGGAAGGTTTTTATGAGGTTGAAATAGGGCTTTCACAGGAAAGGATCAGCTATATAAAGGATCACATTTTAAATCAGGTGCTGGAAGTTATAAGAAACAGAATAGATCAGTTTGGAGTTGCAGAGGCTGTTATTACCAAGGAGGGATCTGACAAGATAGTGGTTCAGCTTCCGGGTTTAAAGGATCCTCAAAGGGCAATAAGGGTTATAGGACAGACTGCTCAACTGGAATTTAAACTCGTTGACGAAGACACCATGCGGAAGATAGACTTTAATGCACTTATGCAAAAATTAATAAAAGAGGGAAAGATCAAACCAGGGGCAGATTTAAAAGAATGGAGAAAAGTTTTAAAACCTTATATTCCCAGAGATTCAGAATTTTATTTTCTTGTAGAAAAAGATAGAAAAACAGGAAGGATTATAAAGAAGCCCATAGTTCTTAAAAAGCAAACACTGCTTACAGGGAAGTATTTAAAAAATGCTCAGGTAAGGATAAATCCGGAGTTTAATGAGCCTTATGTATGGCTTGAATTTGATTCCAGAGGGGCAAAGATTTTTGAGCAGATAACAGCGAATAATGTAGGGAAACGGCTTGCAATAGTTCTTGACAATGTGGTAAGATCTGCCCCTGTAATAAGGGAAAAGATTTCTGGTGGGGAAGCACAGATAACCGGCAGTTTTACCATGGAAGAAGCTTCAGATCTTGCTCTGGTTTTGAGAGCAGGTGCCCTTCCTGCTCCAGTAAAAATTCTTCAGAACATCACCATAGGACCTTCCCTGGGAAAAGATTCTATCAGAAGGGGAATAATTGCTGGATTAATCGGAGCCCTGGTAGTTATTCTTTTTACTTCGATTTATTATCGAGTTTCCGGAGTAATAGCGGTTTTTGCACTTATTTTAAATATTTACTTCCTTCTGGCTTTGCTTTCAGCTTTCCGGGCAACCCTTACACTCCCAGGTATAGCAGGAATTATTCTCAGTATCGGTATGGGAGTAGACTCAAATGTTCTCATCTTCGAAAGAATAAGAGAAGAACTGAGACTTGGTAGAAGCTCCTATTCTGCAATTTTCCAGGGATATTCAAAAGCTTTCTGGACTATCTTTGACGCTCACATAACAGTTCTTATCACCTCTCTTATTCTCTTTATATTCGGAACAGGTCCTATAAGAGGTTTTGCAGTTACTCTTTCCATCTCCATAATAGTCAATCTTTTTACAGCTATTTTCGTAACCAAACTATTTTATGAATATTTCTATGAAAAAGGAATTAAGTTCAAAGTTTCTTTCATGAAACTCCTTGAAAATCCTGATTTTAACTTTATGAAATATAAAAAGTTTTTTGCAGTGCTTTCCGGAATATTGATGCTTATAGGAATTTTTGGATTTATTCAGGCTTTAAGAGGCAAAGCTAATCTTGGAATTGACTTTACAGGAGGAACACTGCTTTATCTTAAAACTGATAAACCACCTTCTCTGGCAAAAATCAGAAGTGTTTTAATTAAAGGAGGAATAAAAGATTTTTCTCTTCAGGATGTAAAAGGACAAAATATGGTGCTTCTTAAAATGAAAAGTTCTAAAGAAAGTCTTACCAAGGATGTGCAGAAAATTCTTGAGCTTTTAAAAAGGGGATGTCCTGAATATAAATTTAAAGTGCTTGCTAAGGAAGAGATAGGAGCAACTATAAGTCAGGAATTAAAAAGAAAAGCCATTTTTGCTATACTTGGAGCACTGGTGGGTATTATCCTCTATTTGACTTTTAGATTCAATTTTAATTTTGGAGTTTCTGCAGGACTTGCTACTTTTCACGATGTTATAGCGGTTCTTGCTATATTTTATCTTCTTGGTAGAGAAATCAATCTTCTTTTTATTACTGCCTTGCTTACCATTGCAGGTTATTCTCTTACTGACACAGTGGTTATTTTTGATAGGATAAGGGAGAATATTTTAAAGGGGCGTTATACGAATGATTTTGATTTATTGATAAACAGAAGTATTAATGAAGTGCTTTCAAGAACACTTATTACCACAATTACCACGCTTTTTGGTTCTTTGAGTTTGCTTATTTTTGGAGGAATAGCTATAAGAGATTTTGCTCTTGCTCTGACAATAGGTTTCATTGTGGGAACTTATAGTTCTATTTTTATAGCCTCTCCGATTTTAAAACTTTTACATAAAGGCAAAGTGCCAGAGCTTAAAGGAATGGAATTATTTTAAAAATTTAAAAAATTTTTATCTTGTTTTTTTAAAAAAATCTGTTAAAAAGAGAGAAAAAATTTTTTATAAGGAGGGGGTATGTCTGTAGAGGAGAAGGTTATAGAAATCATTGCAGAGAAACTCAACCTTTCCAAGGAGCAGATTAAGCCGGAGGCTTCTTTTGTGGATGACCTTGGAGCAGATTCTCTTGATCTTGTAGAGCTTGTTATGGCGATGGAAGAAGAGTTTGGTATGGAAGTTCCTGATGAAGAAGCTGAAAAATTAAGAACAGTTAAAGATGTAATTGATTATGTGAAGCAAAAGGTTGGAGAAAGCTAATTTTGGAGGAGAAGTTTTTATGAAGAGGGTTGTTGTTACCGGGCTTGGAGCAATCAGCCCTGTTGGAATAGGAGTTGAAGAAACCTGGAAAAATATTAAAGCAGGGGTTTCAGGTATCGGAAGAATTACCAAATTTGATGCGAGTTTTCTTCCGAGTCAGATAGCAGGGGAAGTAAAGGGATTTAATCCTGAAGAATTTATGTCTAAGAAACTTGTTTCAAGGGTTGATACTTTTATTCAATACGCAATAGCATGTGCAAGGATGGCTCTGGAAGACGCTGGACTTCCAGAGAATGATCTTGGGGATGAAGTTGGATCTATTATCGGGGTTGGAATGGGTGGGGTAGGGCAGATCGAACATTATACAAGGGTTCTGGATGAAAAGGGATACAGAAGGGTGACTCCATTTTTTATTCCCATGATTATCCCTAATATGGCTGCAGGTCAGATAGCAATCATTTTTGGTGCCAGAGGTCCTAATACTGCAGTTTGCACTGCCTGTGCTGCAGGGAATCATGCAATAGGAGAGGCTTTTCGGCTTATAAGAGAAGGTAGAGTCCGTGCCATGATTTGTGGTGGAACAGAAAGTCTTATAACTCCTCTTTGTGTGGCAGGTTTTGCTGTTATGAAGGCTCTTTCTACAAGGAATGACGAACCTGAAAAAGCCTCAAGACCCTTTGATGCTAAAAGAGATGGATTTGTTATTGCAGAAGGATGCGGTATTTTAATTCTGGAAGAACTTGAAAGTGCTTTACAAAGAGGAGCTAAAATTTATGCAGAAATAATAGGATATGGCCTGAATGCAGATGCCTATCATATGACCGCTCCTCATCCAGATGGAGAAGGAGCTGCCAGATGTATAGAACTTGCTTTAAAAGACGCAGGGATTAAACCTGAAGAAGTGGATTATATTAATGCTCATGGCACAAGCACTCCTTTAAATGATTCTGCAGAAACAAAAGCAATTAAACATGTTTTTAAAGAACATGCTTATAAACTCGCGGTTTCATCTACTAAATCCATGACAGGACACCTTCTTGGAGGAGCAGGAGGACTCGAAGCAGTATTAACAGTGCTTTCGATTTACGAAGGTATTATTCCTCCTACCATTAATCTTGAAGAACCAGATCCTGAGTGTGATTTAGACTATGTTCCAAATCAGGCAAGAAAAAAAGAAATAAAAATAGCAATTTCAAATGCCTTTGGATTTGGCGGAACAAACGCCTGCTTAGTTTTTAAAAAGTGGGAGGGAAAATGAGGATAGTAATTGCCTCGGATCACGCGGGTTTTTTTTTGAAAGAAAAAGTTAAAGATTTTTTACAGAGAGAAGGATACGAAGTTATAGATGTGGGATGCCACTCGTCTGTTTCTGTTGACTATCCTGAATTTGGTATAAAGGCAGTGGAAAAAATTTTAAAAAAAGAAGCAGACTATGGAATTTTAATATGTGGAACAGGAATAGGAATGAGCATTGTGGCTAATAGAATTCCTGGAATACGCGCTGCTCTTTGTCACGAACCATTTACAGCTAAAATGGCAAGATTGCACAATAATGCAAATGTCCTTATTTTTGGAGGAAGAATTATTGCAGATGGAATGGCTATGGAAATAGTGAAAATATTTTTAAATACTCCTTTTGAGGGTGGAAGACACGAAAGAAGACTTTCTCTTCTTGAAGAACTTGCAGAAAAATTAAAAGCTCAATAATATTTAAAAATTGGAAGTTATTGGTTTAGGAACGGATATTGTTGAAATTTCCCGAGTAGAACGGTTGTGGGCTCAATATGGAGAAAGATTTTTAAAACGGGTTTTTGATTACGAAGAAGTAAAATATGCATTAAAAAAGAAAAAAACCTGTGTTCATCTTGCTTCAGCTTTTTCAGTTAAAGAATCTTTTTTTAAAGCAACAGGTGGATATTATCCTTTTATTTGGAAAGAAGTAATATTAAAAAGAGATCACAGAGGAAAACCTTATGTAAAGTTAAAGGGTAGAGCACAGGAAAAATTTTTTGAGATTGGTGCAAAGAAAATTTTTGTTTCGATTTCTCACGAAAAAAATCATGTTATTTCTGTGGTTCTTCTTACTGGATAAAACAGGTTATTTATTCTTCTATAATTCCTGCGAAGTTAAGGAAAACTTTCCATACTTCTTTTTTGTGTTTGGGAAATTCTTCCAGAATAAGAGCCTGCCATTTTGGGACTTTAGGTTTTTTAAGAAGTTTTAGTCCTGCTTCTTCAGGAGTTCTATCTCCTTTTTTAAGATTACACTTTCTACAACAGAGAACCACATTTGTCCAGACGGTTTTACCTCCTCTGCTTTTGGGAATTACATGATCTATGGTTCTGTCTTTGGGATTTTTTAGAAGTTTTCCACAATACTGACAGGTAAACTTATCCCTTAAAAACAGATTTTGTCTTGAAAACACGACTTCTGTTTTTGGAAGGCTTTCATAATAGGGAAGATATATTGCATCAGGAACAAGAATAGAAATTGAAGGACTTCTTATCATTTTTTTATCACCATTTTCATAAAATTTGCTTATTTTTATCCAGTCCTCAAGAGTATGGGTCGTCCAGTCAGGGGTAATTATTTTAGCAGTTCCTTTTACAAGATGACATATTGCCTTTTGAACAGTAGTGATTTGAACAGCCTGATAATATTTGTTTAAAACCAGAACTTTTTCCTGTAGAATATTTTCTACAGTGCCTTTTTCTGATTCTTTCTTTTTCATTTTAGCTAACTACAGGACAGGTCATAGTATGATTTATAGCAGGAATATTTTGTAATTTGTTTAAAAGAATTTCTGAAATGTCCTCATAACTTGGAACTTCTATTTCTATTATAATATCATATGGTCCCATTATTACATCCAGCTTTTTAATTTCAGGAATTTTTTTTAGTTCTTCTGCAACTTTTTGAGTTTGCCCTATCTGAGTATTTATTAAAATATAGGCTCTTATGGGCATAAGCCATCCTCCTTAATTTTTTGCATATTTTCTTTAAAATTAATAAGAAGATTTATCCCTTTTTCAGCAAGTTCTTCAGAAATACTTCCGAGTCCACATGCAGGAGTAAAAATACTCTTTTTTAAAATTTCTTCAGAAGAAAAACCTGTTGCTTTTTCCATTTCTTTAAGCTGAGTTTTAAATTTTTTTATGGTTTCTTCACCTGTTACTTTTTCCAGTTCTTCTTTCGTTGTTGGAATTACACCCCATGCTATATACTTAGCTTCTTTTTTTAGGAAGTTTCTTATATTCTCTTTATAAATAACGAATTTGTCGTAATAATTAAAACTATCAAAATTGAGGATATCAATTTCTGACTCGAGAACGATGTCCCACGATGTATTTGCACAAACATGAATTCCTGGAATAATGTCAAATTTTTTAAGAACAAGAGCAATTTCGTTAAGCATGGAAAGAACCATTTCTTTTGAGATGGTTATATAAGAAGAGCTTCCAAATCCAGCAAGTCCTGGTTCATCCATAAAAATTATTACTGTGGAAGAAAACTTTTTAAATTCAAGTCCCTGAGCCAGAGCTTTTAAAGTTAAAAATTTTACTATTAAATCTCTTAGTTCATCTTTAAAAATCAGGTTTTCTCCTTTTTCATTTTTTAGGGAAATTCCCATGGTAAAAGGTCCTGTGATCTGTCCTTTTACAGCAGAAAAAGTGTTTTCTTTTTTAAGTTTTTCTATAAAAGCATGAAGTCCTCTTGCGTGTTTAGAAGAAGGTAAAAAAGATGAAAGAGGATCTGTATTTCCTTCCTCTACTATAGCAAAGTATTTTTCGTAAAGATCCACCATGAGATTTTCGAATTCCGAAGAAGATGTTTCAACTATGTTTTTTCCCCAATTATAGCCGGGTAATCCTTCATTAAATTGAACAAGCATACCTTCTTCTTGATATTTAGAAAGTTGAGGCCAGGCAGGAATATCCACTTTGAAACTGAGTTCCAGAGCTTTTTCTTCCTTTTTAAACGGAAAACTACCAATATGGGTAGTTTTAAGACTGAGCTTCTCCATCTTTCCTCCCACAAGATTTGTAAAACTTATGATAAACACTTTAAACACAAATTCAAAAAAATCAAGCTTTTTTACCTGCCTTTGGAAGCAAAAAGAACAGTCAGTAATTTAACTTGTTTTATTTAAAGAAAGGGCTTATAATTATTTTTTTGAAAATGTTTCTACCTAAAGGATTAAAAAATCTTAAAAGAAACGAAATAAAGAAAGCTATTATTTGTTTTCCTTTACCAGAATTTCATTATTTAAAAAATTATTTTTCTTCTGCAAGGATTTTAAACTGGATGAATTTTAAATTTTTTCAGGTAAGAGATAGTATTTTTGTAGGACCTTTAATCGGAGCTCCTCAAACAGCACTTCTCATAGAAGTCCTTAAAAACTTAGGAATAAAAAAAATGCTTGGGATTGGATGGGCTGGAAGTTTAAAAGAAGATCTTACACCAGGGACTTTATTTTTCTGTAAAAAGGTTTACAGTATGGAAGGCACAATTCGTTTTTATTTCCCCAGAAAAAGAGTTTTTTATCCTTCTTCTGAACTTACGGTTTATTTTAAAAAAGAATTACATGAATTTTTGAAGGGAACTCTGGTAAGTATGGATGCACCTTTTGTTCTTGAAAAGAACGAAAAATTAAGAAAAGAACTTAAAAGTAAATTTCAAGCCATTGATATGGAAACAGGGACTTTTCTTGGACTTTCACTATATTATAATATTCACAGCCTAATTTTTCACTTTATTACAGATATTGCAGGGAATCAAACTTATGATAGACCAAAAAAAACTTCTTTACAGGAAGAAGTTATAAAAAAAATAATAGAAAAATTTTTAGAAATTTAAACTAAGTATTAGAAATGAAGAAAAAAATTAATCCTTTTGAAGTTTTTGGATTAACACCGAAGATAGTAAAACAGCTTGACGAGGAGTCTCTTTATAAATTAATAAAAAATATTTACAGAGTGCTTCAGCATGTATATCATCCGGATAAAGGTGGGGATCCTGAAAAAGCTCTCGAGCTGAATCTCGCTTTTGAAACCCTCAATCTGGAAAAAAATCCTGAACTTTTCAGAGAATTGAAGAAGAAGTATATTCAAAGGCTTTCCAGAAAAACCATGCAAACAAAACTTGAAGAATTAAAAACCCAGTATAGAAGACTTTATTTCTATCACGAGCTTCTCAAAGAGAAGTTCTGGCAATATCTGGAAGATGGGGGAAAATTTTTACAGGAAATTTTTAACAGGGGTAAAGTTCTAAAAATTAATCTTTTTGATGTGGTAACCCATATAAATCTTTCAGATATGAGAAGACCAAAAAAGCAGTTGTTTTTTAGAGAAATTGTATTAACAGAGGAAGCGCTTTATAAAAAAAAGGCATATGAAAAAGCTTTTATTAAAATTGAAAATTACAGGTTTCTTGGAAGTATAAAACGGGAATACATAGAACCCTGGAGTTTACTTGAAAGGAATTTAAAGGAAGGAGGATTTTTTTTGAAAAATTTTATGAAAAAAGAAACTTTTATAAAAGAATGCCTTGTTTATCTTCACCCTGATCTAAAGAATAATTCTTATATTTTTTTCTTTTATCCTCAGGAATATGATAAAGTATATCTTGAAGGGGTTTTGGTGTCTATTGAGGAAGTAGATAGAAAGGAAATAAAATTGCTTGTGAAAAGAGATCAGAAAATACCTGAACAAACCTCGGATCGATCTGGAACCATTACAGAATTATAAAAAAGTTAAAAATAAAAAAAAAGAACTCAATGTGTAAAATTTTTATAGAGAAATAGTTGCAAGTATTATTTTTTGGTATAATTTTTAATATTAAAGAAGTAAAACAAAAGGTGGAAAATGAATTTATTGTGGATTAAAGGACTGGGTTGTGGTGGGGATACTTTATCATTTTTAAATGCAGAACAACCCGATGTAATAACGGGATTAAAACTTTTTGGAATTGATATTTTATGGCATCCATCTCTTTCTTTAAAATCATGTGACGAGGTATTAAAACTTCTGGATAAAATTATTAAAGAGAAGATATCGCTTAATATTTTTATTGTAGAAGGATCAATTCCTCTGGGTCCGGATAAAACTGGAAAATATTTTTTTATAAACGAATATCCTTTTAAAGATCTGGTTAAGGAACTTTCAAATAGAGCGGATTATGTAATAGCACTTGGAACATGTGCTTCTTTTGGAGGGATTCCTGCAGGGAAACCCAATCCTACAGATTCCGTGGGCTTGCAATTTGCAGGCAATAAATATGAAGGACTTCTTGGAAAAAATTTTTCTTCCAGAAAAGGTTTCCCTGTGATAAATATTCCTGGATGCCCTGCTCATCCAGACTGGCTTATGGAAACTCTCGGTATGATAGCTTTAAACAGGTTAAAAAAAGAAGATCTTGATGAATTTCATCGTCCAAAAGAGTTTTACAGTCATCTTTCCCATCACGGATGTCCAAGAAACGAATTTTATGAATTTAAAGCTTCTGCTCAGGAATTTGGTCAGCAGGGATGCTTATTTGAATACCTCGGGTGTAAAGGAACTGTGTGTTCTTCTGATTGCAATATAAGACTCTGGCTTAACAGAACCGGTAGTTGTGAAAGAGGAGGCTTTCCCTGTATAGCCTGCACTTCTCCGGAGTTTCCAGATGGATTACAGCCGTTTTTCAGAACGAAAAAAATAGCAGATATCCCTGTAACTCTTCCCAAAGATGTGCCAAAGGCATGGTATATAGGTATTTCCACTCTTGCTAAAGCAGCCACTCCTGAAAGACTTAAAAGATCTGCAACGAATTTTAAAAAGATAATAGAATAGAAAAATGTCCAAGAAAATTATACTTTCTCCACTTAATAGAATAGAAGGAGATTTAAAAATTGTAATAGATATAAAAGATAAAACTATTATTGATGTAAGACTTTCTGGCACAATGTTTAGAGGATTTGAGATTATTCTTGAAGGAAGAGAACCTCTTGATGCCCTTGTTTTTACTCCAAGAATATGTGGAATATGTAATGTTTCTCATTCCGTAGCCTCAGCCGAAGCTTTAAGAAACGCATTCCATATAAATATTCCTCCAAACGCTTACTATATAATAAATACAATCCAAGCCTGTGAAACTGTTTTAAGTCACCTTACACATTTTTATCTTTATTTTATTATCGATTTTCTCAATAAGAAATACGAAAAAAAAGCATTTTATAAAGAAGTTAAAAAGAGATTTTATCCATTAAAAGGTGTATCCTATGCGGAGTTTATAAACAAGAGAAGAAAACTTATGGAACTTATAGGACTTATTGCTGGAAAATGGCCTAATACTCTTGCAATACAACCCGGTGGAGTTACTTCTTCTTTAAGTCATGGAGATATTATAAGGGCTCTTGGAGTAATAGAGGAATTTAAAATTTTTATTGAAAATAAACTTCTTGGATGCCCCCCAGAGGAATGGCTTAAAAATAAAAGTATAAAAGACATAGAAAAATGGCTTGCCACAAGAAAAGGAGGAAATAGTGATTTTGGGTTGTTTTTCAAAATAGCTCAAGAAGTAGGGCTTGAAAAACTGGGCATTAGTGGAGGAAAATTTCTGTGCTTCGGGGCTTATAAAGAACCGGATGGAAAGAAACTATTTAGAGAAGGATATTACGATGGTAAACTCCATCCCTTTGATCCTGAAAAAATCGTTGAATATATAGAATTTTCCTGGTATGAAGATATTAAAAAAGCAAGACAACCTTTTGAAGGAACTACCTATCCCTCTGTTGATAAAATAAAAGCTTATTCCTGGATTAAAGCCCCTCGTTATGACGATAATGTGGTGGAAGTTGGTCCTATTGCTCGCCTTGTAGTAAATAAAATTCCATTAATTATGGATTACTTTAAAAAATATAAATCAAGTGTATTTGTGAGAATTCTGGCAAGAATTTACGAATCTATTATTCTTTTGCAGAAAATGGAAACATGGTTAAAAAGCATTAATCCAGAAGAACCTGTTTATAGAAGTTTTGAAATTCTTTCTGAAACAACAGGAATGGGACTGACTGAAGCCCCCAGAGGAGCTCTGGGACACTGGATATGTATTGAAGAAGGAGTTATAAAAAAGTATCAAATTATAACTCCTACAACCTGGAATTTTTCTCCCCGTGATTCTTATGGAAGACTCGGAGTGGTTGAACAAACTCTTCTTGGACTTGAAATAGATGATGAAGAAAATCCTGTTGAAATTGAACATATTGTTAGATCCTTTGATCCATGTATGGTATGCAGTGTCCATGCTGTGAAAGTTAAATAATTTTTCATTGGGTGGTTGAGTATGTCAAAAGATAACAAACTCGGGAAATTTAAAAAGAATAAAGAAGAATTTGTTACTATTTATGATGAATTTCTGGAAAAGATAAATTCCTATAAAAAACAAGAAGAAAATACTTTTCAAATTTTGAAAGAAATTAAAAGACTGATTGATCTTTATGTAAACAGAGAAACTCAATTAAAAAAAGAAAGAACAATACTTTATAAAAATATTCTTCAAAAAATAAAAGAATTTGAAGAACAGGAAAATCTTTTTAGAGCGGTTCTTGAGCATGTAGAAAAGTTATATACCCAGGTTGCTGAAAGTCAGACAGAACTCGAAATCAAGCACAAACAGCTTCTTGAGGAGATAAAAAAAAGGGAAAAAATAGAAAAGGAGCTCCTTAAAGCAAAAGAAGAAGCAGAAATTGCAAGCAGAGCAAAAAGTGAATTTCTTGCAAGAATGAGTCATGAGATAAGGACCCCTTTGACAGGAATCGTAGGATTTGTGGAACTTCTTTCTCAAACACCCCTTAATGAGACACAGAGAAGATATCTCGAAATTATTAAAAATTCCGTCCAGAGTTTGATGATGATTGTAAACGATATTCTTGATATGGCAAAAATAGAAGAAGGAAAATACGAGCTTGGATATGTTAATGTAAATTCTTACATAGAATTTGATAGAATGATAAGTGTTTTTGCACCTGATGCAGAAAAAAAAGGACTTAATTATATTTACACCATAGATCCGGAGGTTCACGAATGTCTGGTTGTGCCGGTTCAGGCATTGAGACAGGTGCTTTATAATCTTATAAATAATGCCATAAAGTTCACTGAAAAAGGTTACATTGAAGTCAAAATAAATGTTGAAAAAGACTACGAAAGTTCACAGGTTCTTAAGTTCAGTGTAAAAGATACAGGAGTGGGTATTCCTGAAGAAAAATTAAGGGAGATTTTTAAAAAGTTCACACAGCTTTATCAGGACAAAAAAATTTTTTCAAGTGGAACCGGTCTTGGCTTGAGTATAGCGTCTTCTCTGGTAAAAATGATGGGAGGCGAATTAAAAGTAAAAAGCAGGGTAGGGGAGGGAACCGAGTTTTTTTTTAAAGTTCGATTTAATAAATGTATTCCCGAGGTTTCTATAAGTGAGCTTTATAAATTAAAAAACATATTTGTTGAAGAAACAGAAGACGAAAGAAGTCAGATGATAGTTAAAATGCTTGACAGCTGGAAGATATCTTACTATCATTTAAAAATAGACCAGATAGAAGGAAGTGAAAAACATTTCAATCTTGTTATTTTTTTTAATCCTGAAGATCTTGAAAGGGTTTTAGGAATATGCAAAAAATGTAAGGTTTTTATACTGATTACAGAAAGAGAAGTCTCTATACCAGAGAAAATTGAGGATAGAAGAATTTTTAAAGTCCCTCCAAGGGTATCGGAATTTTACGAACTTCTTGTAAAAATTGCAGGAATAGAAGAGGAAAAAGAAGAAAAGAAGAAAGTAAAAAAGTTCAAAGCAAGGGTGCTTATAGCAGAAGATAACGAAATAAATCGCACTTTGATAGAGGAGCTCTTGAAAAAATACGGGGTTGAATACGACATTGCAGAAAACGGCCTGCTTGCTGTTGATAAAGTTAAAAAGGAAAAATTTGATTTTGTTCTTATGGATATCAGTATGCCTGTTATGGATGGTGAAACCGCGATGAAGCAGATAAAAAAGGAATTCCCAGATCTTCCAGTGATTGCCCTTACTGCTCATGTGTTTCCGGGAGAAAGAGAAAGGCTTTTAAAAGCAGGATTTGATGATTACTTACCCAAGCCCATAGTGGCAAAGGATCTTGAAAAGGTGCTTGAAAAATATGCAGAAATCGTGTGGGAGGATGCTTTTGAAGAAAAAATCTCAAAACGGGTTGAAAAAGAACTCGAATTTATAGAAAAAGCCTGCAAGGAACTGGGACTTTCTAAAGAGGTAGTGGAAAAACTTGCTGATAAATTTTTTGAAACCGTGGATCAGAGACTGGAAGAAATGCTGAGATGTATGGAAAAAAAAGATTGCGAAAACCTTGCACATGTTGCTCATACTCTTAAAGGAAGTAGCGGATCTTTAAAACTTGATTTTATATATCTTCTCAGTAAAAAAATTGAAGAAAAGGCAAAAGCAGGAGAATTAAAAGAATGTGCGACCCTTATGAATAGATTAAAAAAAGAGGCAGAAGAACTTAAAAAAGCTTATAAACTCTGGAAAGAAAGGAAAGGAAGATGAAAAGTTTTCCCAGAATAGTGGCTATAGATGACGACGAAGTTATTTTGATGCTGATAGAAGAGGTTTGTAAAAAAGTGGGATACCCTGTAATTACATTTTCTGATTCTGAGGAGGCTATAGAATACATAAAACATAATGAAATAGACATACTTGTCGTTGATTATTTAATGCCCAAGTATGACGGTATAGAAGTGATAAAAATAGTTAGAGAACTTGATCCTACGATAATATGTGTGATGATAACGGCTTTTGGAGAAAGTCACGATATAAAAGTTAAAGCTCTTGAGGCAGGAGCCACAGAATTTCTTGCCAAACCCTTTGATCCTGTGGAATTTAAGGTGCGTATAAAAAATCTTGCGAATATAAAAAAAGCTCAGAAGATTTTAAAAGATTTCAATGAAAAACTTATAGAAGAGGTTCGAAAGGCAACGAGAACCATAAGAGAAAGGGAAAGAGAAACACTTATAGTTCTTGGTAAAGCAGCAGAATATAAGGATACAGAAACAGGAGTGCATATTATAAGAGTTGCGCATTATTCCAGACTCCTTGCAGAAAAAATAGGTCTTAATAGAAAAAAGCAGGAAATAATTTTTTATTCCTCGCCACTTCATGACATAGGTAAAATTGGTATTCCCGACGCAATACTTTTAAAACCAGGGAAACTCACTTCTGAAGAGTGGGAAGTTATGAAAAAACACACTTTTATAGGATACGAGATGTTAAAAAATTCAAACAATCCTTATCTTCAGGCAGGTGCAACCATTGCCCTTTATCATCACGAAAAGTGGAATGGAACAGGTTATCCTTATGGACTTAAAGAAGAAGAAATTCCTCTTTACGGAAGGATTGTTGCTATAGCAGATGTCTTTGACGCTCTGACTTCGGAAAGACCTTATAAAAAAGCCTGGAGCTTTGAAGATGCAATGGAGCTTATAAAAAAAGAAAAGGGAAAACACTTTGATCCCCAACTTGCAGAAATATTTTTGACTAACAAAAAAGAAGTAAAAGAAATCTTTCTGGAATACGCATCTACAGAGCAAAGGGGATGAAACAGCGTATAAATATAAAATGTTTGAATTAAATACAGAACTTAAACACATTAACAGAATAGCCTTTATATACTCCTCTGAAGAAGAATGGGAAGAAGTAATAGCGGATTTTATAAGAGATGGTTTTGAGAAAAAAGCCAAATGTATTTACATCTGGAAAGATAATCCCAGAGAGAAAATTATTCAGGTTTTAAAATCTCGTGGAGTAGATCCCAGTGGATTTGAAGAAAGAAAATACATTGAATTTTATTATATAAAAGACATCTGCTTCGAAGGTGAAAATTTCAGTGCAGAAAAATTAAAAAACTGGATCTTGCAAACCCTTGAAGAACTTTTTAAAGAAAAATATTCTCTTATTTATGTAGTGCTGGAAAAGGACTTTCTGTATGAGCATCCAGAGTGGTTAAGTTCTGTAAAAGAGCTTTCCATAGAAAAACACCCTTCTCTGAAACTTTTTACCTTTGTTATTCTCTGCCCTTTTAATCTTAAAAGCTCACCTCTTGATGTGCTTAAAATTGTTCTTTTTTCTTATCCTTTAGTAATAAAAAACAAAAAGCTTTACGAAAATCCTTTTTATTCTCCAGATTACAGAAAGCTTATTTATCAGAAAGAAAGAGAAATTGAAAAGTTTTTTGAGGTAATGGAAAAGGAATCAAGATTATTAAATATTTTAAAACAGAAAGAATACTTTTATCGTCTTATTTTTGAAAATAACAGGGTTGGTATTTTTTGCGCAAAACTTAATGGAGAACTTATAGTGGTTAATAATGCAACGAGTTTAATGTTTGGCTTTAAATCAACAGAAGAAATGATAAAAACTGTGAAAAATATTTACGATCTTTTTGTAAATTCCGAAGATAAAGAAAAATTTTTAAAGCAATTAAAGGAAAAGAGGAAGGTGGATGAATTTGAGGTATTGATGAAAAGAGGAGAAGACAGATTGATGTGGACTTCTATAAGTGCAACTCTGGTTTATGACAGGATAAGGAAAGAG
>CAZWTB010000061.1:0-2713 GCA_964636875.1 uncultured Thermodesulfatator sp.
CAACACAGAGAAGGATACCTTTTAAAGTTTGATATAGGGAACCTACCTGTAGTCCTGAGTTATCGTAGGATTCTTGTATTTGAAGAGGAGCTAAGTTGTTTAAGTAATCATAAACCTCACTGATTGAAATAGACATAAGGAGCTAATTAAGTGGGCCCGCCAGGACTCGAACCTGGGACCTTCCGGTTATGAGCCGGCGGCTCTGCCAACTGAGCTACGGGCCCCTTTTTACTCTCCCTTCCCCCTCTCCAGAAACCAACTTTATTTTTACTTTTTTAAAAATAATCTATTTTTCCCCATTGTCAACCCTTTTTCTCCTTAGGAAAGAGTTAATATTTTTTTATTAAAATCTTTTAAAAAAGTAGAAGGATACATAGGAGGTGAATTCCTTATTTTTTCCATCATAACTCTTATCTCTTCTTCTATTTCATCAGGAATAGAAAGAATATCTTTTACAAGTTTTTCAGTTTTTTCGTCTTCTGTAATTAAAAAATATATCTGATAATTCTTAAACTTTTCCACGCTTATAATACCTGCATCGTGAAGTTTCTGAAGATGTTTGGTAAGTGCAGGTTGGGTTAAGCCAAAAATTTCACTTAATTCACAAACACAGCAAGGTCTAACTGTAAGAAGATAGAGAATTTTAAGTCTAACTGGATCTGCAAGTGCTTTAAGTTTTTTTATAAGAACCTTTGTCTTCATACCCGACTCCTTATTAAGGAAAATAAGGATCTTTTAAAATATTTTCAATCTTTTTTAGCGTATTTTTTACACTAAATTTTAACATAACCCCAGCTTCAAGAAGAAAAAATTCTGAATCCTGCCAGAGCTGGGTTTTAGATATATACGTGCTTTTAAAGTATATACAAAATGCTTTATAACAACTTCCTATTAAACATCCTCCCTTGCCTCCTTCATCTTTATAGAGACTTTGTTTAAAATAAGCAGAATAAATATGTATAAAGGCATACTTATTTAAAACTATTTCCACCCCTATACCTGTAATAATGCCAGCTCCATTTTCGTCCTGAAGTTTTGTTTTAACAATGTTTTCAGTGATACCTAAGATAAAAAAAGGATTTACCTTTTTTTTGGGAGCAAGAGAAATTAATATTTTTCCTTCCCATAAAAAATTTTTAAATCCATTAGGACTTTCTTTTAACTTCAAATAACTTAGATCAAAATCAGTATATAAATAGTTATTTAAAGGGAATCCGATATACCAGTTGCTACCTTCTGCAAAATTTTTTTCCTGTTTTCTTAAAATAAGTCCCACTTGATAGCCACCTGAGATTTTCGTGTGTTTAAAAAACTTTACATTTTCCTGTGCAAATGCAAGTGAGATTAAAAATAAAAGTAAAAATAAACAAAGAAAAATAAATTTTATTTTTTCCATTTTTTTATTACTGATATACTACCACTTTTTTGAATATAAAAACAAACTAAAATACCTTTTCAAATTTGTCAAGAGTGAATATAGGGTGTTGCGTTCTTTAAAGGTTGGTGTTATAGTATTTTTTTTAAAAGATGTCGTCCAGAGTGTTTTCCAAAGGAGGGGGCAATGAAAGAAATTAAAAAAGTTCTAATTGCGAATAGAGGAGTTCCTGCTGTTAGAGTTATGAATACATGTAGAGATAAAATGATAAAAACCGTTGCAATTTACAGCACTCCTGACAGGCTTGCGTATCATGTATTTTTAGCTGACGAAGCTGTTCACATAGGAGAAGCTCCTCCTCATGATTCTTATCTTAACATGGAAAAAATAGTAGAAACTGCTTTAAAACATAAATGCGATGCAATTCATCCAGGATGGGGATTTCTTGCAGAAAATGCAGAGTTTGCTGAAATGGTTGAATCCGCAGGTTTAATCTGGGTTGGTCCTCCTCCAAAAGTTATAAGGCTCATGGGAGATAAAATTCGTGCCAAAAAAATTGCTCAAAGAGCAAATGTTCCCACGATACCGGGAATAACCAGAGTAACCCAAGCAGAAGAAATCTTAAAGTGGATGAAAGAAGAAGAAGTAGAATTTCCTCTTATGATTAAAGCCGCTGCTGGTGGTGGTGGAAAGGGAATGGTCAGAGTTGATAGTGAAAAAGAACTTCCTATAGCTCTTGAAAAAGCTCGTTCAGAAGCTAAAAAAGCCTTTGGAGATGAAACTTTACTCGTGGAAAAATATATTCAGGGAGGAAGACATATAGAAGTGCAGATCTGTGCTGATAAAGAAGGAAACATAGTTCATCTTTACGAAAGAGAATGCACGATCCAGAGAAGAAATCAAAAAATTTTGGAAGAAGCTCCTTCTCCGAGTATAAACGATGACTTAAGGCAGGAAATATGTTTTACTGCAATAAGGCTTATGCGTGAGATAGGATATCATTCAGTTGGAACAGTGGAATTTTTGTTTGATCCTCAAACTAAAAAATTTTACTTTCTCGAAGTAAATACAAGACTTCAGGTTGAACATGGAATAACTGAACTTATAACAGGAATAGATATAGTAAGTCTTATGTTTGATATAGCAGAAGGTAAAAAAATACCTTTTGAACAGGATGACATTTATCCAAACAGACATGCTATAGAAGTTAGAATTAATGCAGAAGATCCTAAAACATTTAATCCTTCTTTTGGAACTATAACCCGTCTGGAAATTCCGCAGGGACCAGGGATAAGAGTTTCTTCTGGAGTTTACGAAGGAGCAGAAGTTCCCCCTTAT
>CAZWTB010000062.1:0-5641 GCA_964636875.1 uncultured Thermodesulfatator sp.
GGGATGGAAATTCTGGAAAAAGAAGTAAAAAAACTCAAAAAAGAAGGAAAAACTTTTATACCGGGAGAACTTCTTTTTAAACTTTACGATACTTATGGATTTCCCTATGATCTTGTAAGGGATTATGTTATTCCTATGGGATTTACTTTGGATATAGAAGGTTTTGAGAAATATAGAAAAGAAGCAAGAGAGAAGAGTAAAAAGAGCTGGAAAGGAGAAATGGAAAAAATACCAGAGGAAATAAAAAAACTTATTCAACAGGGAATAAAAACTGAATTTGTTGGGTATGAAAAAGATCGGGTAAAGGCAAAGATTTTAAATTTTACAAAAAATAAAGAAAGTTATCTTATAACTGACAAAACTCCTTTTTATCCAGAAGGAGGTGGACAGGTTTCTGATACAGGGGTTGTTTTGGGAGAAAAGGCAAAAGCTGAAGTTCTGGAAGTTCGAAAAGCAGGAGATTTGATTTTTCACAAAGTAAAACTTATTAAAGGTGAATTTAAAGCTGGTGAGGAAGTTTTATTAGAAATTAATGTGGACAGGAGGAGAGATACAGAAAGGCATCATACTGCTACTCATCTTCTTCATTCTGCACTCAGGAAAATTCTTGGAGAACATGTAAGACAATCTGGTTCTCTTGTTGCTCCTGATCGTTTGCGATTTGATTTTACACATTTTAAAGCCCTCTCTGAAAAGGAAATTCAGGAAGTGGAAATGCTTGTTAATAAATGGATTCTTGCTAACTATCCTGTAGAAATTATGTTTATGAAAAAAGAAGAAGCTGAAAAACTTGGGGCTATGGCGCTTTTTGAAGAAAAATATGGAGAAGTAGTGAGAGTTGTTAAAATAGAAGATATTTCCATAGAGCTTTGCGGAGGAACTCATGTTAAAAGAACAGGAGATATAGGTCTTTTTAAAATAGTTGCAGAAACAGGAGTAGCTTCTGGAATAAGAAGAATTGAAGCTGTTGCTGGAATGAAGTGTTACGAGTATCTCCTTAAACTTGAAAAAAGAATAGAAAACCTTGCAGAAGTTTTAAAAACGAGCCCTGTTGATGTGGAAAAGAGAATAAAAACTCTGTTAAAGGAAAAAGAAGAACTTGAAAAAGAGATAAAAAAATTGAAAACCCTTGATCTTAGAAAAGAATTAGAAGAAAAAATTAATCTGGTTGAAGAGGTAAATGGAGTAAAGCTTCTTGTTGCAGAAGTGCCTGTAAATAAAATGGAAGATCTCAGAGAAATGGGAGATGTTTTTAAAAATAAGCTTAAATCAGGAATTATATTTTTAGTGGGTGAAAAAAAGGATGGTGCTCTTGCAATGTGCATGGTAACTGAGGACTTAAAGGATAAGTGCCCTGCCAATCAAATTTTTATAAAATTAAAAGAAATTGGATTAAGAGGAGGTGGAAAACCTCATCTTGCTCAGGGAAGTTTTTTAAAAAAGATACCATTAGAAGAAGTAAAAAAGAGGTTAAAAGAGGTGCTTTAAAATGTTAATAAAAGATTTAATGAAGAGGAATCCTGTAACTCTTGATATAAATCAAAATTTTTCAGAGCTTATAAAAATATTTTCTTCTGAAGAAATAGGAAGTGTGATTATTACAGAAGAGGATGGAAAGATTGTTCATATAATTACTTTAAGGGACATTCCCAGATTGATTTTTGTGGATCCTCCTCCTGTAAATATTCCAGAAGTTTTAAAAATTCTCAATAAGAATAAGGATAATCTAATAAGTATTGGTCCTGAAGATACATTTTTTGAGGCACTCAATTTAATGAGAAAGCATAATATAAGTCATTTACCTGTAGTTGAATCAGATGGCAGGGTGATAGGGATTGTCAGTCTTAGAAACATTTTGAAATCAGTTCCTGAGATAATTTATCTGGATCCTCTTACAGAAATCCATAACAGGAAGTATTTAAGTCTTGTTGAAATAAAACTGAAGAAGACAAAAGGGCATCTTAATGTGTTAATGATAGATATAGATGATTTTAAGAAAATAAATGATACCTATGGGCATTTAATAGGGGATAAGGTTTTGAAAAAATTAGCACAGGTTTTAAAGAAAAACATAAAAATAAGTGATGAGGTAATAAGGTTTGGAGGGGAGGAATTTTTGGTAATTCTTTATAGAACATTTTTAAGCGAAGGGATGGAAGTTGCAGAGAGGTTAAGGAAAGCAGTGGAAAATATGGAGATAGAAGAAATTCCGGAACTTAGAGTAACGATAAGCATAGGTATTGCTTGTTACAGACCCGGAGACGAACTAAGTAAAGTGATAGAGGAGGCTGACAGAGCTATGTATAGAGCAAAACAGAAGGGGAAGAACCGCGTGGAAGCCAGCCTCCTTTGTTAATATAAGTTTAAGCACTTTCCCAGAATCTATCTTTTGCTATCATCAATTCTGCTGCTTCAAGTAATAATAATCCGGATTCAAAAAGAGAATTTTCTCCAAGAAATCGCGCCTGCTTCATTACTACTAATTGTTTTTCTATTTCTTCTTCGGATAAACCAGATAATTTTTTAATTTGTTTCCAGTTTTCCGGTTCTATACGAATTTTTCTATCTTTTACATATAAAGTGCCAACTTTTTTTATTGCTTCGAGAATTTTTATGGTCCAAGGATTAACAGGATTAGCAATACCTTCTGGAGTTCCTGCTGTGGCTCTTTTAATGAGTTTACCTGCTTCAGTAAGAGTTACCACTCCACAAGTTTCTAAATTTACTACACCTTTAGCATCCAGTTTTTCAAGAGCAAGATAGACTTCTTCTTCTTTATCAGGAAAATATGGTTTTATTATTTCTTCTTTTATAAGAGTTCCTCTGGTATAGGGAATTACTTTTAATACTTTTAATTCGAAAGCTGTAAGATGTGGTATTCTTGTAATATAAGTAGCCATTCTGGCATAGAATTCTCCTGAGGTAGTTGGAGCACCTTTACCAACAAGACCTTCTTCTTCAGCTTTTAAAAACCATGAATAATCTGGAACATGAAAATCTTTTAAACGGGTTACTGTAATAGCTTTAACAGAGTAAGCATGTATTTCTCTTTCACGGATTTCTTTTTGATCTTTGAGAATTTGCTTTCCAAAATCTGTAAAATCGTAATAAATTTGTCCCTTTTCATTTAATTTTGTAACAATAGCAGATTGAGCTTCCAGAGAGAACAAAGCAGTAGAAATATCGTAATATTTATTAAACCAATCTTCAATTTTTTTTGCTTCTTCCAGTTCTTTTAAAAGTTCTTGTTTTTTCTTGGGTAATTCTTTCAACTTTCTTCCATATCTGGCAAGTAGATTTTTTGCTTCTTTTACTTTTCTTTCGAAAACAAATTTCCATATTTCTTCTTTAGTAGGATAAACTGCAGGGTTTGATTGATGTTTTTCCCATATTTTTTCAATGGCTTTAAGAATTTCTATTTCTATTTCATCAAAATCTACGCTCCAGGGTTCAGAGTTAATTTCTTTATTATACATTTTCCAGGCAAGATAAAGGTGCCTACCACCAGGAAGGAGTTCTCCTTTATCATTTATATATCCCTGCGAAAGAAGCATTTCAAAAGTTTTTTCATCTACAGAATTTTTCCCCTGAGTAACTACTTTAGCAAGATTTTCCAGAATTTCTGCAGAAACATTTATAGGTAAAGCAGGAGCAGATTTTAACAGTCCCAGACGGATTTGCTGCCCCAGACCAGTTAAAGTGAAAACATCTGAATTGGGAGCAGAGAAAGCTATAAGTCTTTGAGCTTCCAGTTCAAATAATTCGTGTTTCCCTACTTCTGCAGTTAATTTAAGTATAGATTTTAACCCAGGACCTGGAGGCATTTGCTGGATATAAATGGTTAATCTTTTATCTACCGTTATATGAGGCTGAGCTTCCTGATAAGCTTGCCACACTACATCTGCATATGGTGTAAGTTGACCATTTCTTGCAAATCCTCTTATTTCAAGAGGTTTTACTGCATCAGGAGGACATACTCCCTGACACTTGCGTGAAACATCTATCATGGAAATTATTTCACTCCCCAGCCATCTAAAACCACTTTCCCAATCACTTATTCTGGGGATTTTTCCCTTTTTTTCCATTTCAAGCAGGGTTTCGGCAATTAAAATACCTGGATAAGTAAGGTGATATTTATCAATATCTTCAAGTCTTAAAAGATCCATTAAATACAATTGATTAAGATATTCAAGAACTTCAGGTTCTTTATCTGCTTTAGAGTAAAATTCGTCCCCTCTTAATTTACCTTCGTAAATTTCTTTTAAAAGTAAAGCGTGTTCCTTTGTAATAATCATTTTTTCCCTCCCAAAATAGATATTAAAAAGTTTTAAAAACTAAAAAAAAGATAAGTATTACTTAAAATTTTTCAATCCAAACAGGAGATGAATCAGAAGAGATATATGAGTAAGTTTTCTTGTAAAAATTTAAAACTTGGTTAAACTGAATAAAAAGGAGCGAGTTTATGCTGCCAGTGCTTCCACTTGACACTTCAGATTTTAAGGGAATACGGGAAGAAGGGAAGGTTTATGTGGATAAAACCCCGTGGATTTACAAGATGGTTTCTCAGGGAAAGTGTTATTTTCTTTCCCGACCGAGGAGATTTGGGAAGTCTTTAACTGTTAGCACTCTGTGGGAGCTTTTCAGCGGGAATAAAGAGCTTTTTAAAGGGCTGTGGATATATGATAAGTGGGATTTTAAGCCCCACCCAGTGATTGTGTTTGATTTCAGCACTATAGACCGGGATAATCCTGAAATTTTAAAAAAGTCTATTCAGCTTACTTTAGAAGATTGGGCAAAATATTACGAAGTTTTTTTAACAAGGGAAAGAGTACTTAATAAGATGTTTGAGCGACTAATTTTTGAGCTTTATCAAAAATACCAGACTGGTGTGGTGGTTTTAATAGACGAGTATGACAAGCCTATTATTGACCATCTGGGAAAAGGGGGGGAAGCTCTTGAAATTGCCAAAGCCAATCGGGATGTTCTGAAGAGTTTTTTTGGTGTGTTAAAAGGGGCAGGGGTGGTAAAGGAGCTTCGGTTTGTATTTGCAACAGGGGTTTCCACCTTCTCCAAAGTTTCCATTTTCTCCGACTGGAATAATCTTACTGATATTTCACTTGATGCAGAATTTTCTGAATTTCCAGGTTATACAGAAGAAGAAATTCAAAAATATTTTAAACCTTACATAGAAGCTTTTGCAAAAGAAGAAAATGTTTCACCAGAGAAAATAATGGAAGAACTCAGGTTCTGGTATAATGGATATCGGTTCAGTCCCAGGAAAAATATAAGAATTTATAACCCTGTATCTGTTATGAATGCCCTTACCAGAAAAGAATTCAGAAACTATTGGTTTGAGACAGCTACTCCCAGTTTTCTCATTAGGCTTCTTAAAAACAGACTTCATACTCTTCCTGAGCTTGAAGCTCTTAAAGTGGATCTGGATGTGTTTAAAGCTTTTGAGCTTGAGGATCTTCCTGTTGAGGCAATTCTTTATCAGGCAGGTTATTTAACGATAAAAGAAATAAAGAACGGGCTGGCAGTATTGAGCTATCCTAACAAAGAGGTGAAGGAGAGTTTTACCAAGGTGCTTTTAGTGCATCTTTCTGGGAACAGTTTTACAGCAAGAGCTCTTGCAGATGAC
>CAZWTB010000063.1:0-6623 GCA_964636875.1 uncultured Thermodesulfatator sp.
TATCTAAAAGGTGAGTTTGGTAAATTTAAAGGTAGTGATTTTGAAAGAAAAATAAGGGATAAATACTATGCCTATTTTGGAAGACTTTTGAAAAAAGCTAAAATTTTACAAATGGAAAAACTTATAGATCTAATAGATGAAGCAGAAGATAAAAAAGAAATAAGCGAAACAGAAAGGGATTATCTTTTTGAGCTTGATCTGGTTGTAAAAGGAAAGATAAGGAAAACAGGAAAAGAAGTAGTCTTAGCTGTAGAAATTTCTTATAGTTTATATCCTGAAGATGTAGAGAGAGCTAAAAAGAGAGCAGAAATTCTTCGCAAAGTTTTAAAAACAGAAGTAATCCCCACTGTAGTATATGTAGAAGCTAAAAAAGAACTAAAAGACGAAGAAGTCCTTTTTATTTCTGCAAAGTATTAGTTTTTATATAAATTCTCTTTCGCCAAAACTTCTTTTTTAAAATCTGTGTATGAAGCGGAGAGAATTAAAATCCTAAACAGCTCCCCAAAATTTGGACAAATTTAATGTCAGGATTAACATTAAAAGTGTCTAAAAAATGGGAGACATCTTATTTTTTATTGTGTAAATTTTAAATTTATTTAAATTATTTCAAGAATTTCGTTAAGTTTTTCAACTTCTTTACCTATTTCTTCGAAAGGAAGTCTTTTTAATCGGTGTTTTAAAGAAAACCAGGCAACTTTTTTAAGAGCCTCTTTGTCCACTTCTTTCTTTTCAACAAATGCAGAATAAGCTCTGGCAGACTTAATTAGCACTATATCCCCTCTATGTCCATCAAGATTTAAACTTGAGGTTATGCTTACAACTTTATCGTAAATTTCTTCTGGAAGTTTTACCTCTTTAAGGATCTTTTTCGCTTTTAAAATCCGTGTTAACCAAGCATCTTCTTCTTTTTTCCATTTTTTTAAAAATCCTGATGGATCGGAATCGAATTCTATTTTTCTTTTTAAGACTTCTTTTCTTAAACTTTTATCAGTTATAGCTTTTACTTCAACGCACAATCCGAACCTGTCAAGAAATTGGGGACGAAGTTCTCCTTCTTCTGGATTCATGGTTCCTATTAAAATAAATCTTGCGGGATGAGTAAAAGATATTCCTTCTCTTTCCACTTTGTTTATTCCCATTGCAGCAGAATCAAGCAGAAGATCAACTATATGATCTTCAAGAAGATTAACTTCGTCTATATAAAGAAAGTTACGATTAGCTCTGGCAAGAATACCCGGTTCAAAATGTTTTTTACCATGGGAAATAGCAAACTCTATGTCAAGACTGCCCACCACTCTGTCCTCTGTTACACCCAGAGGAAGCTCCACCACTTCCATTTTTTTCCTTTCAACTTCAAGAATTTCTCCTTTTTTCAATTTTTCCAGACACTCATCACAATAAGGACCCGAGGGATCGCAATTAAATCTACATCCTTTTACCACTTCTATTTCTGGAAGAAGATTAGCAAGTGCCCTTACTGCTGTGCTTTTAGCAGTTCCTTTTTCTCCCATAATAAGAAGTCCGCCTATGCTAGGATCTATCACATTTAAAATTAAACCCAGTTTCATGTCTTCCTGATTTACTATAGCTGAAAAAGGAAAAATCACTTTAAAAACCTCCTTAAATTTTCTTTCCAGGAATTTACTTCTTCTGCAGTAATTACATCAATACTTCCTCCCTGGAAATCTCCTTTAACATTTTCCATAATCCCTTCAAGCCATCCTTCCACCTCCAGATATATCTTTTTTAAAACATCCTTTACTTCTTCTGCAGGATTCCACAAACCTCTTTGCCATGCTTCAAGAAGTCTTCTTGCTATTTCTTCAAAAGCGTATGGATTATTCTCTTTAAAAAATTTTCTGTTTTCCTCATCCATAAGATATGTTCTTGCTATTTCGTCAAAAATCCAGTCTTCAACTTTCTGGGTAGTTGCCTCCCAGCCATAAATTCTTCCTATTCTTTTAGAAATATCTCCTGCTCCTTTATAACCGTGTTTTTTCATACTATCTATCCACTTTGGATTCAAAATTTTACTTCTCACCACTCTTTTTATTTCTTCTGCAAGATCTCTTACTTCAACTCTTAGAGGGTCTCTGGTGTCTCCATAATAAGTTTTAATTTCTTTTTTACTCAGATATTTTGCAGTAACAGTAATTCCGCCGTGAGTCCCAAAATAACAGCAACAACCAAACAGATCGTATTCATCAGTAGCAACTCTATTATATGTTACTTCAACGCTTTTAAGAATTTCTGCAAATTCTCTATGCATGGGTTTTCCCCACACTTTTTTACCATATGCAAATCCATTCCAGTATAGGAAAACTTCGGCAAGATCTTTTTCTTCTTTCCATGCAGAAGCATAAACAGCAAGCTGTGTTCCGGATTGATATACACCAGGCATAGAGCAAAAAATTCTTAAAGTTGCTGAACGAAAATCTCCACCCTGAGAAGTCATCAATTTTAAGGTATGTTTTCTAACAAAGTTCAATTCCTCTGGTTCAGGAAGTTCAGCAACTTTTTGAATTACAGAATCTATAAATTCTATACAATTCGGAAAGTTGTCTCTAATAATTCCTGAAACCCTGATAGTAACATCAATTCTTGGACGTTTTAATTTTTCAAGAGGCACTATTTTAAAACTTTTAAGTCTTCCATTTGAGAACCACTCTGGTTCCACTCCAAGAAGCCACATAATTTGTGCCATTACCTCACCATCTGTCCACATTATGTCGTTTGCCATCCATACTATAGCCACATTTTCAGGATATCTGTTCTCTTCTTTTAAAAATTTGTTTAAAAGCTTTTCTGCAAGCATTTTGCCAGTTTCAAAAGAAGAAGGCGTTGGAATTTTATAAGGATCAAGAGAATAAAAATTTCTTCCTGTTGGGAGAACATCTTCTCTACCCCGGGTAATAAGCCCTGAAGGACCCGGTAATATATATTCCCCTGATATCCCTTTTAAAAATGCTTCTATTTCTCGAGATTTTTCTATCTTTTCGTTTATTTCAAGAATTCTATTTTTTATTGCCTTCCAGATCGGATCTTCCCAGTTGATTTTTTTTAAAACCTCTCTTACATCCATTTTTATACGCTCTTAAATATTTTCTTAAATTTTAATAAAGTGTGTTAAAAACGCAATAAAATTTTTAAAAAATACTACAAAATTCTTTTACTTTAAAAGTAAGATCTTAATCAGTTTTGTCAATTTTGTAAAGTTTATTTTGTAAGTTTTAAAACACAAAATCCACTATTTTTTTGTTTTAACAAAGTTTTAGCTCAGGCACAGAGTTTGATTTCTTAATAAGAAAAAACAAAAGGAGAGTATGAAATAACGGGAAGACGGTGTTTTATTGGAAACACGGAGACTTTTATTAGAACTTCTCTTTTTCTTTTGCTTTTTACATTTTTAAGTTCAAAATTTGCAATAGCAGGGGATCCTACAGGTGCAGTTACCATTAAGGGAAACCCCGGGCTTGCAGTGGATTTTGTATGGGTTCTATTATGTGGATTTCTGGTTATGTTTATGCAGGCAGGATTTGCATGTGTAGAAGCAGGCTTTTGCAGAACAAAAAATGCTACCAATCTTATGATGAAAAATCTTCTTGATTTTGTAATGAGGAACTCTTGTGTTCCGGGGGTATAGGTTATGCAATCTCCTTTCCCCTTAACATCTTTAACACCTCTGCAACAAAGTAAATAGAACCTGTTACAAGTATCCTTTCCTCCACAGATACCAGAGCATTTTTTAAAGCTTCTTTATAATCCTTAAAAAAACTTATCCCAGAATCCCTTTTTATTACTTCCTCCCACTCAGAAATAGTTACTATTTTTCTTGGACATGGAAATTCGCATATAAAAACATTCTTTGCAAGAGGTTTTATTTCTTCAAGCATTCCTTTAAAATCTTTGTTTCCGTCTTCATTTGAAACTCCAAAAATAAGTAAAAAATTTTTAAAATTTTCCTCACAAAGAGCTTTTTTTAAAGTTTTTAATCCTTCTATATTATGCGCAACATCAAGAAGAATCTCCTTTCCTTTAATTCTGAGTTTCTGGTATCTTCCTTCCCATACCACCTTTTTTAGAGCTTCTCTTATCTTTTTTTCAGAAAACTCAAATATACCTTTTCTTTCCAAAATTTCACATGTTTTCAAGGCACATCCCAGATTAACTCCCTGAAAACCTCCTTTTAACGACAATTCCAGATTTACAAGCTCTCTTTCTCCTGAAAAATACCAGTTTTCTTTTTCTTTTTTCACAAAAAAATCCCTTCCAAACATATATATTCTGGATTTCATTCTTTTTGCCTTTTCTTCAAATACTCCCAAAACTTCTTTTTTGACATTTCCAAGAACACACGGTTTCTCTTTCTTGATTATTCCTGCCTTTTCTCTGGCTATAGATTCAAGAGTATTACCGAGATACCTGGTATGATCGAACCCTACATTTGTAATCACTGAAACCTCAGGAAATATTACATTGGTTGCATCAAGCCTTCCTCCCAGACCACATTCAATTACAGCTATATCCACTTTTTTTTCTGCAAAGTAAAAAAAAGCAAGAGCAGTGGTTATCTCAAAATAAGTAACTTCCCTACCCTTCACCACTTCTTTTATAATTCTCAGGTAATAAGTAAGTTCTTCGTCTGAAATGTCTTTCTGATTTATTTTAAATCTTTCGTTAATACGAAAAAGATGGGGAGAAGTATAAAGTCCTGTTTTTAACCCGTGTTCTGAAAGTATTGTGCTTAAAATCGCACTGGTTGATCCTTTACCATTTGTTCCTGCAATGTGAATTGTTTTAAATTTTTTTTGAGGATTTCCCAGAAGTTTAAGAAGCTGGCGAATTCTTTTTAATCCGGGTTTTATTCCGTGAAATTGATAGGAATTAAGCCAGTTAATTAATTCCTTTCCCATGGGTTTTAAATTTTATTAAACCTGTGAAGCACGAGTAAAACATAAAAAACATAAAAAAAACCTGAAATTAAAAGCACTGCGGGAGGAAGACGTTTAAGAAGTTTTATAATTAAAAAATAAAAAAAGGTTAAGAAAATTGCTATCAAAGCAGAAACAAGGGCAAGACCGTGAATTTTCCAGTTCGTAAAAAGAAGACCGACACTTACAGGAAATGTGGATTGAAACACTATAGCACCTGTGATATTCCCAAGGGCAAGAACATCTTTTTCTCTTAAAGTCCATAAAAAGCTATTAAATTTTTCTGGAAGTTCGGTAGCAATCGGAGCTATTAGAAGTGCAAATAAAAGAGGATCCATCCCGAGTTTTCTGGCAAGAATTTCAAGATTGTGGACAAAAAGATGAGCACCTTTTATCATGGTAAAAACCGAAGTAATTACCTGTAATATTGCAAGTATAACAATTATTGTTTTTCCGGGACAAATGTTAAATTTTTTTAAAGGTTTAACAAGATATAGTTCTTTTAAAGCGCAAACTTCAGAGCTTTCTGCTTTAAAAGTAAAAAAAAGATAGAGAAGGTAATTAAAAAACAAAAAAACTGCGATAAGGTAATGAAAGAGTCTTGTATTTGGGAAGAAAAAAGGGAAAAAAATAGCTACAGAATAACTGATTAGGAAAAATCTCAGATCTCTAACCAGGTTATTTTTTTCTATGTGAATGGAAGGGGAGAGTTTTTTAAAAAGTGAGCGAATGTAAATACCTGTTCCCACCAGGAATAATCCCATGGTGGTTAACATAAAAGGTGCTCCAAGTATTGCTCCAACTCCTATACTTGAACCGGCTTTTCCTTTGTAAAGGAATATAGCCACAAGAGGAATTATGGTTTCTGGAAGAGCAGTTCCTACTGCAGCAAGAACGCTTCCCACAACAGCCTGAGACAGGCACAGCCCCTCTCCAAGAACCTCCACTCCATTTGTAAAAAATTCAGAAGAAAGAAGTATAATTCCCAGAGCAATAATTAAAAATAGGAGTTCCATTTAAGACCTTTCTAAAATTCTGTATGTTAACGGGACCAATATACTCTTACAAGTTTTTCTCCAGACCATCTAAATTCCAGATTTCCCTTATAAGCTCTATGAAGCGCTCTACCAAATCTCTGAGCAAGGTGATCGGTTGTGGTTTCTATTACAGTGGTTCCATCTTCTTCGTAAATGTTTATTATCTGATGCAGAGGATTTAATCCCCTTGCCTTTTCGTATTCGTTATTTATAAGCCTCATAATATCTTCTCTATGAGTCTTCCAGAAATCTCCTGAAATATAAAGATAACCCATGGGATACTTATCCACTGCTTTTCTGCATCCCGGACACAAAATTTTTGGAATATCCGGTGATTCAGAAAGTTCTTCATAAAGTTCTTCATCCAGAAACCAGCGTTTATCTTTAAAAACAGCTTTACACCTCGGGCATATGGCTTCTCCTGCAGGAGCTTCTTTCATTGCATAAGGATCATCCGTGGTTTCAAATTCCTGTGTGTATCTAATCCACTGTTCACCTTTTCTTGCCATACCCTGCCTCCTTTTATTTTTGCATTTCTAAAATATATTATAATTACTTTCTCTGCCCCTGACAAGGGAAAATAAAAAAGAGTTTTAAACCAAAACTTAAAAGACTTAAAAGGGTTGATTTTTAGTAAATGTTTATTACTATTGCT
>CAZWTB010000064.1:0-4941 GCA_964636875.1 uncultured Thermodesulfatator sp.
TTCTCAACAAAAGGCACTTCTATTAAAACAACATCACCAAACTTTAATCGCTTTTCAATCATTTTAAATTATTCCATATTTCATCTTCTTCATTATCCCATAACTCTTTCATCTTCTCAATTTGTAAGGCAGAAACCTCTTTTGCCATAATTTTTTCCTCAACCAGTTTTTCTATAAATTCTTTTACTTCCTCGTCTTTATTCTTTAATCTTTCTATTTTAGAAATTATATCTTGAGATAAAGGAATATAAACAACTTCCCCCATTTTAATCCTCCTGAGATTTGGGTTTCTCTACGATTTATTATACCCGAAGATTTAAGATTTATAAAATTTAATTAAAGCAGGACTTAAAAAGCTTTTGTTAATTTAAATAAGACTTTTTAAAGATTCTTTAAAAGTTTTAAAAGTATTATCATCCCAGAGAACGAAACGAACAAGCCCGGGTTTCTGATGCTCTTTTAAAAATTCAATAACTGCAGAAAGGGCTATTCTGGAAGCCTCTTTAACAGGATAACCATAAGCCCCTGTGCTAAGAGCTGGAAAAGAGATAGAATTTATACCGTGTTTCACAGCGAGTTCAAGAGAGCTTCTGTAAGCACTTGCAAGAAGCTCAGCTTCTCCGCTTTTTCCATCTTTATAAACAGGTCCAACTGCATGAATAACAAATTTAGCCTTTAAATTTCCTCCTCCAGTAATAACAGCTTTCCCGGTGGGACATCCAGAATACTTCTTTCTTAATTCCTCAAGAATAGAAGGACCTCCTTTTCTGTGAATAGCTCCGTCAACCCCTCCTCCCGGGATTAAACGGGAATTTGCTGCATTAACTATAGCTTCTGTCTCCTGCTCTGTTATGTCCCCTTTAACAAGCTCCAAAATGCAGTTTCCAATCTTAACTTTTTCCATACTTCTAATTATAATATAAAAATAATAAAAAGCAAAACTTTTGTGCAGAGCTAAATAGTTTTTGTAAAGGTGATAATAAAAGCTTTTCCTTTAAAATTAGAATTAAACTGGGGAGAAGATGCAAAGTTAAGAAAAATCAAAATTGAGCTTAACCTGAATTCAGGAGAACCTTTGTTTATCTTAGATAAGAAAGAAGAAAAAAAGCTTTTTAAAAAATTCTGGACTGCATTTTTAGAATACTGGAACTTTAAAACCGCTTTTGTGGATGTGGAACACCATATAAAATTAACAGAATTCGAAAAACGGGTGCTTGAGGAAACGAGGAAAATACCACCTGGAGAGGTAATTACATATAAGGAACTTGCAGAAAGGATAGGGTGTCCAAGGGGATATAGAGCAGTTGGAAGAGCACTTGCCAGAAATCCTCTGCCTCTCGTTTATCCCTGTCATAGAGTTATTGCAACCTCTGGTTATGGTGGATATACAGGGGGGATCGTTTTAAAATACTTTCTTCTTCTTAGAGAAAAATTAAAAGACAATTTTTTTGCATACTTGTCAAAATTTCGTCAGGAATTATCTTAAAAATTAATAGCAAACAGCTAATTTGAAAAGGCATAAAAGTTGAAAAATAAAATACAAGGAGGTGAAGCATGGCAGAAGAAGAAAAAGAAAAAGAACAGGAAGAGGCTCCAAAAAAGGGTGGCAAAAAGAAATTATTACTTCTTGTATTAATAGGGGTTCTTGTTATAGGAATTGCAGGAGGAGTGGTGTTTTTTCTTTCTTCAAAAGGTAAAAAGGAAGGAGAGGGAGAAGGGGAGAAAAAAGCACAGCACAAAAAAGAGGAAAAGGGAGTAATTATTGATCTTGAACCAGTGGTGGTGAATCTTCTTGATCCTTCTGGAAAAAGATACATTCAGGTAAGATTTGCTCTCGAAGTTCCAGATAAAAAGGCAGAAGATGTAATAAAAGAAAATCTTCCGAGGATTAAGGATGTAATTATTTCGTATCTCAGTGCTAAAACCCCGGAAGAAGCTCTTCAACCGGAAACAAAAGAAGAGATAAAAAGAGATTTGTTAAAAAAGATTAACGAGGTGCTGGGAGAGGATCTGGTTATGGAGATTTATATTACGCAATACATTGTGGAGTAGGGGAGGGGTATGGATAAAATTTTGAGTCAGGAAGAAATAGATGCTCTTCTTGCAGGACTTGAAGAAGGGCAGATAGACACCACTCCTGAAGAACAGCCTGATTCTGATAAAGATGTTAAACCTTTTGACTTTAGAAATTACTCCATCTCAGCCCGTTTAAAAATTCCAGGGCTTGAGGTAATAAGTGAACAGCTTGCAAGAAGCCTGAGAATGCAATTTTCAACCCTTCTCAGAGAAATGATAGATATAACCAACCTCCCCCTACAGATGGAAAGATTTAAAGACTTTCTAAACAAGATCCCGGTTCCAACTTCTATACATATCTTTAAACTCGAACCATTAAAAGGACAGGTTCTTCTTATTATTGATACTCCTCTTGTTTTCGTTTTTGTGGAAAGATTCCTTGGAGGAGGAGAAAGAAAGTTTATAAAAGTTGAAGGAAGAGAATTTACACCTATAGAACAGAGGCTTATAAGAAAAGTTGTTGACATAATTTTTAACGAACTTGAAAAAGCCTGGAGGAACATACATCCTGTTAAAGCGAAATATGTAAGAGGAGAGGTAAATCCTCAGTTTGCAAGAGTGCTTCAGCCAGAAGAAACCGTTATAGTCACAGGGCTAAATGTGGAACTCGAAGTTGTTAGCGGAAAAATAATGTTCTGTTATGCTTTAAGCACCCTTCAGCCTATAAAAGACAAACTATATTCTCCCTATCAACTTGAAGAATATGTGGATCTTAGCTGGAAAAAAGCAGTTGAAAACTATGTGCTTTCAAGTGAGGTTGATGTAAAAGCAGTGCTCGGTAAGGGAAAAATTACCATTAACGATCTCATAAACCTTGAAGAAGGGGATGTCATAGTTCTTGACAAAAAAGTTGAAGAACCAGTAGAGGTTTACATTCAGGATGTTCCGAAAATCCTCGGTAAAATGGGAGTTTTTAAGAATCATCTTGCCATTCAAATTGACAAATTTTTGACGACAAGTGAAGAGGAATAGACAGCAAAAATCAAAGGGGGATAGAGTATGGCTGAGGAAGCAAAAGAAGGAATGGAAGAAATAAAGGAACAGCAGGCTGAACAGCCAGAGCAGGATCAGCAGGCAAATCAGGTGGGAGAAAAATCCGAAGGTTCTCAGGATTCTCAGACAGAAGAGATGAATCCTGAAGATCTCATGGCAATGTGGGAAGAGGCTCTGAAAGAAGCCCAGCAGGGTTCTGAACAAAAGCCAGAGGAAAAGAAAGAAGAGAAAAAAGAAACCATCCCGAGTGAACCAGCTAAACTTGAAGAACTCAGTCCTTCTCAGCAGGCAGGTATTCATCCGGAGCTTGATTTTATTCTTGATATTCCACTTGAAATCTCTGTTGAAATAGGAAGAACAAAAATGCTCATAAAAGACCTCCTTAAACTTAATCAAGGTTCTATCATTGAACTTGAAAAATTTGCAGGAGAACCGGTGGAGGTTTATGTTAACGGAAAACTTATGGCAAAAGGAGAGGTCGTTGTCGTAAGTGATAAATTCGGAGTAAGAATAACTGAAATAATAAGTGCACAGGAAAGAGTAAAGAAACTGGGGTCTTAAAAATGCAGTGGCTTGGCTATCTTGAAGCTCTCGGAATCTTTTTATTATTTTTAAGTTCGCTTCCACTTGTTGCTCACTTTTACAAAAAAGTTTCTGTCAAAAGTTCGTCAACAAAACACATAAAAATTATTGAAATCAAGCCCATAAATTATAAGGCACAAATTTTGCTCATAGAAGTTGGGAAGAAAAAATTTTTGATCGGACTTTCTGACAAGGGATTTGATTACCTTGGAGAAATAAAAGATGATAATGCTTGAGGCTTTAGCAGTTCCTGCTTTAAAGCTAAGTATAGAAACTGCAAAAGGACCCCAGCAGTTTTCAACCGCTCTTCAGATTTTGCTTCTGCTTACCGTCCTTTCTGTTGCTCCAGCTCTTCTTTTAATGCTTACTTCTTTTACAAGATTGATTGTGGTTTTCTCTATTTTAAGACATGCCTTTGGAACTCAGCAAACTCCTCCCAATCAGGTCCTCATTTCCTTAGCGCTTTTCCTTACCTTCTTTATAATGAGTCCCACTTTTAAAGCAGTTTATCAACAGGCACTGCTTCCTTACTTCCATCATCAGATAGATGAAAAAGAACTCTATAAAAGGGTTTGTGAACCTTTTAAAAAGTTTATGTTCAGAAACACCAGGGAAAAAGACCTTGCTCTTTTTATAAAACTCAGACACGAAAAAAAGCCACGCACCCCTGAAGATGTCTCTATCTGGACTCTTATTCCAGCCTTTATGATAAGCGAACTTAAAACCGCTTTTCAAATAGGTTTTCTTCTTTACATACCTTTTCTTATAATAGATGTGGTGGTTTCAAGTGTTCTCATTTCAATGGGTGTTCTAATGCTTCCTCCAATGATGATTTCTCTTCCTATAAAGCTTCTTCTCTTTGTTCTGGTTGACGGATGGAATCTGCTTGTGGTATCACTTGTAAAAAGTTTTTATTAAAAATTAAAAGGAGGGAACAGAATGACTGATGCAACCATTCTTGCTATTGCAAGAGAATCAGTAAAAATATGTGTGCTTATATCTGCTCCTTTTCTTTTAAGCGCACTTATAGTGGGACTTGTTATAAGTGTTTTTCAGGCTGTAACCCAAATTCAGGAAATGACACTAACCTTTGTCCCAAAAATACTTGCTATGATTATAGTGTTTGTTCTTACTCTGCCCTGGATTTTAAAAAAACTTACTGTTTTTACGGAAAACCTCATTGCCAGTATTCCCTTTTTAATAAAATAACCGGGGTTTGATAGCAATGGAACTTACTTTTTTTCTCGAAAAAAAGGTTTTAATTTTCTTTTTTGTGTTTTTTAGAATAAT
>CAZWTB010000065.1:0-3233 GCA_964636875.1 uncultured Thermodesulfatator sp.
TCATATCTGGGCAATAAGAGGAGGATTTGGCTCTCTAAAACTTCTTCCTTTTTTAGAAGAATTATTTTCAAATCAGAAAGTTTCTCCTTATGAACTTCCTGTTTTAATTGGTTATAGTGACATTTCTGTGCTTCATTCCTATCTATTTTTTAAATTTGGAAAGTGTGGATTTCATGCTCCGGTTCTGGTGGAACTTCCTTATCTTTCTTCTTCAATACTTCAGCACTTTTTTAAGACGATTTTTGAAGGGCAGGAGATTTACTTAAAAGGAAAAATCTTTAGACCAGGAGAGGCAGAAGGAATTTTAATTTGTGGAAACCTCGTTTCCCTTGCAAGCCTGTGCGGAACACCTTACCTTAATCCAGAAGTTTTAAAATCCGGGATTATTCTCCTGCTTGAAGAGGTGAACGAAAAACCCTATCGCATTGAAAGAGCTCTTCTTCAGCTCATTTTTTCTTTAAATAAAAAAAACATAAAAGCACTGCTCTTTGGAAACCTTGGTATTTCAGAAGTAGAAAAACTTATTTGCAGTTTAATTCCTTTTTTGCCAGAAGAAATACCCATAGGCTACGATTTTAAAATTGGACACTCCTCTGAAAATTATCCTCTTATATTTGGTAGAAAAGCAATGGTGAAAACCACAGGAGAAACCTTTGAGCTTTTTCAGGAAAACTTGCTTATTTAAAAGTGTTTTAAAAATTCTTTAAAAAGCAAATCTGGATTAAGACACTCCCTTTTTTCACACACATCGGGAAAACAGGGACTGCACTTTAAGTTTAAAGAAATTACTTTAACTTTTAAGCCAATTGGTTTCCACATTAAAGTATCACTTGGTCCAAAAAACACAAAACTTTTTATTCCCAAGTAGCCTGCAAGATGAGAGATACCACTGTCAACCCCTACGAAAACCTCTGCACTCTTTAAAAATTTTACTACCTCAAAAATCTCTCTGCTTTTAAAAAATTTTTTTTCTGCATTTTTTAAAAGAGGTTCTAAATTTTCTTCCGCGGTTCCAAGAAAATACACAACCTGATAACCCTTTTTTGAAAGAAATTTTTCAATTTTTTCAAAAAATTCAAAAGGAGGGACTTTTTTCTGGGAGCCGCTTCCCGAATGAATCACTGCTATTTTTGTGTGTTTAGAGCTTGAAGACGAATTATAAGGATCGGACAGAGGAAGGACTCTGGAAAAAACTTCTTTTAAATTTAAAACTTTTAAATAATAATTCACCATCCACATTCTTTTTTCAGGAAAAGGAGGAAAGTAAAAAACATTTGCAAAGGATTTTAAAAAAGGGAACTCTGCTCTGGTAAAAAGATAAAATGTAGTGTCTGGAGGGAGTTTTGCCAGAAGCTGAGGATAGAAGTCTGAATAGGTTTCGTCAATCCAGTTTACTGACTTTGCAAGAGTGAAGTATTCTGAGTTTCCTATTGCAATAATGTAAAAACCTCTTTTTTTCAAAATTTCAAGAGCAGGAAAAGTAAGAAGAGTGTCTCCAAGAGCTCCTCTTCTATAGAAAACGAGAATTTGCTTGTGCATTATTTCTTTTTTGTCTTGACTAATTTTTTAATTTTCTATAAAAATAAAATAAAAGAAAAATAAAACAAGGAGGTCTTCCCATGGAACCAAAAGTAATTGTTCTTCTCGGGCAAACAGACAGTGGAAAAACCAGACTTGCAGAGGCTTTCTGTAAGATAACGGGAACAGAACTTAAAAGCTCTAAAAGAGAACCAACCACATACTTAAAGGTCTATGGAGTTAAGTATAAAGATGTGCCTGTTTATGTGCTTAATACTCCTGGGGATGACAACTTTATAGGAGAGGTTCTATGGGGACTGAGAATGGCTGACGCCGGGATTCTTGTAGTGGATTCTTCTTCCCCTTTAAAATACCAGAATGTCAGGGTTTTTGAACTTGCAAAAGAAATGGGAGTGCCTCTTTTTATCTTTATAAATAAAATAGATCATGAGAAGTCCAAGTATAAAGAAACAATAGAAGAGGTAAAAAATACTCTGGAAATTAACATTGCTCCTCTTGTTTATGCTTTTCCTGATACAGATAGACCTCTTCTCGTTGACATAATTGAAGAAAAAGTAATAAAAGAAGAAGGGAAAAAATTAAATTTTGAGGATTTGCCGGATAATCTTAAAGATGAAGTTAGTTCTCTTAAAGAAATGCTTATGGAGGCTTCTGCAGAAGGTTCTGACGAGCTTATAGAAAAGTATCTTGAAGAAGGAGCTTTAAATAAAGATGAAATTTTAAAAGGACTTGGTCTTGCATTTTCAGAAGGAAAAATATTTCCTCTTTTTTCAGGTTCTGCAAAATATCTGCACGGAGTCCTTGTTCTTCTTGAAAGAATAATAAATCTTGCTCCTTCCTATAAAAAGAAACTTGAAGAAGGAATTTCTAATTCTGATGTGGGTTTTATTTTTAAAAATTTTTATGATCCCTTTGCAGGTAAACTCTCCTATGGAAGAATTTTATCTGGAAAGATTACCTCGGATAGTGTAATTTACACTGCTGATGGAAAAGAAGAAAAATACACACAGATATTCGTTCCTGTTGGTGATGGTCTTCAGTCGGTTAAAGAAGTGGGAGAAGGTGAGGTTGTGGTTTTTGCAAAGGTGGAAGCTTTAAAAACTGGTAGCACATTTTCAAGCTCACCGATAGATAAGGCTATGAGTGTTCCTGAGATGCCTCATCCAATGCTTACCATGGCAATACATCCAGAAACCAGGGCTGACGAAGATAAAATCAGCTCAGCTATCACAAAACTAAAAGAAGAAGATCCTTCTCTTGTGATTGAAAGAGATGAAGAAACAAGGGAACTTCTGATTTCTGGAATCGGTCCTCTTCATATAGAAAAAACTGTGGAAAAATTAAAAACTAAATACAGTGTGAATGTAAAACTTACTCCCAGAAAAGTTCCTTACAGAGAAACAATTAAAAAGACTGTTCAGGGAGTTATTTATCGTCACAAAAAGCAGACAGGAGGAAGGGGACAGTTTGCAGAAGTCCACTTTCACATATTCCCTCTTGAAAGAGGAAAGGGATTTGAGTTTCTTGAGACACTTACAGGAATGAATGTTCCGAGAAACTATGTTCCTGCTGTTGAAAAAGGAGTTAGAGAAGCAATGGAAAAGGGTCCTCTTGCAGGATATCCTGTTGTGGATGTAAAAGTGCAATTTTACGATGGTAAATCGCATGAGGTTGATTCTTCAGATCTTGCTTTT
>CAZWTB010000066.1:0-2821 GCA_964636875.1 uncultured Thermodesulfatator sp.
TACCAGGGATAATCCAGAATCTTTAAAATTTGGGGAGGAACTTGCAAGAGGAGTTGCTCAACATCAGGAGTTTATTGACGAATTAATAAAAAAATACACCCCTTCCTGGCCCTTTGAAAGACTTAATCTTACAGACAGAAACATTTTAAGACTCGGGATTTACGAGATGTTTTTCAGACCTGACATTCCAGAGGTGGTTTCTATAAATGAGGCAGTGGAACTTGCTAAACTTTATGGAACAGACGATTCTCCTGCTTTTATAAACGGGGTTCTTGACAGCATTTATAAAAAAGAAATAAAACCTCTGCAAAAAGAAAAACCCGAAGAAGGCTAAAAATGAAAAAAGAAATAAAACTCATTACCATAGACGGACCTGCTTCTTCAGGAAAAACCACCACTGCAAGACTCCTTTTAAAAAAATTAAAAGAAAAGAAAAAAAACTTTGTTCTACTTGAATCAGGAAGTTTTTACAGATTTGCAACCTACCTTCTTTTAAAAAAAGACAAACTTAATTCCTTTCTGGAAAATCCTTCTGAAGAAATGAGCTTTTTCAAAGAGGAATTTAAAAATGTAAAGATTGAGCTGAGGGACGAAGGAACTTTTATTTTCTGGGAAGGAAGGTTGATAAGGGAGGAACTCAGAAGCAAAGAGGTTGAAGACAGCGTATCCCTTGTTTCAGCGGTTAAAGAGCTGAGGGAGTTTTTAAACGAAAAGATGAGAGAGCTTGTTAAAGGAAAAAGCGTTATAGCAGAAGGTAGAGACATGGGAAGTGTTGTTTTTCCAGAGGCAGATCTTAAAGTTTACCTTACTGCAGATGAAAAAGTGAGGGCTGAGAGAAGATTTAGAGAAAAAAAAGATGTAGAATTAAAAGAAGTTGAGGAAAACATAAAGAAAAGAGATGAGCTTGACAGCAGGAGAAAAGTTGCTCCTCTTACTATTCCAGAAGGAGCGGCGGTTATTGATACAGGGAGGCTCTCTCCTGAAGAAGTGGTGCAAAAAATTTTAAGTATTATAAATTAAGATGCCGAAGAGAGAAGTTTTTAGTCTTGAGGAATTTATAAAAAGGGAGAAGGCAAAGGCAAGAAAACTTAAGAATACCAGGTGGTGGAGGAGGAAGGTAGAAAGGGGAATTTGTTATTATTGTGGAAGAAAGGTTCCCCCAGAAGAACTCACTATGGATCACAAGATACCGCTTTCAAGAGGAGGAACCTCGGATAGGTCAAACATAGTGCCAGCTTGTAAAGAGTGTAATGCAAAAAAGAAGTATCTTTTACCCTGGGAATGGGAGGAATACTTAAAAAGACTGAAAAAAGAGAACGAAAAGAAGGAGGGTAGGGGATGAGGATAAGGTCTAAAGCTTTTTACGAAAGGGCAATAAAGTGTATTCCAGGAGGGGTAAACAGTCCTGTTAGAGCCTGCAAGGCTGTAAAGGCTGATCCTGTATTTTTTGAAAGAGGAGAAGGATGTTATCTTTTTGATGCAGATGGAAACGAATACATAGACTATGTGTGTTCATGGGGTCCTTTGATTCTCGGGCATGCACATCCTGAGGTTGTTTCAGCGGTTTGTTCCTCTGCAAGTAAAGGCACAAGTTTTGGAGCACCAACCTGGCAGGAAGTAGAACTCGCTGAACTTATAAAAAAGTGCATTCCCTCCATTGAAAAAGTAAGACTCGTCAATTCTGGAACAGAAGCAACCATGAGTGCTATAAGACTTGCAAGGGCATACACCAGGAGAAAAAAAATAATAAAGTTTGAAGGATGCTATCACGGACATGTGGATTCACTTCTTGTAAAAGCAGGCTCAGGACTTGCTACATTTGGAATTCCTGCAAGCCCTGGAATTCCTGAAGAATTAACTTCTCACACCATAAGCCTTCCTTTTAATGACTTTGATGCAGTAAAAAACGCATTTAAAAAATATGGAGAAGAAATAGCAGGAGTAATAGTTGAACCTGTTCCTGCAAACATGGGAGTGGTTTATCCAAAAGATGGATTTTTGCAATTTTTAAGGGAGATAACCAGAGAATACGGAGCTCTTTTAATTTTTGACGAAGTTATAACTGGTTTCAGGATTGGTTTAGGTGGAGCTCAGGGATACTTTGGAATAACTCCGGATCTTACCTGTCTTGGAAAAATCATAGGAGGAGGACTTCCAGTAGGAGCCTACGGAGGAAAAGCAGAGATAATGGAACTTGTTGCACCAGAAGGGCCTGTTTATCAGGCAGGAACTCTTTCTGGAAATCCAATAGCAGTTTCAGCAGGACTTGCAACCCTTAAAGAACTTCTTAAACCAGGAACTTACGAAAAACTTGAAGCCCTTTCCTCCAGGCTTGAGCAGGGAATAAAAAAAGCCCTGAAAGACCTTGAGCTTGATTACAAAGTTCACCGCGTGGCTTCCATGTTAACCCTCTTTTTTACAGAAGAAGAAATTATTAACTTTGACTCAGTCCTGAAGTGTGACACAGAAAAGTTCGCAACTTTCTGGCAGAAAATGCTTGAAAAAGGAGTGTATCTACCTCCTTCCCAGTTTGAAGCCTGGTTTGTTTCACTTGCCCATACAGAAGACGAAATAGAAGATACTATGGAAGCAGTTTACGAGGTTTTAAAAATGATGCACAAAAATTGAAAAATTATTCTATATACCAGAAAGTTTCTACTCTGGTGTCTTTAAGCACAATACCAAGTTGTTTTAATTCATCCCTTATTCTATCTGCAACTTTAAAGTTTTTCTCCTTTCTTGCTTCACTTCTCTTTTTTACCAGAGCCTCCACTTCTTCCAGACTCTTTCCTTTTTCTTTAAGCTTTCTTTCCCTTTCAGT
>CAZWTB010000067.1:0-2787 GCA_964636875.1 uncultured Thermodesulfatator sp.
AAGCACATATCAGGCTGTTTCTGGAGCAGGACAGAAAGCCATAAACGAACTTGAAGCCCAGGTTAGAGCCTGGTGTAGCGGGGAAGAAATGCCTCCTGCCCAGCACATTCCTAAAACCATTGCCTTTAATTGCGTTCCTCACATAGATGTATTCCTTCCCAACAGATACACAAAAGAAGAAATGAAAATGATAGAAGAAACAAAAAAAATTATGGAAGACCCTGAAATACGCGTTACTGCTACCACTGTTAGAGTTCCTGTTTTTTACGGACACGCAGAAGCAGTAAACATTGAAACTGAGAAAAAAATCACAGTTGAAAAAGCCATAGAACTTCTTAAAAACGCTCCTGGAATCATAGTAATAGATGATCCAGAAAATAAACTTTATCCTCTTCAAATTGATGCCGCTGGAAAAGATGAGGTTTTTGTGGGAAGAATAAGAGAAGACTTTTCTGTGGAAAACGGACTTAATCTCTGGGTTGTTGCAGACAATCTCAGAAAAGGAGCTGCTACAAACGCTGTCCAGATCGCAGAAGTTCTGATAAAAAAATACCTCTAAATGAAAATTTTTGCAGAAGAAGAAGTTCTAAACTGCTCCTTAGTTAGAGAAATTTTTGAAAAATTCCCAGTGGAAGTTATTTCTTCCTATCAGGACTTTTTCTGGGGATACAAAAGTTTTCCAGAGCTTGTTTCTCAGGGAAAAGATTTTCTTTTTTTTCTTAAGTATAAAGGAAGGTTTTTTAGAAAATGCCCTGGAACAAAAAATTACTTCTGCTGTGGGTATAAAATTTTTCATTTTGGAGAAGGATGCCCTCTTGATTGCACATATTGCATACTTCAGCTATACTTGAATCGCCCTGGTTTAAAAATTTGGGGAAATCTAATAGAAGATGGATTTTTTGAACTGGCATCTGTTCTTGAAGAGCATAAAAACAAAGGAGAAGTTTTAAGAATAGGAACAGGAGAATTTGCAGACAGCCTGGCTCTGGAACATATTGCAGGTGTTTCAAAAAAACTTATTTACTTCTGGAAAGAAAAGAATCCTCTGGCAGTGCTTGAGCTTAAGACAAAGGTTTTTCTTGATAAAACTTTTTTTGAAAAACTCCCCCCGGATCCAAGAATAATTTTTGCCTGGTCTGTAAATACTGAAAAAGTTATAAAAGAGGAAGAAAAAAAAGCCCCTTCTTTAAAGGCAAGGTTAAAAAGTGCTAAATACGCAATTGAAAGGGGATTTACAGTTGCTTTTCACTTTGATCCTATTATTTTTTATCCAGAAGCTACAGAGGAATATCCCAGAGTTCTGGAAGAAATTCTAAATGAGGTGCCTGCTGAAAGGATAGCCTGGATAAGTCTTGGCACTCTCAGATATCCTCCTGAGCTAAAGCAAATTGCAGAAGCAAGATTCCCAGAAACTAAAATATACGCTGAAGAATTTATAGATGGACTTGATAAAAAAAAGAGATACTTTATAGACCTGAGAAGAGAACTCTATTTATCTTTAAAAAAACTTATAAAAAGCGTGGAAGGAGAAGTGGTTTTTTACTTTTGTATGGAGAGAGAAAGAATGTGGAAAGAGGTTCTTGAAAAAGAAGTAAGAAGTTCTGAAGATGTAAAAAAAATGCTTGATGAATCTGCTTTAAAATTGTGCAAACTTTCAGAGAAATGGTAAAATAAGGCAAAAATTTTTTCAGGGGGTATAGGATGCGAACAGATGGAAGAGCTTTTGATGAAATAAGACCTGTTAAGTTTACCTTGGATTTTCTAAAAAATCCTCTTAGTTCTGTGCTCGTTGAATTTGGAAACACCAAGGTTTTGTGCACGGTAAGTCTTGATGAAAAAGTTCCTCCTTTTTTAAAAGACACAGGAACAGGATGGATTACAGCAGAATATGCTTTTATTCCTGGAGCAACTACAGAAAGGACTCCCAGAGAGGTTATGGGAAGAAAAGGACGTTCCATGGAGATTCAAAGACTTATAGGAAGAACTCTGAGGGGAGTTGTTGACCTTGCTAAACTTGGAGAGAGAACACTCTGGATAGATTGTGAGGTTCTTAATGCAGACGGAGGAACAAGAACCGCTTCTGTAACAGGAGCTTTCGTTGCTTTAAAACTCGCTATAAAAAAACTTATGGAAAAAGGAGTAATTACAGAAGATCCTGTTCTTGAGTATCTTGCTGGTATAAGCGTTGGGAAAATAGGAAACGAGTATTACCTGGATCTTAATTACGAGGAAGATATTTCAGCAGAGGTTGATGCAAACTTTTTTATGACTGAATCAGGGAAAATAATAGAAATTCAGGCAACTGCTGAAAAAACTCCTTTTAGCTGGGAAGATTTTAGTAAAATGAAAGAACTTGCTTCCAAAGGAATTCTTGAGCTTATAAAAAAACAGAAAGAGGTGCTGGGAGATGAGTAAAACCCTGGTGATAGCAACATTTAATCAGGGCAAGGTAAAAGAAATAAAAGAAATGTTAAAAGAGCTTGATCTTGAAATAAAAACCCTTGAAGACTTTCCAGAAATTGAGACCTGTGAAGAAACAGGGAGCACTTTTTTTGAAAATGCCCTGCAAAAAGCCAGATATTATGCTGAAAAAACTGGATTTATGTGCCTTGCAGATGATTCAGGACTTGAAGTTGATGCACTGGGAGGTCTTCCTGGTGTTCATTCAGCAAGATTTGCAGGAGAAAACGCTACAGATGAAGAAAATAACCAAAAACTTTTAAAACTTCTTGAAGGAGTGCCTCCTGAAAAGAGAAAAGCTAGATTTGTTTGTGTTATGGTTGTTTA
>CAZWTB010000068.1:0-1882 GCA_964636875.1 uncultured Thermodesulfatator sp.
TTTATTTTCTCAACCTTGTTCACATCTATCTCAGGAAAAATCGTATGATCAACTATCCCCAGGGTATAATTTCCTCTTCCGTCAAATCCAGATCTGGAAAGTCCCTTAAAGTCTCTAACTCTCGGAAGAGCTACATGAATAAGTCTTGCAAGAAAGTCATACATTCTGTTTCTTCTAAGAGTAACCATAACCCCTATGGGCATTCCCTTTCTAAGCTTAAATCCTGCTATGGACTTTCTTGCACGACAAACTTTTGGTTTCTGTCCGGTTATCTGAGCAAGCTCAACAAGCGCCTGATCTATTATCTTGGGGTTCTGCACAGCCTCCCCAAGTCCCATATTAACACAGATCTTCTCAAGCCTTGGAACCTCGTAAATGTTCTTATAACCAAATTTTTCCTTAAGCCTTGGAACAACTTCGTTAAAGTAATACTCCTTAAGCCAGCTCATTCCCCTACTCCTTTGCCTCAATTATTTCTCCACACTTTTTACAATACCTGACCTTGGTTCCATCCTCGAGAAACTTTCTCCCGACTCTTACACCCCTCTTACACTTGGGGCAATATATCATCAAGTTCGAAACATGTATGGGTGCAGGCTTCTCTATTATCCCTCCACTGCTGTAAGGTGTCGGTTTCATGTGCCTCTTAACAATGTTCACCCCCTCAACTATAGCCCTCTGCCTCCTCGGAAAAACCTGCAAAACCTTCCCTATCTTTCCCCTGTCCTTTCCAGCTATAACCACAACCATGTCATTTTTTCTTATGTGAACCTTTGCCTCATGAGGCTTGGGTAAATGTTTACTCTTTCCTCTCTTTATCATCCTCTCACCTCTCCTTTATAATACCTCTGGAGCCAAAGATATAATTTTCATAAAACCCCTGTTTCTAAGCTCTCTTGCAATAGGTCCAAATATACGGGTTCCTATAGGCTCCTTATACTGATTTATCAAAACCGCTGCATTTTCATCAAACCTTATATATGTTCCATCAGGACGCCTTACCTCTTTTTTCGTTCTCACTATAACAGCCCTCACAACATCTCCTTCTTTAACCTTGGAATTCGGAAGACTCTCCTTTACAGACGCAACAATAATATCACCAACAGTTCCATATTTCCTCCCAGAACCACCCAGAACTCTTATACACATTATTTTCTTTGCTCCAGAATTATCAGCAACATTTAAATATGTCTCCTGCTGAATCATACCTTACTCACCTCCCTCACTCTCCACTTCTACAGGAGTCTCTTCTATCTTCTTTGCCTTCTCAAGTATTTCTCTAACCCTCCACCTCTTCCTTTTTGAAAGGGGTCTTGTTTCCTCTATTAAAACCTTATCTCCTATCTGACACTCATTGTTTTCGTCGTGTGCCATATACTTCTTTCTTCTCTTTATATACTTCCCATAAAGCGGATGCTTAACAAGCCTTTCAACCATTACAACCACGGTCTTATCCATTTTATCACTTACAACAATTCCAATAAACTGTTTCTTTCTTCCCATCCCCTCTCTCCTACCTTATATTAAGTTCCTTTTCCCTTAAAATCGTCAAAATTCTTGCTATGTCCCTTTTTACCTGCCTTATTCTCATAGGATTCTCAAGCTTGTGTATGCTCTTCTGAAACCTCAGGTTAAAAAGCTCTTCCCTGAGTTCAGAGAGCTTTTCCTTTAGCTCGGGTATGGAAAGTTCTCTGAGTTCCCTTGCCTTCATCTCTAAAACTCCTCCCTTCTAACGATCTTGCACTTAAAAGGCATCTTACTTGCAGCAAGTCTCAGTGCTTCAAGAGCAACCTCTTCAGGCACTCCAGAAATCTCATATATTATCTTTCCAGGCTTAACCACTGCCACCCATCCTTCAACAGAACCTTTTCCCTTTCCCATT
>CAZWTB010000069.1:0-9537 GCA_964636875.1 uncultured Thermodesulfatator sp.
ATATTTCCGGAGTTCCTTATTATCAAATTCCTCATATTATCTGGAGATTATTAGGAGGCAAAGAAGTCAAATTAAACAAAAAGAGTAAAAAAGAATTACAACAATATTATTTAACTCTAATGGCTCAAGGAATGGGGATAAAAAGATAAAAATGTTTAAAAACTTTGGGCTTTTATTTTTAATAAAACCTCCTGCTGAGCTTGATCAGGAGAGTCTGGAATTTTTTAAAGATTTAAATTTTAAAAACTTTATCTTTTTTAAAGAACATTTTGAGGAAGGAAACAAAGTAATACGGAGTTTAAAAGAGAACATTAAAGTAAAACTTCTTGCAGTGGATCAGGAAGGAGGAAGGGTTTGTAGAATAAAAGGAAATTTTGCATCCCCTTTAGAAGTAGCCAAGAAGTATTTAAAAACGCAGGATAAAAATGTGGTAAAAGAATGGGCAAAAAGTATAGCTCTTACTTTGAAAAAATATGAATTAAACCTTAATCTTGCTCCCTGTGTTGATCTCGCAGAAGAATCTGCGGAAGAGTTTTTAAAAAGCAGAACCTTTTCCTCGGATCCAGAAATAGTAAAAAAATTAGCTCAAATTTTTATAAAAGAACATGAAGAAACAGGGGTTTTTACCTGTATAAAACACTTTCCAGGATTAAAAAGGGTTAAAATAGATCCGCACATTGATTTACCATTCAAAATTTCCTTTGACGAAAACTTAAAAGTTTTTGAAGATTTAATTAAAAAGTGTGGCATCAGGTTTCTTATGACGACGCACCTTGTAATTAAAGAAGTGGATATAAAACCTGTTACTTTTTCTGAAAAAGTAATAAAATTTTTGCGGGAAGAGCTTGGATACAGAGGATTTATTCTTACTGATGACCTTAATATGGGAGCTTTAAAAAAATGGGAACTTGAAGAGAGGATCATTTTCAGTGTAGTAAGTGGACACAACCTTCTGATTTATTGTGGAGACTTAAAACTTTTTATAAAAGCCCTTTTTAATATAAAATCAGAAATAGAAAATAGCAAGGTTATAAAAGAAAAATTACTAAGTAACCTTATTATAAATTAAAAGTGCAGAAGATAAAATTTTTAAAGTATGATATCGGGTGGCTGTTTGTAAAACTTGGAGAGGCAGTTATTAAAATAAGTAAAGATTTATACATAGGGGAAGTTTATACCACAGGGATAGGAAATTTAATATATCCCTATCACGCAATCTGGAAAACATGGGTAAATCCAGATTTCACTCCTTTCAGAACACTTATTATTGCAAAAAGCAGACACGGGATAAGGAAAAAACTTCTTATTTTTGATAAAACCTCAGGAAAAGTTATAATTCAAAGGCTTCTACCTCATTTTAGCACGCAGGAAATAAGGATTGCTTTTCCTGTTTATGATGAACTTTCTGCTCTGGTGCTTTCTTTTTCCCTTGATTATACCAGAATAAAAAAAATTAAAATACCTCTTTATATCAGAAAAAAACGCAGATTTTTAACCCTTTCAGTAAAAAAAGAAACTCTTTGTATCTGGAACCATAAAAAAGAAAAGTGTTATAAAATACTCATAGATCTTCCTCAGGAAAGTGAACTTTTAAAACATTCCAGGGAAGTTCTTATGTGGCTTTTAAAAGATAAAAAAGTTCCTGTTAGACTTTCAGGTAAATTACCTCTTTTTGGGAGTCTTGAAGGGGTTTTAAAAAGTGTGTGCCTTTTGAAGGAAAGGACTTGAAAAAAAATAAAAATGGGATTTATTAAGAAAATTAAAAAAATAGAAAGATTTTAAAGAAAGGGGGGAAGTAAAAATGATCATTATTATGGAACCGCACATTACACAGGATAGTCCTGAGTTTAAAGAATTAATGACTTATTTGCAAGAGCGATTTCCTCACTTAAAGATAAAGGTAATGGAGCACAAGGGAGTTACTCGCACTCTTCTTGAAATTCATTTGATAGGAGAAGATTACATGGTTCCTCAGGAAGAAATAGAACATTTGCCGGGAGTTGAAAAGGCATTAAGAGTTACTGCAAAATACAGATTGATAGGGAGACACGGTGCCCTTGGTGATATAGGATTTGAGTATCAGGGACTTCAATTTAATCAGGATAGTTTTCACATTTTTGCAGGACTTTGTGCAGTAGATACCTATGAAAATGCAGAGGCTATATTTAAAGCTTTAAAAGAAAACGGTGTATGTTGTGCAAGAATGGGCGCATACAAACCCAGAACGTCTCCATACGACTTCCAGGGACACGGTAAAGAATGTCTTCCATGGCTTTTCGAACTTGCAGGAAAATATGAAATAAAAATTATAGTTATGGAAGTGCTTGCTCCTCATCATATAGAAGAGATTAAAACCGCTCTTGAAAATGCAGGTAATCCATGTGGAGTTATTCTTCAAATAGGAACCAGAAATGCTCAAAATTTCGAACTTCTTAAAGCAGTGGGTAAACAAAAAGAATTCCCGGTTCTTTATAAAAGAGGATATGGACTTGCCTTGGAGGAAAGTTTAAATGCAGCAGAATATATTGCTTCAGAAGGAAATACCAAAATTATTTTCTGTTTAAGAGGAGTCAGGACACATCTTGGAGATCCTCACAGGAATCTTGTTGATTTTGCCCATGTGCCTGTAGTAAAAAGACTTACAAGACTTCCAGTGTGTATAGATCCATCCCATCCAATAGGTTCCAGACAAAAAGCCCCGGATGGTATAAGAGATATATACCATGTTACTGCTCAGGGAGTAATATCAGGAGCAAATGCAGTCCTGGTAGAATTTCATCCGTGTCCAGAAAAAGCCCTGTGTGATGGACCTCAGGCAATTCCATTAAATGAATTACCTCTTTACTTAGAATATACTTATAAAGTTAGAGAAACTTATTTAGAATTGAAAAAATTGGTAAATGCTTCTCAAGAATAATCTTCTTTTTGCAGGAGAGGATATTCCTCTCCTGCTTTTATTCAATATTCAATCTGGTAATAAAATGGTAATTAAAATAATTTACTGTTGACAAAATTGTTTTTTTTATTAGTGTTACTATTTTAATAAATTTGCAAATCCTTTTCAGGAAAAGGAATTGTGATTTTTTTAAAATGGCTGGTTGATTACGGAGTAATTGGATTTCTCATTTTTTTAAGTTTTATTTCCATAGGTATAGCTATAGAAAGAATGGGTTATTATAAAAAAGTAAATCTTAATGAATTTAAAAATAAAAAAGAGCTTGAAATCGAACTTACCAGAAAACTCTATATAATTGCAACCATTGGATCAAATGCTCCTTATATCGGACTTCTTGGAACTGTTCTTGGAATTATGTTTACTTTTTACGAAATAGGACAGGGAGGTCTTGTTGATAGCAAAAAAATAATGGTGGGACTTGCATTGGCTCTTAAAGCCACAGCAGTGGGATTACTTGTTGCTATCCCATCTACTGCAATTTATAATTACCTTCTAAGAAAAGTAAAAGAAATACTTACCATCTGGGATATTCAAAATGGAGGAAAAAGAGTTTAATTCAATAAATGTGATTCCTCTTGTTGATATAATGCTGGTTCTTCTTACTATAGTTTTAGTTACTGCAACCTTTATAGTAGAAGGAACAATCCCGGTAAAACTTCCAGTTGCTTCCTCTTCAAAAACCACCAATGTGAAAACCTATAAAATAATCCTTACGCGCAAAGGCGAAATTTTTTTCGAAAATAAAAAACTTAGTTTAAAAGATCTTAGTCACATATGCAGTGCCATAGCTTCTCAAAATCCCAATATTTCTATTTTTGCTGACCAGAAAGCTACTGTTCAGCAAATTGTAAAAATTCTTGATGTGTTAAAAAAGTATAAAATTAAAAAAGTTTTTATTAAAACCCGTATAAAATAAGATTTTATTCATGACTCAAAAAAAAGCTTTTTTTCTCTCTTTTTTTATACATTTGCTTTGTATCGCAATAGCAATAGGATTGGCAAAACTTGCAAAAAAATTATCTCCTGAATATGTAGAAGTAGAACTTTCTCTGGAAAGTCTAATTTCAGGAGGAGGAAACAAACATACAGGTTTCAGAAATACTAAACAGTTCAAAATTTCTAATAATAGAAATTTCTCCAAAGCTCGTTCTCAATTAAAAAAAAGTTTTAAAAGGGAAATTTTTAAAATAAAAAAGAAAAAAGTAGAAAAAAAAGTAAAAAAAACAATATCAAAGCAGAAAACAGAAATTAAAGAAAACAAACTCAAAGAAACAGTAAAAAAGAATACGAACAAAAATATTTCAGAGAAAAATCTTTCAGAAAAAGAATTTTACAACACAGAAAAAAAGGAAGTTAGCACTTCTGAAAATAGTAAAAAGACTTCTATTTTGCAATCTGGAGAAGAGAAAAATAATTCTGGTGTATCTAAAACAAAAGGTAAAGAAAAGCAGGATGTTTCAGGAAACACAGGGAGGGCAGGCAGTGGAAATATAGATATTAACAGTATTAAACAAACTTTTTTAAGAAAAAAATTGATACTTATTTACAGAATAATTGAGAGCAATATAGAGTATCCTTACATTGCAAGAAAACTGGGATGGGAAGGAAAGGTTGTAGTGTCTTTTATTTTAACAAACAAAGGCGAAATAAAAAATATACACATTGAAAAGTCTTCTGGATATAAAATTCTTGATAAAAATGTAATAAAATGTATTAAAAAATGTGCCAAATTGTTTCCAGTGCCTCCAATTACTTTAAAAATAAAGCTACCAATAGTTTACAAATTGACTTACTGATAAATTATATATTTCTATAAAGTTCCATCCGGGTTAAAACATACTGTAGATAATTTTTTGTTTCCTGAGGAACATTTTTTATTAGTTTCCTGTAAACTTCTTCAGGAGTCATGGAATTTACTGCTCTTATTGTCCTTTTTATACTGTAAGTTCCTGTAAGAGCTTTTGCTACATTACCAACACCTGTATTATAAGCTGCGATACAACAATAAAGCCTGCTTCTATAATTCTTTATGCCTTTAAAATAATAGTGAAAAAGAAGATAGAAATAAGTCGTTCCAATCATTATGTTATTTTTACCATTATAAAGATAAGTAGGACTTAAAAGTTGGGGAGTTCCGTATAAAATTTTGGTTGCATCTTTCCCTGCTGTTTGAGGAACTATCTGCATTAATCCATAAGCAGGAATAGGAGATCTGGCAAGAGGATTAAAATGACTTTCAGTATGAATTATAGCAAATACCAGTGCTGGGGAAAGTCTTCTTTTTTCTGCCCATTCCTCGACAATGGGTTTATATTGTCTTGCTTTAATTATGAGATAATTGGAAGGAAGTTTGATCCTTACAGTATAAACTTTTTTTCTTGAAGAATTGCGCTTTTTTAAAATGCGTGTTTTTAAAGGAGCATTTTTTAAAAGAAGTTCCACCTTTTTTACAACTTCTTTTCTGGTAGGAGTTTTTTTAAAAAATACAGGGGTTAAAATTTTTTCTCTTTCCACCTTCCCGGTTTGAAGATTTTTAAAAGTTTTTCTTAATCTACTTTCTACCCTGTTAATAAGCTGATCCTTTTTAAGAGCAGTGACTTTATCTTCTATTAAAAGTGTTTCAAGGGCTTTTTTTATTTCTTTTTTTGCTTTTTTCCTATTTCTGGTAATAACAGAAATTTCTATTTCTCCTTTACTAAAGTCCACAAGTTTTCTTATTTTAAAATCAGAAGAATATTCAACCCATTTTTTCCTGTCAGTAACCAGGGCTTTTCCCCATACTTTCATAATTTGCTTTTTATATTTTTCAAATTCTTCAAGATAAATCTTTTTATATTCTGCAAATTCCTTTTCAAGCTTTGCTTTATAACTTTTAAATTCCTGCTGCCTTGTTTTTAAAAATTGCTGAAACTCCTGATTCTGAGCATTGCTTTGAGATATTTGAAAAATGCATACAAAAATTATTAACAGTAATAGTATTCTTTTCATTTTGTCCCTCCATTACTTATTTTTAAGATTTACCTCTTTTAATTCAAGATTTATTTCCAAACTTTGCACATTCTGGGTAGTAAAGTCAATTTCTGGCACATCAAGATTTAAAGTAATCTCCTGGGATACTTCTGAAGTCACAAACAGTATTTCTTCCGGTAATTCTAACTGAACATTTACATTACCATAGCCATGTTCCATAATTTCCTGAGAGAGTAAATTTTCTTCCTCTTTTTCTTCTGTAATCTCTGTAGATACTTCCTGAACCACTTCTTTTGTTGTTTCTGAAGTTATTTCCCCTTCAGCTGGAGTTTCTTCGGTAAGTTTTTCCATTTCTTTAAATTCTGTTTCTTCTTCAGGTTGTTTTTCAAAAAATTTTGATAAAGTTTCTTTTTTTACTACTTTCTTTTCTTCCTCCTCCTTCTCCTCTTCTTCTTTACCCATCTTTTTTATTTCTTCTCCTGCTTTTTTAAAAGATGGTTTACCTAAACCCGTTACTTTAAAAACTTTTTGTATAACATCTGTTTTAACTGGTCGGGGAGGAAGTGGTGGTGTTTTTAAAGCAACAATTGTCATATGTTTGGCAGGGACTTTAACTTTTATAAAAGGAATTCGCGGATTAAAAACTTCCACCACTCCTTTTTTCACAAATACTGCCACTCTTGTAGGAGTTGTTATAGTGGCAAATTCCGTTCCCTTTACTCCTATAAGAGCAGTTGGTGTCTTTACCCTGAATAGTCCTGCTACCCGTCCTTTTACCGAATAGATAACTCTGCCAGAGGGATTTTCCAGTTCCACCTCTTTACCTGGAATATACTTTTCTATAATTAATCTACTGCTCTCTCCAAGCTCTACCCTGCTTCCGTCTATAAAATTAACTGTAGCAAAAGATTTCCTCTTTGTTCTTACTATGTCCCCGATAAAAAGTCTGGGATCCTTTTTCCAGAAAATTCCTCTAAACGTGTCCTTTCTAACTATACTCACTCTCCCTCTTGCCTTTGCAACTTCTCCCACTTTCTGCTCTGCAACTCCATCTGAAAAATTTAGCATAATAAAAAATATTATTAAAATAAAAATTGTCCCTTTTTTTATCAATTGCACCTTCATTTTTTTTACTCCATTTTAAATTTTCAGTCTAAAAATAATAAGAATACCCTATTCCTACAATATATTTAAAGTATTCTTTTTCATATCCTACATCTTTCTTTAGTAAAAAGTTCTTCTCTATTTCACCTTTAAAATTTAAACACTGATTTTTTGTAAAACCCCAGCTTACAGTCACACTTCCATAAGGTCTTAAAGCTCTATCTTCCATGGTAAGATAGTGAAGATAAATCATTCCTGCTCTGGTTTTTAAATAGAATTTATTACTTAACTTTTTATTAAAATAAATTAAAGGATTTATAAGCACTTTATCATAATAATTTTTAAAATTTTTATACATTACTCTTACATGGAAAAACTTGAAACTTCCTTCACAGGAAATACTCAGGGCATTTCTGTCAGTATCCTGAAAGTTATGCTCATATCCTCCTGTGAGTTTTATTTTTAAATAGGTTCCTCTCTCAATACCCAGTTTCATTCCTGCAGAATAAGCACCTTCATTCGCATAAACAAAATCTATCTGCGGAAGAATAAATTTAATTCCGGAATACTTTCGAATATGTTTAAAAGAAGCATAGTAAATATCATATGCACTGTAATCCCTGTTATTTTTAAAACTTGCAAAACCTATCAATTGAAAACTTCTAACAGGTGAATAATCAATTACACTAAAAAGTCCTTCTGACACAAAACCGCTTTTTTTTGTAGTTTCGTCTTCAACAAGTTTTATATTGGAATCATAAATCTGATTTATCTGTCCAAACACTTTTACTCCGTAAAGCAAAGCTTCGAGTCTGGTGAGTCTTTCTCTAAGAACAGGATTTTTGATTAAATTTATTACTATATGAGCTTCATCGAGTTCACCGGTGTTTAATAAAGCCACTGCATAGTAATACTTTGCTCTGTCTGAAAGAAGATTTACATTTAAAGGACTTAAGATTTTGATAATACCCTGATAATTTAAAGAATAAAAATAAATTCTTGCAATTATTTCAGAAATTTTTACCTGTTCTTTGGGGGTTGAAGCAGATTTATATCCCTGCAGAAGGCACTTTAATGCTGTTGAAAGTTTCCCCAGCATCATATAGGAGTATCCAAGATAATAAGCCTCCTGAAAATTTAATTTGGAAATGGGGCTGTCTTTTAAAATACCTATTATTTCTTCATAATCTTCATCAGTAAAAAGTTTTTTTAAAGAATTCTGAGCATACAAGCCTGAACAAACCAAACAAAAACATATTACAAGAAAAATTGAAAAAAGTTTTCTCATCTTTTTCTCCTGTTTTTTAAAATTCTCTTTTAATAAGCACACTCCTTTCAAAAGCAACTTTTAATATTTCCCAGATTTTTTCTTTTTCTATGTTAACTATATCAAGTAATTTTTCTGGAAGATAATAATTAAAGGCATCAAGACTTCCGCCTACACCAAGGACATTTGCCAGTGCATTTGCAAGAGCAACAATTGCAGATACTTTATTTTGAAGCATAAGGTCTGCATCATGATGAGCTCTAACAGCAAACGATATTGTCTTGGGGAATTCCCATTTTTCAAGAAGATATCCTCCAACAAGTCCGTGATCCACTCCCAGAACCAGCCATTCAATTTGAATAAAATCTCTTTCTGGATTTTCTTCCATAAGTTTATAAAATTCCTCTGCTGAGAGTTTTGTATAAAGATCAAGAACTATTTTTCCTATATCATGCAGAATAGAAGCTATGTAAAGGCTTTCTGTTTCTTCATAACTGAGATCCATGTTTTTGGCTATCTCTTCTGCTATAATTCCGCATAATATCGAATGAAACCAGATATCATGTGCCTGAATTCCGTATCCTGTAAGCTCATCTTTATAATATTGCTTTGCTATAGAAGCCATAAGAATGAATTTTATCTGATTAACCCCAAGAAACATAAAAGCCTTAAATAAAGAATCCACCTTTTGAGGGAGGGCAAAAGCTGCAGAATTAACCAGTTTTAAAAAATTTGCTGTTATACCGGGATCACTTTTAATTACCCGTTCAACCTCTTTAAAGTCAACCTCATCCTCTCTTAAAAGAGCAAAAGCTTTTTGAGCAGTTTTGGGGAAAGTAGGTAATGTGTCAACTTTTTCAAAAATTTTTTCAAGAACCTGTTCTATCATAGCACTTCTTCCCTATACCCTATTTTTATTCTAAACTTTTTTTCTTTTACATCTACCTTTAAAAACACAGGAAGGTAAAAACCTGTTCTTACAATTATGTTTTTTTCAGGAATTAAATTTTTTAAAAATTTTAAAGCTACATCCAGATTTCTTTTACCTATGTCTATAAATTCAGGATTATTTTTAAAATTGCATCCTCCAGCTACTACCACTTTTGCTTCAGTAAAATCACAACCGAAATTTTTCAGTTCTTTAAAAAATATAGGCAAAAGAGTTTCTCCAGAAAGTAGATTAATATCTCCTTTTATTATGTCAAAATTTTTGGTAGGAAATACATAATGTAATAGACCT
>CAZWTB010000070.1:0-1853 GCA_964636875.1 uncultured Thermodesulfatator sp.
GTGTTCTCAAGAGCCTTCCAGACCTCTTTCAGGTTGGAGTGGCTCATTGCTATATCATAACCCATTATGTAAAAAGCTTTAAATTCGCCTTTTTTTGCCTTTTCAAGCATCTTGTTTAAAGTTAAGCCGTCTTCTTCAGAAGGCGCTTTTCCCCAGACTTCTTCAAGGAGTTTTCTTAACTCTGGATCAGAGGTTTTTCTATAGCCTGGAAGCACATAGGGAAGTCCTCCCATATCACATGCACCCTGAACATTACAGTGTCCACGAAGTGGCATTGCTCCACAACCCGGCTTTCCCCAGAAACCACAAAGAGTTGCAAGATTTGCTGCTGCCATTGCTCCATAGCTTCCACTTCTGTGCTCAACTAATCCAAGCCCCCACCATATAAGCCCAGTTTTTGATGTTGCAAAAATATAAGCTGCCTGTTCTATAAAAACTTTTTTAACCCCTGTTATTCTCTCAACTATCTCAGGTTCCCACTCGCTTAAAATGTAGTGCATATACTTGTCAAAATTCTCAACATACTTTTCTATAAACTCCTTGTTGTAAAGCTCCTCTTTTAAAATTATGTAAGCTATTCCATTTAAAAGAGGAACATTAGTGCCTGGTTTTAAGTTCAGCCAGAGATGAGCTTTTTCTGCAAGTTCTATTTTTATAGGATCTGCTACAATGAGCTTAAGCCCTCTGTCAAGAGCTCTTATTATTTTTTCTGCAAGAACTGGATGAGAAGCAAGAGTATCTGTTCCTATTAAAAACAGAGTTTCTGCATTAAGGATTTCGTGAAAGCTTGCACAAGCTGCTCCAGATCCAACTGTGGTCGCAAGCCCTGCGACCGATGGCGCATGTCAGACACGCGCTGAACAATCTACATTGTTCGTCTCAAATATAACCCTTGCTATCTTCTGTAAGAGATAGTTTTCTTCATTACTTATTTGAGAAGAAGTTAAAAATCCTATACTATTTCCTCCATACTTCTTCTTTATCTCAAGAAGCTTTTCTGCAACAAAATCAAGTGCCTCATCCCAGGAGACCTCTTTAAAGTCTTCTTTAAGACTCTTCCTTAAAAGCGGTTTCTTAAGTCTATCTGGATGTTTGTAAAAAGTAAAACCAAACCTTCCTTTTACACATGCAGAACCGTGATTTGGATGCTCGTCCCTGGCAGTAATTTCAAGAATACTCCCATTTTTAATCCACACAGTAAGATTACACCCAGTTCCACAATAACCACATACACTCTTTACAGCCTTTGCATCTTTTCTACTATAAGGAACCCTGAGATCCTTTTTAATAAGAGCTCCTGTTGGACATACATCCACGCAATTTCCACAATTAGTGCAGTTGTCTTTAAAAGAAAAAGTTATGTATTCGTAAGGAGTCCCTTTGTTTATTATTTTAAAATCTATAGCATTGTGAACGCAAATTCTAACGCACCTCTGACAGGCTATACACTTATTAATATCAACCTCTATAAAAGAATGATCCCTGTTAATGAGATACTTCATTCGTCTCGTTGCTTTACTGACTCCGATGTTTTCCTTAATCAAAATTTCTCTGAATTCACATTTGTGAATACCTAAGCATCCACACCTGAGACATCTGTTTGCCTCTGCTATTGCTTCTTCTTCTGTAAAGCCTTCTAAAACTTCGTCAAAGTCCTTTATTCTTTCTTCTGGAGGTCTCTCTTTGAGTCTTCTTCTTTTTTCAGGAGGGAAAAGCTCCAGAAATTTGGAATCTATTTCTTCTGGTCTCTTACCTCTTGAAAAGTCAAATTTTATAGTAAAAAACGGCTTAGGAGGTGTTTTTCCTTCCATAAAATACTTTATACTCTGAGCTGCTTTTCTACCAGATGCAAC
>CAZWTB010000071.1:0-21722 GCA_964636875.1 uncultured Thermodesulfatator sp.
TATTTCTTTTTTATCGGCAAATTCAAGTCCAACAAGCCCTACCTTGGAACTAGGTGGAATTCTTTCTATTTTTTCAAAAAGTAGAGAAATATCAGGCATTCTTGGTGGTCTGTAAACAAAACCTGCAAAACAAAATCTACAGCCCCTTCCACATCCTCTTCCTACTTCCACAAGATAAGTATCTGCAAACTCTGCTTTTTTACTTAGAATTTCTGAAAAAGCAGGATTGAAAAATTCTTTTGTCTTTTTTATTTTCGCGATTTTTTCTCTATCAATTTCAGGTGCATAAAAAAAAGAATGTGTATTTAAAACATGTAGCAATTCCTTTTTGTTATTAAAATGATTTAAAAGGACAGGAACAAAATCTTTTTCTATTGCTTCCCATTCTGCCAGGATAAAGCCATCAATGAATTTTGAAAGAGGAACAGGATTTAACCATACTCCTATACCACCTGCAAGGATTATTTTTTTTCTTTTTTTGGCAAAAATTTCTATTTTAGAATTTATTAAAATTTTAAGAAGATTTACAAAATCCGGTTCAAAGGAGATGGAAAAGAGGATGATATCAAAGTCTTCAAGAGGTCTTTGACTTTCCACAGAAAGAGGCTGGTTATTAGTATCCATGAGAAAAACTCTTTCACATACTATTTCTGAATAAGAATTCAGATTTTGATAAACTGTAAGGAAACCAAGATTTGACATTCCCAGATGGTAATAATTTGGGAAGACAAGAGCAATAGAAAGGCGATCTTTCCACTTTTTCTTCCGGTAATTTTTTTCAAATTGAAGATATTTTGACGAATAATTTCTATAAGAGGACATTATTCTAATTTTATCACCATTTATTTAAGAATAAAGCTCAAATCCTTTAAAATTAAGTCTTGACAAAAAAAGGGAAATCCTTTATAAAATGAAGAAGTGAAAATTTTTTAAAAAGGAGGGAGGCTTATGAACAAAGCCGAGCTGGTAAAAAGGATGGCGGAGATAGCTGATGTTCCTAAGGCTACTGCTGAGAAGCTTCTGGATGCTTTTATGCAGGCTGTGCAGGAGGCGATTTCCAAAGGTGATAAAGTAGTTCTTGTAGGTTTTGGCAGTTTTCAGGTGGTTGAAAGAGCAGCAAGAGAAGGTAGAAATCCAAGAACCGGTAAACCCATTAAAATTCCTGCTAAAAAAGTGGTTAAGTTTAAAGCTGGTAAAAAACTGGAAGAAGCTGCTCAAAAGTAAAAAATTCTTCTTTCCTGTTTTTTACCCCGGGGTCCCCGGGGTTCTTTTACTCTTTTTTTACTCTTTTAATTGAATCAAATAATTGATCCCTTCTATGTCAATAAACTGATGATTCTGTAAAAATATGGTTTTAACATGTAAAATTTCTCTTTTTTTCAAGCTTTTTATCAATCCCCAGGGGGAAATTAATTGTAACTTGGGAACCAGGGCTATTACCTGATAATTCCGAAACTTCTTTAAAAAATTTGCTATGTTTTCTGCAAATTTCTCATTTTTTAATACTTCAAGCTGATAAAATTTATTAAAATCAAAAAAAGCAGGTTTTTCTGAAAAATAATAGCTTTTTAAAATAGCTTTATATGGTGGATTTAAAAGATCCATTTCTGGAAGCTGGGTTTTGTATTTCTCTTCTATTCCTTCAAGTCCCTTTTCAAGTATTTCCAATTCCATATCTTTTGGAAGTCCTATAAAAATCACCTTTAATCTCTTTTTTTCTTTTAGAAGCTCCTTTAAAAGTTTTATAAATTCTAATGTTTCTGGAGAAAGCTTTTCCATATCACAGGAACTTTCCACCTCTTCTACTTCTTTTTTTTCTTCAACACATCCTTTCAAACTTACAGGAAGATCAACAGCAATTGCTACACTGCTGTCATATTTGTAAAAAAGTTCCACAAATTCTTTTAAAAAGTTTAATACTTTTTTATTCCATCTATCAGGTCTGTTAATAAGAATTACCTGAGAATCAAGAACTCTTCTTACAAGATCTTCTGGACTGAGAGTATCTTCTATTTTTATAGCAGAAAGATCAGTATCAAGACGGATTTTGATACCTGACTCAGGAGTCCATACCTTTTTAGCAATGATTTTTCCAGAAAAACTTCTGAATTCAGAAACATTCTCATTCATTAAAAGCGCGGTAAATCCTTTTTCCAGTTCTTTTATAGATGAAGCATAAAAATAAGCTACATAACTCTTCCCTCCCCAGGGATTTGGAATAATTTTAAAATAAAATCCTTTTAGAGGTTTTTCAAAATTCCAGGGAAATGGAGAATATTCCAGATAAATCAGATTTTGAGAAAATTTTAATACCTTTCCCTGAGAATAAGGTTGATAACCAAGATCTTCAAAAAAATTTATTATTCTGCGATAAAGTGGATACTTTTCCTTGGGGTATATTAAAATACCGGGTTTTCTTTCAAGAGAGGAAAAATTTACAGGAATTTCTTCAAATTCAAGTTCCCTCCAGAGTTTAAAATCTGGATCTATAAGAATTTCCTCTGGTTTTGAATTTAAAGCAAGTTGAAATATCTCTTTTTGATTATTCATGGTCAGAATGAATTCTTCCTGATTATCTTCAGTTTTTATACATACAGGCACTTTTATCTTTCTAAAACCCTGACTTTGAATAAGAAAGAAGTAAAGAAGATATGTGTTACCGTGATACCTGTAGATCTGAGCTTTTCCTTTAAGTTTTACTTTCTGAAAACTTTCATAGGGAGGAAGAAATTTGAGTTCATTGTAATAAATTTCTTCAAGATAATCTATAAAAGAATTTACATCCTCGGAAACACTTTCTGTCTCTTTTTCAGAAAGATAGTTTTTTAAAGCTGAAATAAAACGATATTCACCTATTGCTGAAGCGATTTTAAAATAATAAAAAAATGATCTACTATTTTCTCCCCCTGTAATAAGCATTTTTCTTCTAAATTCTTTTTTATCTGGAACTGTTCTGTAATCAACGAGATAGGTTATAAGACCTTCGAGAAGAGAATTATTATTAAATTTTCCACTTTTTAAGAGTTTCCTTTTTAATAGTAGATGCACCAGAGAATAAGGACGCTCCAGGATTTTTTCATTAAGTAAAAAAATATTATATCCATAAGTTAGATCTTTTACAATGTTCCATTCTTTTGGAAAAATTACGAATTTCATGTATTTAAAATTGATTTTGATAAAATCTTCAGAAAGCTCGAGAGCAGATTCAAAGTTTTGAACAAATAATTTGAGTTTTTCAACTGATACTGAAGTAAAATCTGGATCATAGTAAAAGGTGTAGTTTTTTTCTTTTCTGAGTTTTTTTTCTTTAAAAGAACCGATTACCAGAAAGGGTTTTATTTCAGAAGAATAACTTTTAAAATAATACACATAATAGTATCTGGTTTTTTTTCTGTAGTTTTTTTCTGATGGAACAAGTATCAGGATTTTTCTAAATCTTTTGGGCAGTCTAAAAGAGATTTTAAATTTAAAAGGAGCATCAGGCACCGGAAAGAAGTTTTTTATATAATTAAAAGGAGATCCCACGAAATTTACATGAAGTTTATATCGAATTAAAAGCCAGCGTTTGCTTCTGGTTGTAATAATTCTTAAATATCCCTTATCTGTAACAAAGGGAGATTTTAAAAGGGTTTTACCGAGCTTTACTTTTTCTAAAATCAGATTTTTTACATTAAACTGATAGACCTTGTCCGGAGCAAGTTTTACAGAAAACCAGCCTCTTATAAAGTTTCTGTTTGGTGATGCAGTTATATCTATTTTTAGATATAAAATTTTATTTTTATTTTTTGTTCTGGCTGAAGCTGGATTTATTTTAAAAAGCGCGATACTCCAGATCAGAAAGAAAATAAAAAAATTACAGAATATTTTTTTCATAATCTTTCCAAAATTCATTTTTGCAATATAATACAGAGCTTAAGTATAATTGAAAAGAAAAAATAGTAAAGAGAGAATATGAAAGAAGTTAAAGTTCTTGTTTTATGGGGATATGGGATAAATTGTGAAGTGGAAACTGCACATGCTTTTAAACTTTGTGGGGCCAGAGCAGAGATAGTTCACCTTTCAGAGATATTTACAGGTGAAAAAAGCATAGTTGATTATCATATTTTGTGTTTTCCCGGGGGGTTTCTGGATGGGGACCATCTGGGATCTGCTCAGGCATGTGCCCATAGGTTTAGATTTCTGAAAATAAAAGGAAAAATATCTCTCTGGCAGGAAGTTAGGAAGTTTCTGGAAAACGGAGGACTTATCATCGGAATATGCAATGGATTTCAACTTCTTGTTAAAATGGGACTCCTTCCCGGAGGAAAATATCTTGGTGAGAGAAAAGTAAGTCTTACCTATAATGAATCAGGAAAATTTGAGGATAGGTGGGTTAATCTTCGTGTAAACCCGAATACTCCTTCGGTATTTTTAAAAGGACTCAAAGAACTTTATCTTCCAGTAAGACATGGAGAAGGTAACTTTGTGGTGGAATCATCCGAAGTTCTGGAAGAGCTTAAAAAGAACAATCAGGTCGCTTTACAATACATACATCCTGAAACCAAGGAACCCACTCAGGAGTATCCATTTAATCCCAATGGTTCTATTGAGGCTATTGCAGGTATAAGTGATCCAACTGGTAGAATCCTTGGAATGATGCCTCATCCAGAGGCATATTCTCACTTTACCAATCACCCTAGATGGACAAGAGGCTTCCCTTCTGAACCAGAAGGAATCTGTATATTTAAAAACGCAGTGAACTGGATAAGAGAAAACATTCTGTAATAACTAAATGTCTCAAAAAAATGCCAGAAAAGTTGCTCAATTTATAAAAAAATTTCTTAAATTCTGGAAAAATAAAAGTTTTTTATTTATAACATTTTTTCTTGTAATTTACCTCTTCTTTTTCTGGATGTCCCCGCTTTTCTTAAAATATTGTGAAAAAATTTTTGATCAGAAACTTGTTTATTTCCAGATTTCAGAACCGGTTGTTTCTCTTTTAAAACTTGCCTTTGTTTTTACATTTCTCTGCTTTTTCCCTATAATCTGGTATTTTGTAGTAATTTTTATTGAATTTGTTTTTTCTTTAAAAAAGAAACACTTCTGGTTGTTTGTAGTTCTCGGATGGATTTTATTTTATACTGGAGCTATTTTTGCCTATAAAATTACTCTTCCTTATGGAATAAAGTTTCTTATTTCTTTTAAAACAAAAAACCTTAAACCTGCGATTTCTCTCGGGCATTTTGTTAATTTTTTTAGTTTTTTTATCCTTGCTTTTGGGATAATATTTGAACTTCCTCTTATAATGTGTTTTCTTGCTCTGGGAAGACTTTTCAATCCTGGAGTATTAAAACATTATAGAAAAGAGATTTTTTTCTGCATAGTGGTGATTGCAGCAATAGTAACACCTACTCCAGATGCTTTTAACATGAGTCTTCTTGCAGTGCCTCTTTATCTTCTTTTTGAGCTGGGGTTATTTTTAAGTGAAAGAATAATAAAAGTTAATACTCCTTTGGAGGATACCCAGAAAGAGCCTCAGACAGAGAAGCAGCCTTCTCAGGGGGCATAGCACTTAAAATACTGGCTACTTTTTCACTTTTAAGCTGGCTTAATATTTTTATAGCCATATCCCTGTCCATGTTAAGAATCCTCTGTGCTGCCTTTGAAGGCTGCATCTCACTATAAGCTTTTACCAGAAGTTTAAATCTTTTATTCTGAATAATCCTGATCTTATTCAGTTTTTCTTCAACAGAAGCCTCGAGATCCTTTAAAACCGCTATCTGTTCCTTTATCCTCTTTTCCAGAAGTTTTAGTTCCTTTTCCTTTGCCCTGAGTTCTTCCTCTTTTTTTAAGAGTTTCTCTTTTTCTATAAACAAAATCCGGGTAAACTCAGGAGGGCAACTCTCAAAACTTTTCTTTTCCTTTGCCTGAAGATTTGAAATATGCGTTATAAGTAAAAACATACTTGCCCCCACTTTTAAACTTATTAATAAAAACAAACACCAGAAAAGAATTTTTAAAATTCTTCTTCTCATAATTATACTTCTGATTTCCTGATTTTTAAAACGGTTAATTCATCCATTTCTTTAAAAAATCTTTTTTCCTCTTCTCTTGCTAATTCCTGTTTTACTCTATCTCTAATGCGTTCCACTATTCTTTTTTCATTATGAAATTTGATAACCTCATTTCTCCAGTTTTCTGCAATTTCTTTTTGTTCTTCTATTTCTCTTTGGAAAATATTTTCTCTTTCCCTTAAGAAATTCGTGGTATTAAAGTAAGTCAAAAATTCTTCTACATTCATTACTTTTTTCTTTTCCATTTTTTGATAAATCAAAGTTCTTTCTTTCCTGGCTTTTTCTTTTTCTTCCCTGAGTTTTTTTATAAGATTTTTTGTTTTTAAAAGTTCGATTTTTGCCTGTTCTTCTTTTAATTCTTTATATCTTTTTATCAATTCAAGCACTTTAAGTCTTCTGCTCATTTTTAATTATTTTTTAAATATATTTTTTAAAAGCTCCACGGATTCTTCCACTGTATAAGATTCATTTATTTTTTGTCTTAAAAAGGCTTTAAGTTTGTCTATAAGTTCTATTGCTCTGTCTATTTCAGGATTGGAACCTTTTACATAGCCTCCGATGTTAATGAGATCTTCTGCTCTTTTGTAGGTTGCAAGGATTTGAACAGTTTCTCTTGCGATTTCAAGGTGTTCTTCTGAGACTATATCTTTCATAACCCTGCTTATACTTGCAAGGACATCTATGGGAGGGTAGTGCCCCTCGTGAGCAAGTTCTCGTGAAAGCACTATGTGTCCATCAACAATGCTTCTTACTGAATCTGCAATTGGATCATTAAAGTCGTCTCCTTCAACAAGCACTGTATAAATACCTGTTATATCTCCTGCTCCAACTTTTGGTCCCACTCTTTCAAGAAGTTTTGGAAGCACAGCAAAAACAGAAGGGGTATAGCCTCTTGCAGTGGGTGGTTCTCCTGAGGCAAGTCCTATTTCTCTTCCAGCCATACAAAATCTGGTTAAAGAATCCATAAGAAGCAGAACTTTATATCCCTGATCTCTAAAATATTCTGCAAGAGAAGTGGCATAATAACCTGCTCTTACTCTTATAGCTGGTGGCTCGTCTGAAGTTGCAACAACCACAACAGATTTTTTTAAACCTTCTTCTCCAAGATCGTTTTCTATAAATTCTCTTACTTCTCTACCTCTTTCTCCTATCAGGGCTATTATATTAACATCAGCACTGGTATATCTTGCAATCATTCCGAGCAAGGTGCTTTTACCCACGCCTGAACCAGCCATAATAGCCATCCTCTGTCCTCTTCCTATGGTAAGAAGGGCATTTATAGCTTTAACTCCTACATCAAGAACATGCTTTATTCTCTCTCTTTCCAGAGGTTTAAGAGGGATGCCGTGAACAGGATAAAAGTCATCTGGTTCTGGTGCAGGTTTCATATCAAGAGGCTCTCCCATGGCATTAACAACCCTTCCCAGAAAGTTTTTTCCTACAGGTGCATAGGATTCACCCAGAGGATAAACTCTTGCCCCTGCTTCAAGACCTCTTATATCTCCAAGAGCACTTAAAAGAAGTTTATTTTCTTTAAAACCAACAACTTCTGCAAGAGTATTTACTCCCTTTCCCTCAATCCTGCAAAGATCTCCTACTTTTAAAGGGGGACCTGTGCTTTCTATGGTTAATCCAAGCACCTTAGTAACATACCCAAATATCTCAAAAGGAATTACCCTCTCAAGGCGTTTATAATATCTGTTTATGTCTTTTACTATCATTTTTGCCTTTTTTATGTTATTTTGTAAGTGCTTCTACCAGTTTTTCCCATCTTTTTTCGAAAGTAGCATCTATTTTTCCCATTTCTGTTTCTATAAAAACACCCCCTCTGGAAATGCTTTCGTCTGGAACAACTTCCAGAATCTCAAAAGCTGTTTTTTCCTTTTCAAAAGCATTTTTTATAGCTGAAAATTCTTCTGGATTAACTTTTATTTTTACCCTGCTTCCCTCTGCAATATACTTTAATGCTTCTCTTATTACCCTCAGACTTGTTTTAACATCAGAAGAAATTTCTTTAAAAACAAGTTTTTTAGCTATATCCAGAGCCAGTTTTAAAACTTCCTGATCAAGATCAAGAACCACTTTTTTAAACTCTGCTTCACAGTTTTTTAAAAAATTTTTTATTTTTTCAACTTCTTTTTCATATTCAAGCTGTAGTTTTTCTTTTAACTCCTGATATTCTTTTTTTCCTTTTTCACTGGCTTCTCTGTAACCTTCGTCATATCCTTTTCTGTGTCCTTCTTCAAAGCCTTTTTTAAAGCCTTCTTTTTTTCCTTCTAAAAAACCTTTTTCCCTTCCCTCCTCAAATCCCTTTTTATACCCTTCTTCATATCCTATTTTTTCAGCCTGTTTTTTTACTTCTTCAAAAATTTTTTTCTTTTCTTCTTCGAGTTCTGTTTTTTTGTTTTTTTCTTCTTTATTTTTTTCTTCTTCGGGTATTTCTATAAGAGTTTTAAATACCTCTTTTTCAAGGGGTTTAACTTCAGGAACCAGGAGGGGGATATTCAATTTTTTAGGATTTTTTAATATTTTAGACAAATTCTTCCTCACCTCTTGAAAGGACTATTTTACCTTCCTGTTCGAGTTTCTTTGCAACCCTTATTATGTTTTGCTGGGCTTTTTCAACTTCTGTAATTCTGACAGGTCCCATCATATCGAGTTCTTCTTTAAGAAGTTCTGCTGCGCGTTTACTCATATTTCTATAAAATTTTTCTCTCAATTCTTCAGAAGCTCCTTTAAGAGCAAGTTTAAGATCATCTGTGGAAATTTCTCTGAGGAGAGTCTGGATTGCAAAGTCATCAACATTAAGGAAGTCTTCAAATGTAAAGAGGTATTTTCTGATTTCTTCAGCGAGATTGGGATTTTCATCTTCTATTTCGCTCAGTAATTCATCTTCAAGGTCTCTTCCTGCATGAGACAGAATTTCGGCAGCTTTTTCAGGACCTCCGATTCTTCTTCCCAGTGCTCCTCCAACACTCTGAAGCTCCTCTTCAAGGGCATCGCTTATTTCTTTTACTATCTCAGGATCCACTTTATTTAAAAGAGCTATTCTTAAAAGCACTTCTGCTCGGAGTTTATCCGGTAAAAATTGAAGAACCTGTCCTGCAAGATCTGGTTCAAGATGAACCAGAATTATGGCAACTGTCTGGGGATGCTCGTTAGCAAGAAAACTGGCTATTGTCTTGGGATCAAGCTTTTTGAGTTTTTTAAATGTCTCCGGACCTACTTCTTTTTTAATTTCCTCATAAATTTCTTTTCCTTTTTCTCCATAAGCCTTAATTAAACTTTCTTTCAAAAATTCTTCAGGAGAAACATTTATGTTTTCCATAAGATCTTTTGCCTCTATATTTGCTTCTTCCAGCACTTTTTTTATTGCTTCTGCTGGAATATAATCTATTTTTGCCATTTCTATACCAATTCTTTTTATATCTTCTTCATCAAGATATTTATAGACTTCAGAGGTAAATTCTTCTCCCATTATCATAAGGAAAATTGCTGCTTTTTGAGGTCCTGTTAATTTTTCAGGATCTATTTTTGCCATGATTAATACCCTGCTTCAGAAAGTGCTTTCTTTCTTTCTTCAAGGGATTCTTCGAGTAGCCATTTTTTAACCAGCATGGCTGCTTTTTCAGGCTGGCTCTGAATTATTCCAAGGGCAACTTCATGAGGCATAACCACTTTTTCTTCTTCCTTTTCTTCTTTTTCCTCGGTTACAGAAGGAGGAACTTCTTCTACTTCTTTTGCTTTTTCTACTTCCTCTGGAGGTTTGGGTAAAAATGCCTTCATAATGGGTCTTACCACAAAAATAAACAACAGAATAATCACTACGAGAAGAATAAGAGGTTTTGAAAGCTCAACCAGGTATTCCATAATCCCTGGTTTTTTCTTTGGAGGTTTTATAAATTCTATTGCTTCTACTTCTACATCATCTCCTCTATCAGGATTATATCCTATTGCTCCTTTTACAAGAGAACTTATCCAGTCTAAGGTGTTATTTCCTTTTATTACACTTTTGTCAACTAATACTGCTACACTTATTTTTTTAATACTTCCTGGAGAAATTTCAAGATTTTTTATGGTTTTACTTACATCGTAATTTCTAACTATTCTTTTTCTGGAATAGGAACCGGATGTAGCTCCTGGGCGAGTTGCTTCAAACTTCTGTGCAAGAGCTCCTTTAACTCCTGCTATTCCTCCTGCAGAGGCATTATTAGATCTGGTTTCTGTTTCTATATCTTCAGAGACAACTGCAGTGCCTTCTGGATCATATCTTTCCTCGGTAATTTTTTCCTTGTCAAAAGAAAGATCCACTGAAACCTGAGCAATAGCATTTCCGTATCCCAGGGCTTTGGCAAGAATTTCTTCGATTTTTTCTTTTAAATAGCTTTCAATTTTTTTCTTGTAAGCAAGCTGGGTGGTGGTAATTTCTTCTTCCGGAGAAAGAGGAACACTTAAAGTTTTTCCTGTTCTTGCATCCACCACTATTACATTTTGAGGCTCGAGTTTGGGAACAGCTCCGCTAACGAGATTTACAATTCCCCTTACCTGAGCAGGAGTAAGGTAATAACCTCTCTTCATTTCTATGAGAACCGATGCTTTAGGAGGTTTTTCTTCTTCTACAAAAACACTTTCCTTTGGTAAAGCCAGGTGAACCCTTACAGATTTTACTCCCTTTATTCCCATAATGGTCCTTTCAAGCTCTCCTTCAAGTGCCCTCTGATAAGTAACTCTTTCCTGAAATTCAGTAAGTCCAAGTTTTTCCTTATCAAAAAGCTCAAATCCAGGTCCCGGTCCACCTACGAGTCCTTTAGTAGCTATTTCCATTCTTAATTCTGGAACTTTTTCTTCAGGAACATATATACTTCCATCTGGTTTAACCTTATAAGGGACTTTTTGGGATTTAAGAAAATTTATAATTTCTCCGGTTGTCCTTTCATCAAGACCACTATAAAGAAGTCCCCAGTGAATTCTGGTTGCCAGCCATATGGTAAAAATAAGAGCAGTTGTTATTCCTATACTACCTCCTATTAAAAGAATTTTTTGAACCTTGCTGAGTTTGTTCCAGAATTCTTTTAGTTGAGAAACAAGAGCTTTTAAATCAACAGGAGGCATGGTTTTACCCCTTAAAAGTTTAAATCTGCATTCTTATAATTTCCTGATAGGCATCTATTATTTTGTTTCTCACTCTCAGAAGTAAATTAAATTCTATTTCTGCTTTGGAAAAAGCTATTGCAAGATCTGAAAGACTAACTTCTTTTCCTTCTGCAAGGTTTTCAAGCATTTTTTGAGCCTGTTTCTGGGATTCATCCACTTTTTTAATTTCCTTCCACAAAAATTTACCGAAGTCTTCTTTAGTTTTGGGGTTCTGTTTTAAATTTGTTGGATAGGGATTGAGAGAGACATTATTTTGGATTTTCATAACAGCCTCCTTTTTATCTTAAGAGATCAAGGGTTCTCAGTGCCAGGGTTTTGGCAGTTGAAAGAACTGTAAGGTTTGCCTGATAGGCTCTGCTTGCAGAGAGCAGTTCGATCATCTCCGCGATTATATCAACATTTGGATACTTAACTATACCTCTTTTATCTGCATCAGGATGTCCGGGATCATAAACTTCTCTGAATGGAGCAGGATCATCCACTATTCCTGCAACTTCTACTTTTTGGAGATCTGGATCATTTTCAAGAGGCACTGCTCTTAAAACTACATCCTTTGCTCTGTAAGGTCCTCCTTCAATAGTGCGGGTAACATCTGCATTTGCAATATTTGTTGCAGCTACATTTAATCTGACTTTTTGAGCAAGCAATCCAGAACCACTTATTTTTAAAGCAGTAAGTAAACTACTCATTACCTTCCACCTCCTTCATTTATGGCTGTTTTAATAATCTGCAATTCTTTATAAAGAGCCTGAAGAGTTGCTTCATAAAGAACCTGATTTTGCGTAAGGTTTGCCATTTCTTCTTCAAGACTTACATTGTTTGGTGTGCCAAGGGTTCGGGAATTTTCTTCGTATTCTCTTATATATTCCTGAAGTCCGGTTTCCCTGAAAGGAAAATGCTTGGGATCGGTGGTTTTAAGCCTTCTTTCTGAGGAGATGTATCTTTCCATTATTTTTTCAAAAGGTATATCTTTCCGTCTATAACCCGGAGTGTCAACATTTGCAATGTTTGAAGCAATAAGCTGGTGCCTGTAAGAACGAAGTTTTAAAGATACTCCAACGAGATTGAGAAGTCTGTTTAACTTTCCCAGCATTAAAGTCCCTCCAGATTTAAACCTTCTTCTTTATACTGTTTTAATTTATTTCTCAGGGTTCTTACTGTTATTCCAAGAAGTTCTGCTGCTTTTGTTCTGTTTCCCCTGCAAACTCTCAATGCCTTTATTATTGCTTCTTTTTCAAGTTCAGAAAGGGGTTTCACTTCATCTGTTTCATCTTTTTCTGTATAAAGATTATCAACTTTTATGCCTGTTTTTTCGGAAGTTTTCTGCTGTTCTTTTACAGTTTCCAGGCATGTCACTTCAGTAAATTCAAAAGGATTCGTCAGGTGTCTGACATCTATATACTCTTCTTCGCAGGTAAGAACTCCTCTTTCTATCATGTTTTTGAGTTCCCTTACATTTCCAGGGAAGGAGTAATCTTCCAGAAATTTTTGAGCTCTTTCAGTAAGTCCTTTTACTTTTTTTCCATAGGCACGGGAAAATTTTTCCACAAAATACTTGGTCAAAAATCTGACATCGTCTTTTCTCTCCCTTAATGGTGGAATTTTGACAGTAATTACGTTTATTCTATAGTAAAGATCAAGACGGAATCTACCTTCTTTAACTTCTTTTTCTATGTCCCTGTTAGTGGTTGAAATAAGTCTTATATCCACTTTCACAGGGTGGTATCCTCCAAGTCTGTCAACTTCTCCTTCCTGAAGGACTCTCAGGAGCTTGCTCTGAAGTGAGGGATGCATTTCTGTAATTTCGTCGAGAAGAAGGGTTCCTCCGTCAGCAAGTTCTATTTTCCCTTTTTTTCTGAAGGTTGCTCCTGAAAATGCTCCTTTTTCATATCCAAAAAGTTCTGATTCAAGCAGGGTTTCAGGAAGAGCTGCACAGTTTATTCCTACAAAAGGACCGTTTTTTCTTGGACTCTTTTTATGGATAAACTTAGCAAGGAGTTCTTTTCCTGTTCCTGATTCACCAACAAGCAAAATTGGAACCCTGGTTCTGGCAACATCCTCAAGCAGTTTGAGTATTTGAAGCATCTTTGGATCTCTGGTAAGAAAATCTTCTTCTTCCCAGAAGATTCTCTTTTCTTCCAGGGCATAAACAACGGTTTTTTCAAGAATTTCAAGAGGGGTTGAAAGGAGCTTTACATCGTAGGCTCCAGCTTTTATAAGTTCGATTCCTGCTTCAAGATCAGGTTCTTCTGCAAGAAAAATCACTGCTGGAAATCCCTTTTCAGAAAGCTTCTTTACTATCCCTGGATCCTTCATTTCAGATAAAGAAATTTCATACACAATAACATCAATCCCTTCTCCTGCAGAATTAAACTCTTCCTTGGAATAAAAAATTACTTCAAGCCCTCTTTCTTTTAAAGCGTCTCTTAAAAGCTTTATCTCAATACTGTTTCCAATTATTAATACCCTGCCTTTCATCCCGGATAATTAGGTTTAAAAAACAAATTTGTGAGCTTCTTCAACCAGTTTTCGCATTTTTTCGTAACTTTTAGCGAGCTCGTTTTCAGGGGAGGTTCCGTTTACCAGAGATTTCCAGATCTTTGAAGAAATTTTAATGTTGCCATTTTTTTCCATAAAATAGGCAGAAATCCACTTTATATCTGGATTATCAGGATATTTTTTTTCTGCAAGTTTAAGCACTTTTAAAAAAAGTTTTTTGTTTTCATCAAAGGTTGCAATAAGCATGGCAATATAATCCTGAAGATCCGCTTTAAAATAGGGATTTTTTAAATAAGTTAGTGCTTTGTCATAAAGTTTCAACTTCATAGCCTGTTTCCAGAAAAGTCTGAGAAGTTTAAATTTGTAATAATTATCAATTTTAGAGGAGAGAAGCTTGTTAAGGTAATTTTCTGCGGAAGCTATGCTATTTTTTAACTCGAATCTGGCTTTAACATAAAGATAAAGGTAGTTGTTTTTTATTTTGGTTTTGTATCTGGCTTCAAGGAGTCTGAGGAGATCTTTTGCAAGAGAAAGATTGTTTTCTTCCACAGCAAGAAAACAGAGTTTGAGTAAAAGTGAGGGCTTATCCGGAGAAGGTATTCCGGTTTCCCATGCTTTTATGTATTCACAAACAGCTTTGGGATAAAGTTTATATTTAAAAAACAGATTTCCCATTATAAAAAAAATTCTTCCGCAGGAAGATTCTCTTATCCATGAAGTTTCTTTTTCTTCAAATTCAAGGGCTTTTTGAAGTTTGCTGTTTTTAAGATAGTTCGTTAATATATGTTCTGCACACGAGCAATATATTTTTTTTATTTCTGTAATTCTTTTACTTTTGGGAAAATTTTTCATAAAGTAAACAGCACTTTTTCTGGCTTTGTCGTATTTACCGTCTTCAAAGTATATTTTAGTTTCAAGATAGGAAGCATCCTCTGCAAGTTTTGTATGAGGAAATTTCATTTTTATAACTGAAATATAGAAAAGAAGATGTCTTTTAGTAACCGGAGGAACAAGCTGTTTTATAAGGATTTCCTGATAAGCTATTTGATAAAGTCTGAATTTTGAAAGAAGAGATTGTGTTGTTCCTTCCCATTCAGTTATAATTAATTTATAAAAAAGTTTAGCTTTACTTCTATTTCCTTTTGCAAAATATTTTTCAGCAAGATCAAAAAAAAGGCGTGCAGCTTTTCTATAATCTCCTCCAAAGTCTATATAGGCAAAAAAGTTCTTTTCTGCTAATTTTAATTTATTTCTTTTTAAAAAATAAATTCCTTTTAATTCGTATATTTCACTTAAAGCTTTTTTAACTTCCTGAGGATTTGCTGTTTTAAGAGTGGAGGCGGGTGTTTTATTCAAATAATAGAGAAGTGCAAGAGCCCGATCTTTTACATCCTTTGCACAATACGAACTCAGAAGTTTTTTTAACTTTTGAACAGCCTTTTTTTTCTGGTTAAGGAGTATTTCTATTTCTGCAAGCATTAGATTGGCAAGGCACGCAGATCTTGTGCCTCTTCTTAAATAAATAACTCTGGTAAGATAATCCACTGCTTTTTTAGGCTCTCCTATAAAGAGATAACTTCTGGCAATGATGAGATTGTCCTCTCCACTTAAAGGAAAACTTGAAGGAATTTTTTTACTCAACATTACCACTTCTTCATATTTTTCTTCTTTATAAGCTTCTCTTAGTTTTTTTAATACCTTTTCTGCTTTTTTTACTATTGCTGGATTTATAGGTATGTTAAAAAAAGTATACTTCTGGGCTTTTACTTTTAACGGAAACAATACAAAAAATAGAAATACTAAAAGATAGCACTGACTTTTTTTCATTTTAAAGGAAAGTTAACAATTCTCATGCCAGTTTATATTTTTTCAGTTTTTCTATAAAAGTGGTTCTGTTTAATCCCAGTAGTTTAGCTGCTTTTGTTTTTACACCGCCTGAAATTTTGAGTGCTTTTTGGAGGTAGAACTTTTCTATATTTCCGAGAAGCTCGGGTAAATTAATTCCCCGGGAATCGAGTTCAGGTAGAGATAATTTTTTTTCTTCTGAAAGTGTAATATTTTTCTTTTCTTCACTGGCTTTTTCTGTAAAAAATGGCTTTTCAAATGGAAAAAACAGATCTTCTTCTTCGATAATATCTTTTTCACAGAGTATTACGGTTCTTTCTATAAAATTTTCGAGTTCTCTAACATTTCCGGGCCAGTGATATTCAATGAGTTTTTTCATTGCTGATGAAGATAATTTTTTAGGTTTTATTCCTTCTCTTTCACATATTTTTTTTAAGAAAAATTCTGCAAGAAGGGGAATGTCTTCTTTTCTTTCTCTTAGAGGAGGGATTTTAATAGGTATTACATTAAGTCTATAAAAAAGATCTTCTCTGAAGTTACCTTTTTTTACTTCTTCTTCGAGATTTTTATTTGTGGCAGAGAGGATTCTTGTTTCTACTTTTATGGGTTTTTCACTTCCCAGTCTTTCTATTTGTTTTTCCTGAATAGCTCTTAGAAGTTTTGCTTGAAGTTTTGGACTGAGTTCAGCGATTTCATCAAGAAACAGAGTTCCTTTATTGGCTATTTCAAATTTACCGGGTTTTGTTTTTACAGCTCCTGTAAAAGCTCCTTTTTCGTATCCAAAGAGTTCTGCTTCAAGAAGATCTTCTGGGATAGCGGCACAATTTATAGCAACAAAAGGTCCTTCTCTTTTACTGAGAAAGTGGATGTATTTAGCAAGAACTTCTTTACCTGTTCCTGATTCACCAAGGATAAGGACAGTGCTTGAGGAGGGTGCAACTTTTTTTGCGATTTCAAGAACTTTTTGCATTAGAGGATTTCTGGTTTCGAGGAGATACATATTTTTATTATATCATGTTTTTGACAGTCTTGTCAATTTTTTGAATTTTTAATTTGTCATGAAAATTCAAAAATATATACTTATGATTGAGGGTGATAAAAATTAGGGCTTGACAAAAGGGCAAAAAAAATTATATTTAAAAGCTCAAAAAACGTGTGGTTATTTTGGAGTTTTTAAGGGAGGGTAATTTAATGGCGAGGCATAAGAAAAGGGAAAGGGAAAGGGAAATTGAAAGGAGGAGGAGAAGGAGAGCGAAGCTTGCCAAACTTCGTGCAAAGGGTCTTTTTCCCAGACCAGAAGGATACGATCCCCGGGTTTATTCTTATGTTGCCTATGCAGTTGCCAAAGGTATAATGAGTCTTGAAGAAGCTCGTGCAAGACTTGAAAAGGCAAGAATAACTCAGGAAGGGGAACCCCCCTCTTCTCAGGAGTCCCCCTCCCCTTCCTTTTTATGTTCCCTCTTTTAAAAGTTTGTAACATTTCAAAAAAATTTAAAAATAACTGGGTTCTAAAAGATATTTCCTTTGAACTTTATCCCGAAGAAATCCTCGGAATAATAGGTCCCAATGGCGCAGGTAAAACCACTCTGCTTTATATCCTCCTCGATCTAATAACACCCTCTTCAGGAACAATTTTTTACTTCGGAAAAAATTTGCATAAAAATAGAAGCGAAGTTTTAAAAAAGGTAAATTTCGCTTCCCAATATCTGGGACTTCCTTATACTCTTACTGTGGAGGAAAATTTGAAATTTTTTGCCTGTCTTTATGAAATAAAGAATAAAAAAGAAAAAATAGAAAAATTACTGTTTTTGTTTAAACTTAACGATAAGAAAAAGGTTCAAACAAGGAATCTTTCTTCTGGAGAAATGATGAGACTTAATCTTGCAAGAGCATTTTTAAACGAACCTCTTGTGGTTCTACTTGATGAACCCACAGCTGGGCTTGATCCAGAATATATAAAATTTATAGGAGAATTTTTAAAAATTTATACAAAGGAAAAAAAAGCAGGTGTTATTTTAACATCGCACCAGCTTGGAGAACTGGAGAAACTTGCAGAAAAGCTTTTATTGATTAAAAAAGGAAAATGCCTTGCCTGTGGAAAAACCAGCGAACTTTTAAAAAATTATGCAGTTAATTCACTGGAAGAACTTTATTTTAAAATATTTAAAGAATCTTTATCCAAAACTTATTAGTATGGAATAAAAAATGAGTTTCAGCAGGATCTGGGGTATAATTTTGCGACAATTTTATCTTTTAAAACACAGTTTTAGCAGATGGATAGATCTTCTTTACTGGTCCACTGTGGAACTTCTTCTCTGGGGTTTTATAACAATATATTTGCAGAGAACAGGATATTATCCTGGAGGAAGCTGGGTATTTCAATTTCTCGGAGCCCTTATTCTCTGGAATATACTCGTAAGGGCTCAGCAGGGTGTGGCAGTTGGTTTTCTTGAAGATGTATGGGCAAGAAACCTTGTTTATCTGTTTCTGTCTCCTTTAACCCTTACAGAATACTTAATAGGACTGTTTATATTCAGCTTGTTCAAAGCTTTTATAGCAACAATATGTATGTGTGTGCTGGCAAGTGTGGTTTTTCAATTTAAATTTTACTTACAAACTCTGCCATTTTTTCTGCTTATTCTGGGACTTATTATTTTTGCATGGAGCATAGGACTTTTAACCATGGCTTTTATACTTTATTTTGGACAGGAAGCAGAAATTCTTGCATGGGCACTTGCTCTTATTTTTCTCCCTTTTTCAGCAGTCTTTTATCCAGTAAATGTGCTTCCTCCTGTAGTTCAAAAAATAGCAAAATTCGTCCCTGTATCTTATATTTTTGAAAACATGCGTTCTGTGCTTTTACATTCAACTTTTTCTTTTAAGGAAATTTTAAGATCTTACCTTTTAAATCTTCTTTATTTTTTCGTAAGTTTGTTTATATTTTTATTAAGTTTCAGACTGGCAAAAAAGCAGGGTAAACTTACAAAAATAGGAGAGTAAAAAAGGATGAAGGTGATACCACAGGAGCGAATAAGAAATTTCAGTATTATAGCGCACATAGATCATGGAAAGTCCACCCTTGCAGATAGACTTCTTGAACTTACTGGAGCTGTTTCTGAAAGAGAGATGCGGGAACAGTATCTTGACAGACTGGATCTTGAAAGAGAAAGAGGTATAACTATTAAGGCTCAGGCTGTAAGACTTTATTATCAGAAAGAAAACGGAGAGGTTTATCAATTAAATCTTATAGATACTCCTGGGCATGTAGATTTTACTTATGAGGTTTCAAGAGCACTTTCAGCATGTGAAGGGGCTCTTTTAGTTGTGGATGCTTCTCAGGGAGTTGAAGCTCAAACCCTTGCCAATGTTTATCTTGCAATAGAAAACGATCTTGAAATTATTCCAGTAATAAACAAAATAGACTTACCTCAGGCTGATATAGAAAAAACCAGAAAAGAAATAGAAGAAGTAATAGGACTTCCTGCTGATGATGCTCTGCTTGTAAGTGCCAAACTTGGTATAGGAATAAAGGATGTGCTTGAAGCAATAGTAAACAGGATTCCTCCCCCTTCTGGTAAAAGAGAAGCTCCTCTCAGGGCACTTGTTTTTGACTCCTGGTATGATCCTTATCTTGGAGTTGTGGTTCTTATAAGAGTGGTTGATGGGAAAATTTATCCCGGACAGAAAATTAAGTTTCTTTCTACAGGTAAGACATACGAGATAACAAAAGTAGGAGTTTTTGCTCCAGAAGCAACCACTCTTGATGCTCTTTATGCAGGAGAAGTGGGATTTATTGCTGCTGGAATAAAAGAAGTAAGAGAAGCAAAAATAGGAGACACTATTACAGAAGCAGGAGCAAAAGTTTTTCCTCTTCCTGGTTTTAAAGAAACAAAACCCGTTGTTTTTGCAGGAATTTTTCCTGTAAATAGTGATGATTTCGAAGATTTAAGGGAAGCTATAGAAAAGTTGTGGTTAAATGATCCGGCATTTTCCTATGAACCTGAAACTTCTGCAGCCCTTGGATTTGGCTTTAGATGTGGTTTTCAGGGACTACTTCACATGGAAATAGTTCAGGAACGCCTGGAAAGAGAATTTAAGTTGAATTTGATTTCCACTGCACCTTCAGTAAAGTATAAAATAAAACTTAAAAACAAAAAAGAAGAAATTGAAATAGAAAATCCAGCAGAATGGCCTGATCCTGGATTAATAGAAGAGGTTTTTGAACCGTATATAAAAGCAGAAATTTATACTCCAAAAGAATACCTTGGAGCCCTTATAAAACTTTGCGAAGAAAAAAGAGGTATTCAAAAAGAAATAAAATTTTTAAATCCAGAAAGATGCGTGCTTGTTTATGAACTTCCTTTTAGTGAAATAGTTATGGATTTTTACGACAGATTAAAAAGTTATTCAAGAGGATATGCTTCTCTTGATTATCAATTTATTGGTTATAAACCAGGAGATCTGGTTAAAATGGATATTTTAATAAATAAACAACCTGTTGACGCTTTATCCCTTATAGTTCACAGAGAAAAAGCCTATTATAGAGGTAGAGAACTTGTTTCAAAGCTGAAAGAGGTTATTCCGAGACAGCTTTTTGAGGTGGTTATTCAGGCAGCTATAGGAAGCAAAATAATAGCAAGAGAAAGAATTCCTCCCCTTAGAAAGGATGTTCTTGCTAAATGTTATGGAGGGGATGTAACCAGAAAGAAAAAACTTCTTGAAAAACAAAAAGAGGGCAAAAAAAGACTTAAGTCCATAGGACATGTAGAAATCCCCCAGGAGGCTTTTCTCGCGGTTCTCAAGATTTAAAAAAATTTTTTAACACCCCTTTTCTTTTTCTTGACTTTTTAATTTTTAAGAATAGAATAATTTCAATCTTTTTAATTTTAAAAAATTGAGTGCAGATTATGAATCTTACTGAAAAACGGGAGATCTTGAAAAAGATATATTCTCCAGTTGGTTTTTTGCTTTATAAATTGCACATACCTCCTAATGTAATAACTCTTTTTTCACTTCTGGCAGGGACTTTATCAGCTTTGTTTTATTATTATGAAAATCTAATTACTGCGGTTCTTTTTCTTTTTATTTCCGGGTTGCTTGATTTGTGTGATGGAATAGTGGCAAGACTTTCAGGAAAAACTACTAAATTTGGGGCTGTCTTTGACTGGATTGCAGATAAATGGGTGGATGGTATAGTCCTTGGAATAATTGGATATCTTTATGCAGATCCTTTTGTTGCAACACTTGCTGTGACAACATCTCTTCTTCACTCTTTTATTAAACCGGTTGTTTATTCTGAAATAGGTTATCAGGTAAGAATAAAAGGAAAAATTCAGGATCCTCTTGAAAGTATCGGTTTTTTTGGAAGACCGGAAACTCACCTTACTTTAATTTTTTTTACCATTCTCGAAAAACTTAATGCACCAATAGGTTTAAACTTTGGTATAAAACTAATAACCTTTTTAACTTTTCTTTCTCTTTTAACAAGAATAATTTATTTATACAAAAACTTTGGTGAGAGTTACGCTGAATAGACCTTACATTATTATTGTTTCAGAAGTTACCATTGACGGTAAGCTTACGCTTTACAGAGGAGCTTCAAGTAAGGAACTTATGAGTATAATGACAGAAGAAGTTTACAAGTATCTTCACAAAATAAGGGCAGAAGTTGATGGAATAATGGTTGGATGTGAAACTGTGCGAACAGATGATCCAAGTCTTACTGTAAGGTATGCAGAAGGTAAAAGTCCTACCAGAATTATTCCCTGTTCAACTGCAAATGTTCCTTTAAATGCCAGTATTTTTTCTAAGGATGCTCCGACTATAATAGTTACTACAAAAAGAGCGCCATCAGAAAGAATAGAAAATATTAAAAAACTTGGTGCAGAAGTAATTGTTGCAGGTGAAGATCTTGTTGATTTTTCTCAGCTTCTCCCTCTTCTTTATGAAAAAGGGATAAAAAAATTAATGGTTGAAGGAGGAGCTTCTATAAACTGGGAAATGGTGAGAAATGGATATGTAGATGAGATCAGAATTATTCATCTTCCTGTGATAGTCGGTGGAGAAAATGTCCCTACACTTGTAGGAGGTGAGGGGTTTAAAAGTTTAAAAAAAGTTCTAAAACTTGAAATAAAAGATCATTTTATAGTGGATGGTTTCCTTATAAGTGAA
>CAZWTB010000072.1:0-6549 GCA_964636875.1 uncultured Thermodesulfatator sp.
CGAGTTTTTGTTTACAATTACTTACAATTTTGTCAAGTTGCTTTTAATATCTAATTTTAAACAGAGGGAAAGGTGGGGTTGACAGATAAAAATATTGTGGTATTTTAATACTTAAATACTTAAAAGGAGGTAAAATGCAGACCCCTGAAAAAAGACTTATAAACATAAGTGAATTCCTCTCCATCGGAATTCATTCTCTGGTTTTTATGGCACGATTTTATCCCCAGCCTGTTAATGTAAAACAACTCAGTGAACATCTTAACTTTTCTCATGCCCACCTCTCCAAAGTCCTTCAAAGACTTCATAAATCAGGACTTCTAAAAGCAATCCGTGGGCCAAAAGGAGGATATACACTCGCCAAAAAACCTTCAGAAATAACCTTAATTCAAATATTTGAAACTCTTGAAGGACCTCTTCCTGAAAATTTCTGCCTCTATTCAAAACCACTTTGTAAAGGAGAAAATTGTATCCTCGGAGATTTAATAAAACAGATATTAACCCTCGTTAAAAAATACCTTTCTCAGACCACTCTCGAAGATGTAAAACATGTGTTTTAAAAATAAAATTAAAAGGAGGCGCGTATGTTAAAAGATGGTGAAAAAGGTGCAATTCTTCAGAGGGACAAACAGAGTTATGCCATTGTTCCTCATGTTCCACTGGGAGTAATTACTCCGGATTTCCTTGAAAAACTTCTTCAGGTAATTAAAAAATTTAATGTAAAAGCAGTAAAACTCACAAGTGCAACCAGGATAGCTATCGTAGGGTTAAAGGAAGAAGAAATAGATGAAGCCTGGAAAATTCTTGGTGTGTCCCCGGGTTCTGCAGTTGGTTCCTGTGTAAGAAGTGTTAAAATATGTCCTGGTAATACTTTCTGCAGGCTTGGTCAGCAGGATTCCATTTCTCTTGGAGCAGAACTTGACAAACTTTATCACGGTATGCCCCTGCCTTCTAAATTCAAAATTGGAGTTTCCGGATGTATAAACGATTGTGCAGAAGTATGTATAAAAGATCTGGGCTTCATAGGTAAACCTAAAGGATGGACATTAATGATAGGAGGAAGTGGCGGTCCCAGACCTGCCCTTGCTAAAAAATTAATAGAAAATCTTTCCACTCAACAGGCACTCGAAATTACTCAAAAACTTATAACTCTTTACAGGGAAAATGCTAAAAAAGGACAAAGATTCGGAAAATTTTTAGAAACCTTTGGTCTGGAAAATCTAAAAAAAGAATTAAACATCTAAAATTCTATAATACAATAGCGGGTATCTTTTCAGGATACCCGCTTCTCAATCCACAAAAATCCCCACTCCTCTTTCTCTTCTCTATAAACCTTTTTAAAACCCAATTTTAAATATCTCCTCTCCAGTTTATCAAGATCTTCCTTCAAAATTCCTGAAAGAAAAACACTACCCCCAATTTTAACAGAATTTTTTATCAGTTTTGCAAGTTTACACAATTCTTTATATCCTATATTTGCAACCACCAGATCAAATCCTGTTTCTTGAATTTCTTCTGCTGTTTTTACCACTGGGGAAACTCCGTTTAATTTAGCATTGTAATTTGTAGCTTTAAGAGCTTCTTTATCTATGTCCACTGCAAGAACCTTTATATTTTTATAAAGTTTAGCACATGCAATTCCAAGAATCCCTGTTCCACACCCCAGATCAAGCACTTTTAATCTTTCTTTTTCTTTCCGTTGTTCAAAAAACTTCTCTATGTTGTTAAGCATCATTTGAGTTGTGGGATGATGACCTGTTCCAAAAGCTTGTCCCGGTTCTATAATTATTATTACTTCGCCTTCTTCAGGATTGTAAATTTCCCATGGTGGCACAATTACAAGCCTCCTGCCCACTTTCAGAGGCTTAAAACCAGCTTTCCACACTTCATTCCAGTCTTTATCCTCTACAAATAAAATCTTTATTTTTTTACCTTCTTTCCCTGCTTCACTTTTAATTTTTTCAATCTTTTCCTTTTCCTCTTCTTTTAAAAATACAATAAAAGTAACTTCTTTTTCGTTTTCTATGGTTTCCCAGCCTGCAGGAAAAAGATCATATAACAGCTCTTCAAAAGTTTTACTTTTATTTCTGGGTAAAGAGACTTCTATCTGAAGATACATAATAATTTTTTTTAATTAAACAACGATATCCAGATGAATTCCCTTTTTTTGCTGAAGATTTTTTTCTGCTTTTTCCATTTCCTGAGCCTTTTGTTTTTGAAGCTCAAGCCTTGCTTTCATTTCTTTCATAGTAGCAATTTGAGCCACTCTTATATCCTGAGGAGAAGGATCAACAGGAGCAAGGGCAGCAGCTCTTACTATTTCCATTTTTCTTATCGTTGCTTCAGGATCTGGTTCCTCAGAAACATCAATGGAAACATCACCACCAGTTATATAATACTTCCCATCCGGTCCTCTTGTATATACATAATGCACAGCACCTGCATATCTTCCTCCAACAGCCTTATGAGCCATCTCATGAGCTATAACCCGTTTTTCCCTGAGTTTGAGTTTCTCTATTATCATCTGTATTTTCTGCTCCTCTATGCGCTCTGCAATATTCTGAGCAGTCTCCTGCATGGAATTCTTTAAAGATTTCGCTGAACTTGCAGAATTCCCTAAATAAACACCATAATAAAGACCAGAAGCAAAAACACGCATCTTTTAATCCAGAAAAAAGGATTTCCTACTTTTAATTTTAAGACAAAAAAGTTTCCTGACAAGTTTTTAAAAAAACTCTTTTTTAGTCTCTGGAACAAGTTCTTTTAAAGCCTTTTTAATTAAAGTTTCAAGATTATCTTTTTCTTCGTAAATTTTAAAAAGTAAAGATTCTACCTCTTTTCCTTTAAAACCAAGACTTACAAGACAGCTTTTTGCTTCTTCAAGAAGAAGTTCTTTTTCCGGAGGCAGAACAATTCCTTTTTTTCCTTTTTTTAAGAAAAGATTTTTTAAGTCAAGAAAGAGTTTTTCAGCTCGTCTTATTCCTATTCCCGGAATTCTGGCAAGTTCTTCCACCCTCTTTTCAAAAATAACGCTCCTGAGTTCCTCAGGAGAAAAAACAGAAAGAATATTCAGGGCTGTTTTGGGTCCTATTTTAGAAAGAGTCGTTAACTTTAAAAAAAGCTCCCTTTCTTCTTTTTGCAAAAATCCATAAAGCTCCAGGTATTCCTCTTTCCTTAAAAAAGGCACAACATAAAAAAGCACTTCTTTTCCCAGAAGTTTTTCCCTTAAAATCTGAATAAGATTAAAGGGAATCAAAATTTCCCAGCAAATTCCTCCTATCTCAAGAACTACTTTATTTGGAGGAATAAGCTCTTTTAGTGTTCCCTTTAAAGAATAAAGCATTTTTATTCCTGATTTTTTAAAAGATAGCTCATTGCAATAAAAAAAGCATCAATTTTGTGAGAATCCGCTTCAGTTTCTGCTTCTTTGCGTATAATTGAGCCCATTAAGTTTAGAAAAATTTGTTTAAGGTCACTTTTTCCAGCTTTTCCGTTTCCTGCAATAATTTTCTTAACCTCAGTGGGATGAATGAATTCAGCCGGTATGCTGAAAAGTTCAGAAAGAAGCAAAACAATAGCCTGAGTATAACCAAGTTTTAAAGCTGAATCAGGATTTGCCCTGGGAAGCACAGATTCTACAACTATCAGATCAGGTTTTTCATTTCTTATAACCTCTGTAAGAGCTGAATAAAGAATACCCAGTTTTTTTTGCTCAATTTTAAATTTGGTCAGTTTTAAAGTGCACCAGTGTTTTAAAATAAAATTCTCTCCTTCTTTTTTTACAAGGGCATAGGCAAAGTTATTCCAGCCCGGGTCTATTCCAAGGACTAACATGAGAGGAGTTTTATTGCGAGTTTTAAAGCAGAAGTAAAACTGCCTGGATTTGCAATTCCCTTTCCTGCTATGTTATAAGCTGTTCCATGACACGGAGAGGTTCTAACAATCGGGAGTCCCAGTGTTATGTTTACTCCGTCTTCAAAGTGAAGGAGTTTAAAAGGAGCAAGCCCCTGGTCGTGATACATTGCAACTACAAGCGCGTATTCTCCTCTATAAGCCCAGTAAAAAATAGTATCAGCAGGAAAAGGTCCTTCTACAGGAAGCCCCATTTTAGCACATCTTTTTACAGCCTTTTCTATAATATTAATTTCCTCGTCTCCAAGAAGTCCTGATTCTCCTGCATGAGGATTAACTCCACAAACTGCTATTTTTCCCTCCTTTCCTATTTTTTGCAAAAAATTGTAAGAAAGTCTGCAGACTTTTACTATTTTTTCTTCTGAAAGACTTTCCGGCACTTTTTTAAGAGGAATGTGTATGGTAACAAGAGAAACAATCAGTTTTTCTCCGTAAAAGCACATTACATAATCTTCTGTATTAAACTCCTTTGCAAGCCAGCTCGTATGTCCTGAAAAGGGAATTCCTGCCTTTGCAAGTCCTTCTTTACTTATAGGTGCAGTAACAATTCCCTGAACTTCCCCTTTTTTAGCAAGTTCTATAGCTTTTTGAAAATAAGAAGCCATTGCTCTGTAGCCTTCTAAAGTGGGATTTCCGGGTGTTATGTCGAGTTCTGAAAGACTTAATACTTCTACTTTTTCTGGATAAGGAACTCCAAGACGATCCGCTGTTGTTTTTAAAACCTTTTTGTCACCAATTATTAAAAGGTTCGAAAAATACTCAGAGAAAAAAGGCAGTGACTTAAGAATAATTTCAGGACCTATCCCTGCTGGACATCCCATTGAAATCGCTATTTTAAAATTTCTGGACATCTTTTATTTATCCCTTTTTAACCAAACCAAATTCTACAATCAGATCTTTTCCATCTACATCATAACAGAAGATCATTCTGGGAATTTTGCTTGGTATTTTAATGGTGTGATTTTCCCCTGTAACTATAGAAGGAGTTGATGCCTGAAGAGAAATTCCTGATTTCTCAAACTCTCTTCTAAAACTTCCGCATATTTGATTGGTCATTTCTCCACTTGCATCTATTACTTCCTGATTAATCTCATTGACTTCTTCTCCAAGCATGGTTTTCATAAAATCAAAAATTATGTGCTTATCATAACTCACTATAAAAACACCTTCAAGTTTATCTGTTGCAAGTCCTACAATTACTGAAATATCCTTTAATCCTTTATCGTCCTGTCTGACTTTTGTTTCTTTTAAAACTGGTTTTTTCATTAAATAAGCCCCTATTATTTCTTCCACTGCCTTTTTAACTGCATCTGCTACTGCCTGTGCATTCATAACCCCTCCTTTTTGAAAGAGCTTTAAATTATTTATAATAATTTTTTATAGTTAAGTCAAGCACAGGTTAATAAAATTTTTAAATAAATTGTAAAAGTGTTAACAAAAGGTGGATAATTTTTTAAAAACAGCTCTTGCATAGGGCTCCTCTGTAAGTGGGCAGAATTCTCTTTTTTTCCACTTATAAAATGCAACCACCCCAACCATAACCCCATTATCAGTGCAAAACTTTTTATCAGGCATATAAACTTTTATCCCTTTTTTTCTTCCTTCTTCAAATAATTTTTTTCTTAATCTCTCATTTGAAGCAACCCCTCCTGCAACAACCACTCTGGGAATTTTTAACTTTTCACAGGCAAAAAGTGTTTTTTTTACAAGCACCTCACACACAGCTTCTTCGAAACCAGCACACACATCCTCTTTTTTATAATCAGGATTTTTTTTAAGATAGTTTACTACTGCTGTTTTTAATCCTGAAAAACTGAAGTCAAAGGTGTTTTCATTTAAAAGCGGACGGGGAAATTTGACTTTTTCAGGATCTCCTTTTTTTGCGAGTTCACTTATAACAGGTCCTCCTGGATAGCCAAGTCCAAGTAGTTTGGCAACCTTGTCAAAGGCTTCTCCTCCTGCATCATCTCTGGTGTGCCCTATTAAAAAAATTTCCTCCCAGGAATTAATTAAAAACAGAGCAGTATGTCCTCCTGAAACAAGAAGCCCGATAAAAGGGAATTCTACTTTTTTTTCAAGAAAAATCACAAAAAGATGAGCAATGAGATGATCTACTTTTATCACCGGGATTTTTAAAGCAAAGGCAAGTGCTTTTGCAAAAGAAACTCCCACAAGCAAAGATCCTATAAGTCCCGGTCCAAAAGTAACTCCAATAGCTTTTATATCTCCTATTTCTGCTCCTGCAGATTTTAAAAGACTTTTCGTAAGCAAAGGTAAAATCTCCAGATGTTTTCTGGAGGCTATTTCTGGGACTATTCCACCAAATTGAGAATGAAGATCAACCTGTGAAAAAACCAGTTCTTTTATAAGTCTCCCTTCTTCATCAAAAAGAGCCACTCCTGTTTCATCACAGGAAGTCTCTATTGCAAGAAGCATCCTTTATAAACCTTCAAAAATACTTTTTTCCACGAGTTCTGCAAAAATGTGTATAAAGAGTAGATGACATTCCTGAATTCTTGGGGTTTCTTTGCTTGGAGCAAGTATCAAAATATCACAAAATTCCTTCATCCTTCCTCCATCCCCTCCCCCAAGTCCAACAGTGTGAAGCCCTTTTTCCTTTGCAATCTTTAAGCCTTCCAC
>CAZWTB010000073.1:0-2553 GCA_964636875.1 uncultured Thermodesulfatator sp.
AGCCTTACCTACATAAAGGACCTCTCCTTTTTTTCCTTTAAAAAGATAAACTCCTGGAGATTCGGGTATTTCTTTCAGGTTCAGGTTTAACATGCATTTTAAAGTTCTACTCCTTCTTCGGTATATTTTGCAACCAGATCTCCTACTTCGCTCGTGGTGTAACCCATTTTTCCTGCAGACATACTTTTCAGGTGATCTCTACACACTTTTATTACTGCATTTTCTATGGCTTTTGCTGCTTCTTCTTCTCCAAGCCATTCAAGCATCATCATTCCTGCGCAGATTGCTGCAAGGGGATTTATAACATTTTTTCCGGTATATTTGGGAGCAGAACCCCCTATGGGCTCAAACATAGAAACTCCCTGAGGATTTATATTACCTCCTGCAGCAATTCCCATTCCTCCCTGAATTATTGCACCAAGGTCAGTTATAATGTCTCCAAACATGTTGTCAGTTACTATAACATCAAACCACTCAGGATTTTTTACGAACCACATACAGGTTGCATCTACATGGGCATAGTCTTTTTCTATGTCTGGATACTCCTCTCCAACTTCCTGAAAAACTCTATACCACAGGTCCCAGGCATAGGTTAAAACATTGGTTTTTCCAACAAGGGTTATTTTTTTCTTTTTGTTTCTCTTTCTGCAGTATTCAAAGGCGAATCTAATGCATCTTTCTACTCCATATCTCGTATTTATGGATTCCTGAATAGCGACTTCATAAGGAGTTCCTTTTCTCAAAAATCCACCACCTCCAGCATAAAGTCCTTCTGTATTTTCTCTCACAACCACAAAGTCTATGTCTTCTGGTCCTTTATCTTTAAGAGGTGTCCATACCCCTGGATAAAGTTTAACTGGTCTTAGATTCACATACTGATCGAGTTCAAAACGAATTCTTAAAAGAATCTCCTTTTCCAGAATACCGGGTTTGACATCAGGATGCCCTATTGCTCCAAGATAAATGGCATCATGTTTTTTTAGTTCCTCGATTCCTCCTTCTGGAATGGTTTCACCTGTCTTTAAATATCTTTCTCCTCCCCAGTCAAAGTAGTTCCAGTCAAACTTTATTCCGAATCTTCTTCCAGCAGCCTCAAGAACCTTTACTCCTTCTCTTATAACTTCGGGACCTGTTCCATCACCAGGAATAACTGCAATTTTGTAGTTTTTTGTATTCATTGTTTAGCCCTCCTGCAGGAATTTTTTTAATGTTGGTTATTTAATAATCTCAAATTTTACCATGCTTTAAAAACCCTTCAACAGAAAAGATAAAATATAAAAAGATTTAAGAAATTTAAATTTGTTTAAAATTTTATTAAAGCACTTTTAATTTAAATCTTTCTTGTTTTTCCTGTAAGTTTTATTAAAATGTAAAACAAAAGGTTTGAGTTAGGAAAGGAGGATTATTTTATGAAAGGAAAAGAAGTGAGGAAGATTTTTTTGGAATTTTTTAAAGAACGGGGACACGAAGTGGTTCCAAGTTCTTCCCTTATTCCAGCGGATGATCCAACACTTCTTTTTACAAATGCAGGAATGGTTCAGTTTAAAAAAGTTTTCCTCGGAGAAGAAAAACGCCCTTATAAAAGAGCTGTTTCCTGTCAGAAGTGTGTAAGAGCAGGTGGAAAACATAATGATCTCGAAAATGTAGGTTATACTGCAAGACATCACACCTTTTTTGAAATGCTGGGGAACTTTTCTTTTGGAGATTACTTTAAAAAAGAAGCCATAGCATTTGCCTGGGAACTTGTAACCAGAGTGTTTTCTTTACCCAGGGAAAGACTTTATGTTACTATTTATGAAAAGGATGACGAGGCAGGTGAGCTCTGGAAAAAAATAGCAGGGCTTTCCGAGGATAGAATAGTTAAACTCGGAGAAAAGGATAACTTCTGGGCAATGGGAGACACCGGTCCGTGTGGTCCCTGTTCTGAAATAATTTATGATCAGGGAGAAAAATTTGGTTGTGGAAAACCTGATTGTAAACCGGGTTGTGATTGTGATAGATACCTTGAGATATGGAATCTCGTTTTTATGCAATACGAAAGGAATGAAAAAGGAGAACTAAAACCATTACCAAAGGGTTGTATAGATACTGGAATGGGACTTGAGAGAATTACAGCAGTGCTTCAGGGAGTTCCAACCAATTATGAAACTGATCTTTTTGCTCCAATAATAAAAAAAATTGCAGAAATTACAGGAAGAGAGTTTAAAGAATCAAAGGAAACAGAAGTTGCTTTTAAAGTTATAGCTGATCACATTAGAGCATCGGTTTTTCTTATAGCAGAAGGATTAATTCCTTCGAATGAGGGAAGGGGATATGTTTTGAGAAGGATTATAAGAAGAGCAGAAAGATTTGGAAAAATACTCGGGCTTGGGGAACCATTTCTTTATAATCTGGTTCCTTCTGTTATACAGGAATTTGGAGAGGTTTATCCTGAAATAGAAAAAGCAGAAAATTTGATAAAAGAAGTTCTTAGAAAGGAAGAAGAAAAGTTTCTTGAAACCCTTGAAACAGGGATGGAAATTCTGGAAAAAGAAGTAAAAAAACTCAAAAAAG
>CAZWTB010000074.1:0-18091 GCA_964636875.1 uncultured Thermodesulfatator sp.
CTTCTGGATATCTTTTCTTCAATTTTTTTCTGAATTTCTTTAGAAATTTCAAGAGACTTAAAAGGATAAAGCACAGGGTGGCGGGGAGGATCGTATTTTCTTTCTTTTAAGTATTGTCTTAAGATTTCAGAACCTTTGTAATCCGAGGTTGCCTTTCCTTCAAGACCATAAAGACCTGCTCCTATTGCCCCCATTATTTTAAAATACTTTGGTATAATAAGCTCGTCGTCTTTAAGATTAAATATTTCTTTTATTGCTCTTCTTACTCCGAGATTTGCAGCAACTCCTCCCTGGAAGACAAGAGGAGGGAGAATCTGTCTTCCTTTGGCGAGGTTACTTTTTAAGTTTCTTATTATGGCAAAGCAGAGTCCTGCAATTATTTCACAGTCAGGAACAGCAGCCTGCTGAAGGTGAATCATGTCTGACTTGGCAAAGACAGTGCATCTACCAGCTATTCTGGGGATGTTTTTAGCTTCGAGTGCGAGTTTTGAAAATTCTTCTATGGTGTATCCAAGACGGGCTGCCTGCTGTTCAAGAAAAGAACCTGTTCCTGCTGCACAAAGAGTATTCAAAGCAAAGTCTTCTATTTCAGGAATTCCCCTTTCGTGAGTGATAAAAACGAGTTTTGAGTCCTCTCCCCCTATGTCTATTATGGTTTTTACTTCGGGATGAAAAAAAGTTGCAGCTTTTGCATGAGCCATAACCTCGTTTATAAAGGCACATCCAAGAATTTGAGAAATTGTTTTTCCTGCTGTTCCAGTGCAGGTAATCCCGGAGAGTTCTCCACCAAATTCTTTTTCAACTTCTGAAAGTAATCTTTCTGCGGTTTCTATAGGTTGTCCGTGAGTTCTTTCGTATCTCCAGAAGAGAACTTCCTTATTTTCGTTTAAAACCACGATCTTCCCTGTCCCGGAACCAACATCAAGTCCTACATACTTCATTTCCGGACCTCCTGAAAAAACAGAGAACTTACAGAAAAACTTTTGTTTTTTAATATTAATGCTATTTTCATTTTAGAAAAGAGGTAAAATTAAAATAAAAACAGGGGAATTTGAAAAATGAGTGGATGTTTATTTGTGGTGGGATTACCCATAGGTAACCTTAAGGATATTACTCTAAGGGCTCTGGAGGTTCTTAAAAAAGTAAAATTTATAGTATGTGAGGATACAAGAAGTATTAAAAGACTTCTCAATCATTATCAGTGTGGAAGTAAAAAACTTATCAGTTTTTATAAAGATGTGGAAAGGGAAAAGGAAGAGAAGATTTTACAGCTTCTTAAGAATGGGGAAGATGTGGTGCTTGTGAGTGAGGCAGGAACCCCTCTTATTTCTGATCCAGGAGCATGGCTTGTAAAAAAAGCGCATCAGGAAAACATTAAGGTTGTGCCTGTGCCAGGAGTTTCTGCCCTTACCTGTGCTCTCAGTGTAGCAGGAGTTTCTCTTCAAAAAGGTTTTATTTTTCTGGGTTTTTTACCGCGGGAATTTAATCGTCAGCAGGAAATCTTAAAAAGATTACCTCAGGATCTGCCCCTGATTATTTTTGAAGCACCTCATAGACTCTCAAAAACAGCAGAAAATTTAATAAAAATACTGGGAAACAGAGAATGCTTTCTGGCAAGAGAACTTACCAAACTTCACGAAGAACTCACCTGGACCGACCTTCAGAAGCTTTGTAAAAAAGAAAAATTTAAAGGAGAAATAACATTAATAATTATGCCTTCTCCTTCTTGTGAAAAAGAAGAAATATCAGAAGAAAAGATATTAAAATTTGCAGAAAAATTTTTAAAACTTGGAATAAAGAAAAAAGAGGTGGCAAAAATTATTGCAGAAGAATTCAAGATTTCTTCAAAAGAAGCTTACAAATTTTTAACTGATAAAAACCGCCTTTCGACTTCCTGAGCAGGAACCGGTTTTGCCAGTAAATATCCCTGTAAAAAGTCACACTTAAATTTTTTAAGAAGTTCCATCTGTTCTTCTTTTTCAACTCCTTCTGCAAGAGTTTTTATTTTTAAAGACTTAGCAAGTTTGATTATACTTCTTACAATTAATCTATCTTTTTCATCTTCAAGAAGTCTTTTAGTGAAAGTAATATCAAGTTTTAAAATGGTAACTGGAAGTTCTTTAAGATAATTAAAAGACGAATACCCTGTTCCGAAGTCATCGATTGCAATGTTTGAATGCTCTTTAAGGGTCTGTAAAATTTTTACTGCTCTTTCCATATTATTTATAAAAACTCTTTCAGTAATTTCTATAACAAAGAGTTTTTTACATTTTTTACACACCTTTTCCAGTTTTTTTATAAAATCGTCTCTTCTAAAACTTCTGGCAGAGACATTAAAAGATATGGGCACCTTCCATTTTTTTATCTGTTCTTCTATTTTCTGTAAAGCCCAATCTTCGAAATCTATAAGATACTTGCTATTCTCCAGAAAATCTATAAATATTGCAGGGGAATAAACGGTTCCATCCTCGTCTATTATTCTTGCAAGTGCTTCGAAACCAATGAGTTTAAGATCTTTGGCTCTGAAATAAGGCTGATAGTAAAAAGTAAACAGATTTTTCTTCAGAGCTTTTTCCACGAGTTTTTCTATTTTTAAAAGATTTTCTATTTCTTTTTCTATTTCTTCATTAAAGATTTTTGTTTCACCTGCACCTTCTTTTTTAGCTGCTGCAAGTGCAAGAGAAGCCCTTTCGTAAAGATTTTTAAAAATCTTGCCATCTTTTGGATGGATTGCAATTCCTATGTTTATATTTACAGTAAGTTCCTGCCCCTCCACAACAAAAGGTTTTTCAAAAATTCTGTGTATTTTTTTCGTAATAGCAACAAGTCCTTCTTTTTCATCTTTTAAATTGGGAACAAATATTCCGAACTCATCTCCCCCAAGCCTGCCTATGATATCACACTGCCTGAAGTTATTTACAAGTCTCTGAGCAATCTCTTTTAAAATCTGATTCCCTGCTGTAAAACCGTAATTTCTGTTAATAAGAGAAAAGTTATATATGTCTATAATTATAAAAAGAGAAGGACCCAGAGATTTTTCGAGAGTTTCGGCAATTTTGTATATAAATCCCTGTAAATTTAATATATTCGTCAAAGAATCATAAAGTTTGGATTTTTCCAGTTCTTTAAAAAGTTTAATCTCTTTTGTAACATCTGTTCCAAGAATAACAAGTCTTTTAACCCCTCCTGGTAATTTAACAGGAAACATGGTTTGATATACATAAAAAGTTTCTCCGTTCTTCCTCTGATAAGGCACCGTTAAAGTATAGGTTTTGTCAAAAATAAAACACTCTTTTATTTTTTCTTCAAATATTTTATCTTGAGGCTGGGGTCTTAATACAGCACAATTTTTACCTATAAGCTCTTCTGCACTGTAACCAGTAATTTTAGTAACTGCATTATTCACATAGATAATTTTACAATTTTCATCAATAATAATAAAAAGTTCTGTTAAGTTTTTAATAGCTTCAGCTATAATAGTATTTCTTTTAATTTCTTCTATTCGAGCAAAAGCAAATTCAATACTTTCTTTGATCTTTTTTAAAATCTCAAGATTTTCTTCTTCAAAAAATCGCGGATTCTCAGAAAGCAGAGTTATTACAAAATTGACCTTTTTTTGTTTCTCTATAGGAATTATACTCAAAGAGCGGATACCAAATTTTGCAATTTCTTCACGCCAGGGAATATTTTCAGGAAGTTTATTAACATCAGGAATTACAAAAATTTTATTATTTTTAAAAGACACTGTAACAGGATTAATTATATTTCCCTTTTCCTCCAGAGGAATCCTGAGAGTTGGTAAATATTCTTTCAATCCCTGAGTATAAAAAGGAACCAGACATTTACAGAGTTCATTATAAGTTCCTATCCAGATTGCTTTTAAACTCAGTTTTTCAAGTAAAACCTCGCTTAATTTTTTACACACTTCTTTCTCTTCAAGACAGGTAATAAGAACTTCGTGAATTTGTTTCAGGATACTATAAAGAGCTTCAAGTCTTTTTCTTTTTGTAACATCTATAGCAATTACAAGTCCAGCCGGTTTTCCCTGATAAAGAATGGTGTCTGCAAAAAGCAACACCCATCCAGTAGAGCCATCTTTTCTTTTAAATCTTAAATATTCTCTGACTACTACAAACTTTTCACCTTTAAGTCGTCTCTCTCTTATTTTCCTTATCTCTTCCTGAAATTCTTCTCCTACAAGTTCTTCTATTCTGTAATTTTTTATTTCTTCAGGAGAATATCCAAGAAGTTTACATATATATTCATTTGCATAAACTACTTTTTCCTGATAAATTGCTACTCCCACATTGGGAGCATTAAAAATAGCTTTGGCAATATCTGCATTTTGCCAGTTTTCAATAAGATCTTCCAGTTCTTTAAAGAGTCCTTTTAAAAATTCTACATCTTTTTCACCTGCCTCTTCGAGTTCCTCAAATTCAAGCAGGGCAGGTTTTAAAATGTCTTTCAATTCCGGCTTGCACATAAAAAGATGATGAAAATCAACACTATATTCTTCAAATATTTTTACTCCTTCAGGAACACGAAAATTATCTTCACATATTATAGCAAGATCAACAATTCCCTTTTCAAGAAGTTCGACTGCTTCTTTACATATATTAGTAAAATGTAAAAAGACATCCTTTTTATGCAGTTTCAGTTTAAGGAAAACAAGAAGGAAAAATTTATGATATGGAAGAGCAATGGTTATGGGTTTTTTTTGAACTGGAAACTTTTTACCTATAAGGGCAATAACATCTCTATTTTTTTTAAATTTAGCAAGCGGAGCATATCCTTTTTCAATCAGATTAATAACAACTTCGGAACTTGCATAATAAAGATCAAAATTTTCTTTTTTTATTCTTTCTCTTTCTTCTTCAAAATCTTTAAAAGTGACAAGAGTAACTTTAAGTTTTAATTTTTCTTGTAATTTTTTGGCAAAATGTTCCCAGTATTTAAACCACTTTTTGGTATCGTGGGGGCAGACAGCTAAGGTAATTTCTTTCATTTTCATTGTTTTACTTTGATATAATTATTTTAAATAATTTACTTGAAATTCACAAAAAAGGCAAGTCTGGATTAAAGACAATTTTTGTAAAAATATTGTGATTTTATTTTTGAAATTTCAGGGAATTTTATATGGAGTGCCGGGGGCGGGACTCGAACCCGCACGGGATTAACTCCCACCAGGTCCTGAGCCTGGCGCGTCTCCCAGTTCCGCCACCCCGGCTTATTTCTTAATCCGGTAGTATCGCGTTTACAAATGCCTTTTTATCAAAAGGAACCAGATCGTCTGGCTTTTCTCCAAGTCCTACAAATCTTATGGGTAAATTAAATTGATGAGAAATAGCAACTGCTATGCCTCCCTTTGCTGTCCCATCCATTTTGGTAATAATAACAGAATTTATAGGAATTGCAGAAGAAAAGTGTTCAGCCTGACTCATTGCATTCTGCCCTGTTGTTGCATCCAGAACAAGAATAATTTCCTGTGCCTCTGAAGGAGTAAGTTTATTCATCACTTTTACCATTTTTTTCAATTCTTCGATTAAATTGTATTTAGTATGTAGTCTTCCAGCAGTATCAATAAGAACTACATCAATTTTATGTTTTTGAGCATAAGTTATCCCCTGATAAACAACTGCTCCTGGATCTGCTCCTTCTTGAAGGGCTATTACAGGAGCATTTATTCTTTCCCCCCATTTTTTTAATTGATCTATTGCAGCTGCTCTAAAAGTATCAGCAGCTACAAGAACAACGGAAAATCCTTCATCTTTTAATCTTTTACCTAATTTTGCTACTGTGGTGGTTTTCCCAACTCCGTTTACTCCTACAAAAAATAAAACTGACGGTTTACCAGCAGGAGGAAAAGTAGATTCAGCCTCCTTTAAAAAATTTATCATCTGTTCTCTCAACAGATGTTTTAATTGTTTGGTAGTAATTGTCTCACCCTGTAATACTTTATTTTTAATAGGTTCCAGAAGAGCCAGAGTCGTATCAACCCCCAGATCAGCCAATATAAGTGTTTCTTCGAGTTCCTCAAGTGTCTGTAAATCAACAATTTTGTCAACTTCAAAAAATTCAGAAAAAGCAGAACTTAATTTCTCTTTGGTTTTAGAAAGACCTTTTTTAAACTTTTCTAAAAGATTTTCCTTTTTGAATCTGCTTAAAAAGCCGCCTTTTTTTGAACTTTCTTCAGATTTTATTTCTTCGGATTTATTTTCTATTTGTTCCTGAGAGATTTTTTCTTCTTTTTTATCTTTTTTTCTAAAAAATTTAAACATGAGCAGAATATTTATAAATTTTTGAGAGAATACGGAGGAGGAGGGATTCGAACCCCCGGAGGGCCGTAAAGACCCTCAGCGGCTTTCAAGGCCGCCCCCTTCGTCCACTCGGGCACTCCTCCGATTATAAAATATAACTCATTTTTCAATTTAGTAAAGCTAATTTTTCCTTCATACTCTGGAAAAATAAAAAACCTATTTTAAAATATTTCCCATGAAATTAGGAAAATTCGTTCACGATTCAAAAATATTTTTAGGAATTGTAGAAAAAAATTATGTTTACAAAATTACCAATCAGAATATCTCCTTCCCCTTAAATTTTTCCAAAAATAATCTTGATGTCTCTGATAAATACCCTCTTTCTGAACTAAAAATTTTACCTCCTACTTCACCCACCAAAATAGTTGCAGTTGGATTGAATTATAAAGATCACGCAAGAGAACTTAATATGCCTGTGCCTGAAGAACCCATTTTATTTTTAAAACCCCCCTCAGCAGTAATAGCCCATGAAGACACCATTTTTCTTCCGCCTCAAAGTAAAGAAGTTCACTATGAAGGAGAACTCGCTGTGGTAATAAAATCGTTTCTTCATAATCCCAAAAATTATCGAGAGGTTGAATCTGCCATCCTTGGTTACACCTGTTTTAATGATGTTACTGCAAGAGATCTTCAAAAAAAAGATGGACAGTGGACAAGAGCAAAAAGTTTTGATACCTTTGCCCCCTTTGGTCCTTTTATAGAAACTGAAATAGATCCTTCAGACCTTAAAATCCAAACCTTTGTAAATGGAAAAGTTAAACAGGATTCCTCAACCAGAGAACTGATTTTTAATGTTTTTGAACTGGTGAAGTTTATTTCAGAAATTATGACACTTTGTCCAGGAGATGTTATAGCAACAGGCACACCCCCAGGAGTTGGACCTCTTAAACACGGAGATGTTGTAGAAATAAAAATTGAAAACATAGGAACCCTCAGAAATCCTGTAAAAAGTTATTTAAAAAGGGATGAAGTATGAAAGAAAAAAAAGAATTCAAACCAAGACTTATAGCCTGGGAGCTTACAAGAAGCTGTAACCTCGACTGTGTGCATTGTAGAGCAGGAGCTTCCAGAGGACCTTATTCCAATGAGCTTACTAAAGAAGAAATTTTTAGAATAATGGAAGAAATAAAAGAAGTTGCTTCTCCTGTTATTATTTTAACTGGAGGAGAACCTTTACTTAGAAAGGATATTTTTGAAATAACCAGAAAAGCAGTGGAATGTGGATTTAAACCTGTTCTTGCTACCAACGGAACCCTTCTGACAGAGGATATTGCAAAAGAATTAAAAGCCTGTGGAATTGCAAGAGTCAGTATAAGTCTCGATGGAGCTGATCCTTCAGCACACGATGGTTTTAGAAAAATGCCAGGTGCTTTTGAAGGAGCTATAAAAGGAATAGAAGTTCTGAAAAAAGTAGGAATCCCTTTTCAAATAAATACCACTATTACAGCTGTAAACATAGAAGAAATCCCTAAGGTTCACGAACTTGCTAAAAAACTCGGAGCAGTTGCTCATCATGTATTTCTCTTGGTTCCTGTGGGTAGAGGAAAAGAACTAAAAAATCAGAGTATTTCTCCTGAGAAATATGAAGAGATTCTTCACTGGTTTTACGAACAGAGAGAAAAATCAGGGCTTCAGCTAAAAGCAACCTGTGCCCCATTTTATTACAGAATACTGAGACAAAGAGCAAAAAAAGAAGGAAAAAAGGTTGACTTCAAAACTTTTGGACTGGATGCAGTAACAAGAGGATGTCTTGCTGGCACCGGTTTTTGCTTTATTTCTCATGTAGGAGTGGTTCAAACCTGTGGTTATCTCGAAATCCCGTGTGGAGATCTGAGAAAACAAAGTTTTAAAGATGTGTGGGAAAATTCAGAAGTCTTCAATAAACTTAGAGATTTTAAAAATTACAAAGGAAAATGTGGAATTTGTGAATACTTAAGAGTTTGTGGAGGATGCAGAGCAAGAGCATATGAAGCAACAGGAGATTACCTGGAAGAAGAACCCCTCTGCACCTATCAACCTCAAAAACAAAAAACTTCTTAATCCTCTCTCAACTGTAAACTTCAAGACATATTTTATCAAAACCATGAATTTCCTTAAAATAAACTGAAACATACTCATTAAAACCAATCTTTTTTATCCTTATCCCCACATAATTAGGCTCAATAGGAAACTCTCTCCCTCCTCTATCAACCAGAACAGCGAGCTCTATTTTTCTTGGTCTTCCGAGATCTATAAGGGCATCCATTGCAGCTCTCACAGTTCTTCCTGTATAAATTACATCATCAACCAGAATTACTATAAGATCCTCTATAGAAAAGGGAATTTCTGTCTTTTTTATCTCGGGCTGATTGGAAATTCTTGTCCAGTCGTCTCTATAAAGAGTTATATCTAAGTAACCAACCGGAATGGTTGTTCCGGTTTTTGCTTCGAGATAATTCTTTAATCTATTTGTAAGAGGTGTGCCCCCTGTTTGAATGCCAATTAAAGCAACTCTATCAAGAACAGGATAATTACTCAAAATTTTTCCGCCTATCTTTTCTATCAATTTTTGAATTCTTTTTTCTCCAGCTATTACTTTTTTAACTTTTTGAGATAAAATTTTATTACTCATAATAATTTGTATTAAAACTCAAGAAAAAAATTTTGCAAGAGGTATGAAATGCAAAAAGAAGTAAAATACAGGGTAATTTATGGAGACACGGATTGCGGAGGAGTTGTTTATTACGCAAACTATCTAAGACTTTTTGAAATAGGAAGAACCGAGCTTGTTCGTTCACTGGGAATAAGTTATAAAGAAATAGAAAAAAAATATAAAATAATGTTACCAGTAATTGAGGTATGGGTTAAATATAAAGCTTCTGCAAAATACGACGACTATTTAACTATTTATACAGAAATAAAAGAACTAAAACAGAGGAAAATTACTTTTTTCTATGCAATAAAAAAGGAGGAAAAAACTCTGGTAGAAGGTTACACAGTTCATATACCTGTTAATGAAGAAGGGAAACCTGTAAAATTTCCTCAGGAAATCTATACCCTTCTGGAAAAGGGAATAAAATCTTAATACTGTAAGAGGGAAAAAAATGAACATAGGAATTGTTGGACTTCCCAATGCAGGAAAATCCACTATATTTAATGCTCTTATTCAAAATATTAAAGCAGAAGTTGCGAGTTATCCTTTTTGCACCATAGAACCCAACATAGGGAAAGCAGGTATTCCTGATGAAAGACTTTATAAAATTGCAGAACTTGAAAAGAGCAAAAAGATAATTCCTGCTACTATAGAATTTGTTGATATAGCAGGTCTTGTAAGGGGTGCGGGGAAGGGCGAGGGAATGGGAAATCAATTTCTTTCTCATATAAGAGGAGTTTCAGCTATTGCTCATGTAATAAGATGCTTTAAAAATCCGGAAATTCCTCATGTAGAGGGTGATCTTAATCCAGTAAGAGATGCAGAAATAGTTAACCTTGAGTTAATAATAGCTGACCTTCAAACTGTAGAAAAACGACTTGCCCGGGTAGAAAAACTTGCAAAAACAGGAAAAAATCAAGCCAAAAAAGAACTTTTACTTTTAAATAAAATTAAAAAGATTCTGGAAGAAGATATGAAACCCATAAGGTATTACATAAAAGACTTTGACAGGGAAGAAAAAAGATATATGGAAAAAGAATTATTTCTTCTTACTGTAAAACCACTTATGTATATAGCGAATATTTCTGAGGAAGATCTCCCAGAAGGCGAAAATTCGGATTATGTAAAATCTTTGAGAGAACTTGCAGAAAAAGAAGGGAGTCCAGTTGTAATAATCTGTGGAAAATTTGAAGAAGAACTTGCAGAGCTCGAGGTAGAAGAAAAAAAAGAATTTCTTAAAGAAATGGGGCTTAAAGAACCGGGTCTGCATAAACTTGTGAAGGAAGGAAAAAAACTTTTAAATCTTGTAAGTTTTTTTACAACCAAATCTGAAGAAGCAAGAGCATGGCTTGTCAAAAAAGGAACCAAAGCCCCTCAGGCAGCAGGGAAAATACACTCAGATATGGAAAAAGGGTTTATTTGTGCAGAAGTTATAAATTATGAAGAATATATTAAAATAGGTTCTTTTCAAAAAGCAAAAGAACTGGGAGCAGTTAGAACCGAAGGTAAAGATTATAAAATTCAGGATGGAGATATAGTGCTTTTCAAATTTAATATTTAAAAAAGGAGGTAAAATTGGAAAAAAGTATTTTAAATCTGAAAGAACTGGTTGAAAATCTGGAAGAGGATAAAAGAGATTTATTTAAAAGGTTTTACGAATTTTATGTAGAAGAGGGAAAATTTATTTTACCAGACAAAATAAAAGATTGGGCAAGGAAAAGATTTGGAGAATGTGAAAAGCAAAAAATAGTAAGAATAACAAACAAATTTACCTATGAAAGCACATTATTTAATGAGCTTAGAGCTAAAAGACCTATTCAGGCGGTTTCAAAGGAGGATATTTTTAATATGATTAAAGAAACTGAAGGAGATTTTTTCTGCGATCCTCTAAACAAAACCCCTTCAGATGTTTTTGGAAGGATCGAGGGAAAATACTGTATTACTGCCAGCAATATTGCAAAATATGATTATTTACATGCTGTTATAGTTTTTAAAAAACACGATCCTTTTTATTTTGATGAAGAATATATAAAAGACTATTTAGAAGTTGCCTGGAGATGGTTTTTAAAAGCAAATGAATATGATAAAAGAGCGGAGTATCCTTTTTTTATGTGGAATTGTTTGTGGAAAGCAGGAGCCAGTATAGTTCATGGACATGCTCAGGCTTTAATATCTCAGAAACCTTATGGAAAACAGCTTTTTCTTACAAAAGTGCGTGATGAGTATAAAAAAATATATAATTCAGAGTATCTTCAAGATTTATTTAAAGTCCATCTTACTCTTGGGCTGGGTGCGGAAGTAAATAATAAAAAACTTATGTTTTATCTAACCCCTGTTAAAGAAAAAGAAGTAATTATTCTTTCTGAAGATTTTATAGATACAGCTGACATATTGAGCAGGATTTTAAAACTTTATTATAAACTCGGAGTTAGGAGTTTTAATGTGGGTATTTTTTTGCCAAAACTTGGAAAAAAGGATATCATACTTATAAGGGTGGTTGATAGAGGTGATCCCATGGCGAGAACTTCTGATATAGGAGGGATGGAGATCTACAGTGGAACTTCGGTGGTTGCCTCGGATCCCTTTAAACTTGCAGAAATTTTTAAAAAATAAAAAATTTAATAAAAATTTGTTAATTTTAAAAAATTAATTGAAAGAAAATAAGAAAGTATTAAAATATTTATTACGAATTTTGATTTTGGATTATAAAAATGGCACTAAATCCTTATATTGATCCTTTATTGGGAATATATAATTACATAGGATTTAAAGAAGAACTTAGGAGGTTAATAAAAGAAAAAGAATTTTCGGAAATTTTACTTTATCTTATTGATTTTAGAGATTTTAAAAGATTAAATTTACTTTTTGGTATAGAAAAAGTTAACTTATTTTTAAAAAATCTTTTTCCTGATTTACAAAATCTTATTTCATATCAATGCACCTGGGGAAGACTTGGTCCGGATCTTATAGCTTTTTTCTTTTTACTTCCACCGAAAAAAGTTCTTTTTAATACTGCTGTAGAAATTGCTGAAAAAATTCTGGAATTTTTTAAAAAACCAATTAAATACAACTCAAAAACAGTTAAACTGGACTTAAATATAGCAATTGTAATTTATCCTTACGATGCAATAACTCCTGAAGAATTACTTGAGAAAGCAGAAAAAACTTTGATAAAATGTAAAGAAATACCTAATACATATCTCCTTTATACTCAATTTCTTGAAGAGGATCTGGAAAAGGAGGCTCAGGCTTTAGAACTTATTGCTTATGCAGTTGAAAACCAGAAATTTATTTTTCATTTTCAGCCTTATTTTTATACTTTAACCCTTGATCTTGCAGGTTTTGAAACATTGGTCAGAATTATTGATAAAAATGGAAATATTATTTCACCTGGAACATTTATAGAAACTCTTGAAAAAGGACCTTATTTAAAATCTTTTGAAGAATGGTGTCTTAATGAAATTAAAAAAGTAATAGAAACTATGAAAAAAAGTTTAAAAAACTTTTCCATTGCTCTTAACATAGCTCCCACTTCTTTTTTAGATCAAGATTTTTTAAAAAATTTATTGGAATTATTACATCAGGGATATGGAAAAAATCTTATAATAGAAATTACTGAAAGAACTTTTATAGATGAACCTCAGCGATTACTCACAAGTTTTAGGCTGGTTAAAATGGCGGATCCTTTTGTTAAGATTGCTATAGATGATTTTGGAACAGGTGTAACATCTTTAAAATATCTTCTCGATTATCCAGTAGATATAATTAAAATTGATGCTTTTTATATTAAAAGAATGCTTGAAGATTCTAAATCCTTAATCATAGTAGAAACCCTTCTCGAACTTGCCAAAAAATTGGAGCTGAAAGTTATAGCTGAGGGAGTGGAAAGAAAAGAACAATTTGATCGCTTAAAAGAGCTTGGTTGTGATATAGTTCAGGGATTTTTTTTAGCAAGACCTCTACCCTTAGAAAAAGTGTTAAAAAGTTATACAAGTTAATCCGTTATTTTATCAAGAATAAATTTGCGTAAAGGTTCTATACCTTCTTTTGTTTTGCAGGAAATTAAAAAGAGAGGAAAATTTTCCGGGATACTAAAAATTTTTTTATAAATTTGGGTTTGTTTTTTTATTTCGTTTTTAGAAAGAGTATCTATTTTATTAAGAACTATACAATAAGTTTTTCGACAATGATTTACAAATTTTATCAGGGATTGATCCAGTTTATCTGGTGTTTTTCGTATATCAAATATTAAGATGAGTAATCTAAAATCTCTAATAGATTTCAAATAGCCTTCAACGAGGTATTTCCATTTTTGTTTTAATTTCAAAGGTACTTTGGCAAAACCATATCCAGGGAGATCGACGAGGAAAAATTTATTATCTATTCTAAAAAAATTTAATGATTTAGTAAATCCCGGTGTTGAAGAGACTCTTGCTATATTTTTTCTATTTAAAAATGCGTTTATAAGGGAGGATTTTCCAGCATTTGATCTTCCTAAAAAAGCTATTTCAGGGAGTTCAGGAGGTGGCAATTGATTTAAATCGAAAACGCTTTTTAGAAATTTAATTTGTTTAAACATTTTTTAACAGGAGGAGGGGTGAGGTTTAAGTAAGCCGGGTTCTGTTACCCGGGATTAATCCCGGGCGGTGGTTATTTCTCTTGGAGCAGGGTCACCCCTGCTCTCAAGCGGCCTACCCGAGCGCTTTGGGCGGGGCACCCATTTGCGCTCTCTTTGGCCTTGCTCCGGACGGGGGTTGCCGTGCCACTCCCTGTTACCAGGGAGTGCGGTGGGCTCTTACCCCACCTTTTCACCCTTGCCCGCACCAGAGGAAATAAAATTTCCTCTGGCCGCTGGCGGTCTGTTTTCTGTGGCCCTTTCCAGGGATTACTCCCTCCGGGTGTTACCCGGCGTCCTCCCCTGTGGAGCCCGGACTTTCCTCCCCAGAGTCATTTCAAAGACCCTGAGGCAACCACCTCTTAAACCTCACCCCTCCTCTAATCTCTTAATTTTAACCATTATATCTACATTTTCAATCCCCATAAAACCTCCAAAACTATTGAATGATTTAATACTTTTGTTAAATTTAAAATGGTCCATCATTTTAAATCAAATCTAAAAAAAAATGAAAAAATCGTTCGAAACATTCGAACACAAAGCAGACATAGGAATAAGAGGATATGGGAAAACTTTGGAAGAAGCCTTTTCAAACTCACTTAAAGCCCTTGCCACCCTCCTCACAGAAAACATTAACTTTTCAAAATTAATCCCTTCTCTTTCCTCAAACATAATCCTCTCTGCAGAAGAACTTGACGAACTTTTCATAATCTTTATAAATAAAACTCTTAGCATTTCTTATATAGAAAACATTCTTTTTTTTGAATTTAGAGGCTCAATTAAGTGGAATTCTCAAAAAAAAGAGTATAATTTAAATGGTAAAATTATGGGAGAAAATTTCGATCCAGAAAAATTTGGCTATGGAGTTGAAGTTAAAGGTGCAACCTTTACCATGGCAAAGGTCGAAAAAAAGGGGGATATATGGATAGCTCAATGCGTGGTGGATGTTTAAAAACAGTTGAAGTATTTGAAATTCAGGTAGAAGAACCTGTTCTCGGGCAACCTAATTTTGATACTCAAAGAGTTATAAAAGCTCTTAGTTTACATCTTCCTCAAAAAGTATCTCAAAATTTAAAATTTTCTCTTAAAACACTCAGAAAACTTCCTCATATTTTAAGGAAAAATAAAGGAAAAGTGTGGTTGGTATGTGTTTTAAAGGAAAATTATCATGAATTAATAGATATCTTTGAAAAACCTCCTGAAAATGTAAAAGGTGTTGCAATAGATCTGGGTAGCACCACCATTGCTTTTTATATCTATGATTTTTTAAAAAATAAAAACATTAAAGAGTTTTCCATATCAAATCCTCAAATTGAAATAGGAGAAGATATTTTAACAAGACTTCACTTTGCCAGAAAAGAAGAAAAACTTAAATACATTCAGGAAATCACACTTAGAGCTATTAATCAGGAGCTTGCAAAGTTTAAAGGAGTTTATTATATAAGTATTTGTGGAAATACCACCATGACTCACTTTTTACTTGGACTTCCTGTAAATTATCTTTTTGTCGAACCCTATGTTCCATGTGCAAACTGGATAGGTATTTTTGACGCAGAAGAAATTGGATTAAAAACTGAAAAAGGAGCAGGTGTTTTCGTGTTTCCAAATGCAGGAACTTACTTTGGAGGAGATCTTATAGCAGGACTTTTTTATTCAGAAATTCATAAAAAAGAGGAACTAAACTTTTTTATAGATGTGGGCACCAATGCAGAAGTAGTGCTTGGTAATAAAGACTTTCTTCTTGCATGTGCAGGTGCTGCAGGACCGGCTCTTGAAGGAGGAATTTTCGAATGCGGATCAAGGGCAAAAGAAGGAGCCATAGAAAAAGTAATTATAAATCCTGAAAAAAAAGAGGTAAAATTTTTTACCATAGGAAATACTCCACCCACAGGGATATGTGGTTCTGGAATTATAGAACTTATTGCAGAAATGTTTTTAAAAGGACTCCTCACTCCAGAAGGAAAATTTAATCCCCCTGCTTTTCCTGAAAGATTCCATAAAATAAATGATGAATTTGTATTTATTGTGGTGCCTCCAGAAAAAACTGCAAACGGTAAATCAATTTATATAAAAGAAAGTGAAGTAAAAAGTTTTATCAGATCAAAGGGTGCGATGTTCAGCATACTCAGCCTTGTATGTGAAAAAGTTGGTATAACCTTTAAAGATGTAGCACATTTCTTTGTGGCTGGATCTTTTGGAAATCACATTAATGTAGAATCAGCAGTAATTCTTGGAATGCTTCCAGAAGAAGCATTAAAAAAAATAGTGCCTCTGGGAAATTCAGCAGGTAAAGGAGCATTAAAATTTCTTCTTCAACCTGATCTAAAAGAAATAAGAAATATTATGGAAAATATAACTTACATAGAATTAAATATAGAACCAAGATTTATGGAACTTCTCACAGGTGCTCTATTTATACCCCATGTTAACAGAGAAATGTTTCCCTGGGTGATGCAAAAACTAAAAAATCTTCAAAAGTAACCAAATTTCAGTTATTCTTTTTGGTATTTTTAAAATCCGGTTTTAAATACAGTATAAAATTCTGTCGAAAAATAAGAAAAATTCGACAAAGTTTTATACATAAAATTTAAAAGTGCTTTTAACACAATTTTAAAATACCAAAAATAAGAATCCATCTAATATCAAATCTATGTGTTCAAATAAAATTTTCTTAATACAAAGTTATTACCTATTTTCTTTTTACTTTTTTATTTTAAAATAATAGCATGTTAAAAAATTTGAAATACATGCGAATTATAGATCCCAATCCTACGAAATTAATTTTAGAAAAAATTAAAACAGCTGAAGAACTTTTTGAGGCATGGAAAGATGCTTTTTACAAAGACGAAAAGTTTTTAGAATATTTAAAAAAGTATGAAAAAGCGGTTTTAAAAAGTAATTCCTTAATGGAAAGTCTGAAGACATTTCAGGAATGTTATCAATGTTCTGTTATAGAAAAACAGGGATGCTGTAAAGCAGGGCTTGAAAACGAGGTAACTATTAATATTATACTTTTAAATATGTTTTTAAATAAAGAAATCCCAAAAGAAAGGGAAATAGCTGGAAGATGTTTTTTTGTGGGACCTACCGGATGTAAAATTTTTGCCAGACCTTATCTGTGTAGAGAATATTTTTGTAAAAGACTTCTTGATAAATTTTCTCAAGAAGATTATGTGAAGATTACTCAGGCTATCGGGGAGGAATTATCTTTACTTTACATAATAACCAGTTATATTAAAAAGGAACTGGAATTTTTAATGGGAGAGTTTTTATTAGAACTTGATTTAACAGGATATAGTGGTATTTAGGAGAATTTAAATGAAAAAATTTTTAAAATTGATTATTTTATTATGTATTATTTTGTTATGTGAGGGATGTATAAAGAAGAAAGAAATACCCATAGGCGAAGTGCTTTTTGAAAATCAGAGCAAAACTTTGAATTTAGCTGGTAATAAAAGCGGAGAAATTTCGAAAGGACATAAAGAAACTGTAGGAATTCCGGAACATCTTCCTGAAGTAGTGGAAGAAAATGAGCAGAAAAAAACAAAAGAAAAAAAGAACGAGTATATTTACTGGAAGTTATTTGGCAGGAGTAGCAAACCTTTTTACTCGATTTTTTTTGATTTTGATAGGTTTAATATAAGAAGTGATATGTGGGAGAGAATAAAAAGTAATGCTAAGTATTTATTAATGCATCCAGATATAAAAATTCAATTACAGGGAAACTGTGATGAGAGGGGTAGTAATGAATATAATTTAGCTTTAGGAGAGAAGAGAGCTTTAGAGGTAAAGAAAGTTCTTATGAAGTTGGGGGTAAAAGGGGATAGGATATGTATTATAAGCTTTGGTGAAGAAAGACCTCTTGCAAAGTGTCACAATGAAACGTGCTGGTCTATAAACAGGAGAGTAGATTTTGTGATTATAAATAGATGAAAATGGGGTTGACAGTTTTTATAAATGTGTTAATATGTAAAATGTCTAAGGATCTTTGGAAGTTTAAGGAAGATAAAAAATAAAAAAAATTTTCTGATTGATCTTGACAAAAAGAAAAATTTGTTTATAATATTAAACTGGTCACTTAAGGAAAATGATCTTTGAAAATTGAATAGCGTCCGCTGCGGGACCCCGAGAGGGGTTTCTTGCGGCCGGCATCTGTGGCTCAACCACAGGTGTTTGAGCCAGGATAAGGTTTGTCCTGAGGGTTTGATCCTGGCTCAGGGCGAACGCTAGCGGCGGGCCTAACCCATGCAAGTCGTGTGGGAACGGCTCTTCGGAGCCTAGTACCGCGGCAGACGGGTGAGTAACACGTGAGCAACCTGTCCCTGGGACCGGGATAACCACCCGAAAGGGTGGCTAATACCGGATAATGTCACCGGGCGCAAGCTCGGTGATGAAAGGGGGCCTCTGCATAGCAAGCTCCTGCCTGGGGAGGGGCTCGCGGCCCATCAGGTAGTTGGTGGGGTAACGGCCCACCAAGCCTACGACGGGTAGCCGGCCTGAGAGGGTGGTCGGCCACACGGGCACTGA
>CAZWTB010000075.1:0-11403 GCA_964636875.1 uncultured Thermodesulfatator sp.
ACCAGATTATTACCCTTGACCTGATCACAGCACGCTACCCGCAGCTTGAAGAAGTCATTAAAAAATACAAAGAAAGCGACATCCAAATTGACCTGGTAGAAAAGAACACAGTAAAAATTACCATAACTCACCCTGTTCTTGTCTATCACTATGTTTTCCACGCTTCCCAAGTTGAAGGAATACCACCCTTTAAGCCACAGCTTTCTAATTTCAATCCAATTCCTGTATATGAGAAACTCTTAACCAGAACACCAAACAGCCCCAAAATCCTTATAGACTACAGAGAAGATGCAAGCTATGCTCCACTTACTGATACTATTTATATGCCACTCAAAGAACAATTTGAAACATCTCTTGACTTTTATGCTACCTTGCTACACGAATTAAGCCATAGCACCATGCACGAAAAACGCTTAAACCGTTACCAGGGCAGGTATGATGGACTTAACAGGCTTGAACACTATGCCAGGGAAGAGCTTATAGCGGAGATAGGAGCTTTTATCGTATCCCTTAAAGTGGGAATACCTTTTAAACCAAATCAAAGCTACGCCTATGTAAAAAGCTGGTTTTTCAGGTCAGAGCTTAAATTTAAGGACCTTTACAAAATCGTCAAAGAAGCTGAAAAATCAGCAGACTGGATTATTTCTGAGTTTAAACTTCCTGTAAGACTTTCTACCGAACAAGAGCAAAAATTTCCTTATCAGGCTGAATTACACGAAATTCAAGAAAGTTTACAGGTTTAATCAGAATAAAACACTTTTCCCTCTCCCGGGGCTTTTGCCCCTATGATTAAATAAAAAAAACAGCCCTCCTGGATCCAGGAATCCAGGAGGGCTGGAGGGCTGAAAAAAGGAAGGAAAAGTTTAACTCTTTCGGTCCACACAACAATAAAGGCTTTTCGGAGCTTCCCTTTCAAGACATTCCACCACCGAAGGGTGCGCTGAAAAGTCTATAGAATTTTTAAGCCACCACAGAAACACGCTCCTAATAAGGCTGCTTAGTTCCAAACGAAGATAACCCGCTGTGATTTCGTATACAGGCAAAGGGATTCTGACCGTTACAGGCACTTCATAATACATATTTCCACCCCCTAGGTTTTTACAAATTAACAAAACTCCAGGAAAAGTTGATTTTTTTACTAAATATATCGGCGAACTTTTGCGAAAATCAGTGCCCTGGAGCCCGCATGAAATCTATGTTTCAGAGGTTAAAAATTCTATATATATTTAATGTACCCGTTTTGACCTTTAAAACGGAGGGAGATCTCCCTTCCGTTACCTGATTAAAATAAGCTTTTATGACGTAATCCTGACGAAAAAACAGAATTTAATCAGAAGGGTGGTGTTCTATAGGTGGCATGGTGGTAAAAATTTACCCTGTAAAACAGGTCAAAAATAAAAGAAAAATTAAAAAAAGATGAGATTTACTACCTTTGAAACTTCTCTTAATCCGTAGGTTGGAGGTTCGAGTCCTCCACGGCCCACTATTTATCAGTGTTTCAAGTCAGTCAGGTTCTCTTCTAAAACCTGGTGGCACATTTGGTAAAAGTTGATGTTATCTGGGCAGCTTTTTAATAACAGGCATATAGAGAGGTTTCAAGGGTTTTTACGCAGAGATTGTTTAAATAGTGAAGTTTTTATTGGTATAGTAGAAGCAAGAGATAAAATAGGGAGATGGATAGAAAATTATAATACTCAGGAGCTTTATTCTGGACCTGGATATTGTGAGATATTTTCATAGTTTAAAAATTTTTCGCACTTGCGATGTGCACTTGCGAGGTGCGAAAAGATAGGTTTTATAAGGTTGGAAAGGAGATTGAAATAAGTTTTTGACCCATCGGAGAGAAAAGTAAAAGAAGTAAAGTGAAAAAGTTGCAGAATTTTGTGATAGGCAAAAAAGGATAAAAAATTGTTTAAAAATAAACTTGTTTTTTTGAATAAACATGGTAAGTTTTTCTTAGGTAGGGGTCAGAGATTTTAGAGTCCCAATCTCTAAGATCTCGGCTTCTATCAGAAAAAATAAAAAAGGAGTTTGTAATGCGTAAAGTTCAGGTTGGTGATGTAGTAAGTATTCATTGTATTGGAAGGTTGAAAAATGGGGAGGTGTTTGAAAACACTTATGAAAGAGAACCTTTTGTTTTTCAGGTAGGTTCTCCAGAAGTAATTCCCGGGCTTTCGGAGGCACTTATCGGAATGGAAGAAGGAGAAGAAAAGGAAGTGGTTATTCCTCCTGAAAAAGCTTTTGGGCAGAGAGATGAAAATCTTGTAAAAGCAATTCCAAGAGATGCTTTGAGTCTTGATGTTGAACCTGAACCGGGTTTAATGCTTAATCTTATAGTGGATTCTCCTCAGGGGGAAATGAATTTTCCTGCAGTTATTGTGGATGTAAATGAAAATGAAATAATTCTTGATCTCAATCCCCCTCTTGCAGGAGAGGATCTTATATTTCAGATTAAACTTGTAAAAATTTTAAATGATGAAGAAAATCTTATTTTGTAAGGGGTGTGTAAATCGTTTTAGGTGTTTCTGTTTTTATCAGGAATTTTAATAGGTATTTTTTCAGCAATATTAGGATTTGGTGGGGGCATTTTTATAGTGCCCCTGCTGGTTTATTATAAAATCTCCATACATAAGGCAATAGGGACTTCTGTTGTCTGTATAAGTTTTACTTCTTTAAGTGCAACAGTTTCCTATACCTATCAGAAAAAAATTTATTATAAAAAGGGAATATTTATTGCTCTATTTTCTACTATAGGAGCATGGTTTGGAGCCCAGCTCACTTCTCTTTTTTCAAAAAAATTCCTTCAGGGTATTTTTGGATGCTTTTTGATGTTTCTAAGTATTAAACTTTTTCTTTTAAATCAAAAAAGATCTACAATGTATATACCAGAGAGCAAATTTAAAAATTTTTTTATTGTAGGCACATTAAGTTTTTTAGCAGGAGTTTTAGCAGGATTTCTGGGGATTGGTGGAGGAATTATTTTTGTTCCTCTTTTAACCGGATTTTCTCTTCCTATACACAATGCAGTTGCAACTTCAAGTTTTCTCGTGTGGATAACTTCTGTTGTTGGGGCTTTTAAACATTATTTATTAAAAAATGTAGAATTAAAAGTTTTATGGTTTCTGGTTCCTGGTTTAATTATAGGTGCACAGGTAGGGGCATTACTGATAAAAAGAATTTCTGCAAAAAAGTTAAAATACCTTCTTGGAGTAGTTTTGATTTTGATTAGTATAAAGTTTATTTGGAAAAGTATTTTTTAAACCTTGACAAAAAAACTTTTTTTGTTATTTTAATAACAAGTAGGGGTTGGGGGATCGTCTAATTGGCAGGACGGTGGGCTCTGGACCCACTAGTGGAGGTTCGAGTCCTCCTCCCCCAGCCATATCTCTACAGGGCTCTTCTGAATGAAAAAATTCATTTCTAAATTTTTTTCAATTTTTCTTATTTTTCTTTTTTATCTGATTAATCCTTTTAAAGCAGTTAATTTAAAAGGAGGTTTTTTAATGTCAGCGTCCTTGGTGAATCCTCCCTCTGCCAGAGCTTCTCAATTTAATTCTTCTAAAATAACCGATCCTATAGTCAGTAAGGTGATTGAAAAAAAACTTCCAAGTGGTTTAACTTTTCTTTTTTATCCTTATGAAAGAGAAAAAGTTGTTACAGTTAAATTATGTGTAAAGGTGGGCAGTTCTTATGAAACTGAAAAACAGGCAGGAATAACGCATCTAATAGAGCATATGATATTTAAAGGAACTAAAGAAAAAGGACCAGAAGAAATAGCAGGGGCAATAGAAAAAGAAGGTGGATATATGAATGCATTCACTTCTTATGATTATACCTGTTATTATGTAGCAGGTCCTTCAAAGATCACTGAAACTGCTCTGGAAGTTCTTTCAGATGCGGTATTTCATCCCTATTTTCCTCCAGAAGAGTTAAAAAGAGAAAAAGAAGTAGTTATAGAAGAAATGAAAATGAGACTTGATAACCCTGCAACTGTTCTTTTCGAAACCCTTATGTCTGAATCTTATACCAAATATCCCTATAGAAGACCCATTATAGGTTATGAAAAAACAGTCAGACATTTTTCAAGAGAGGATCTTCTAAATTATGTAAATGAGTTTTATACACCCGAAAACATGGTTCTGGTAATTGTTGGAGATATTGGATTTAAAAAGGTGTATTCTCTTGTTAAGAAATATTTTTCACATCTTCCAGAAAGGAAATTAAAAAAAGTCTCTTTTCCCAGGGAAACCTATGTTTCTCATCCAGTGTTAAAATGGATAAAAAGGGATGTAGAGGAGGGATACTTTGCTTTTTCTTTCCCTGCTCCTTCCATTAAAAGTGATGATGCTCCGGTTATGGATATTATAGCAGAAATTCTTGGAGGAGGAGAATCTTCAAAACTTTATAAAAGATTAAAGAGAGATCTTGGAATAGTTAAAAGTATTTCAGCCTCTGCAATGACTCCTACTGGTCCGGGATTGTTTGAAATTTTTGGAACTGCTGATCCCGAGAATTTTAAATCTGTTATAAATGAAGTTTTAAATGTTGTAAAAAAATTAAAAGAAGGTGATGTCTCCCAGCAGGAACTTGAGAAAGCAAAACTTCAGGTTCTTTCTGACTTTATTTATTCTCAGGAAACCTCTGAAGGACTTTCCGGTGTCTTAGGAAGCTTTGAACTTACAAGAGGCACATATAAGGATATAATCTGGTATAAAAACAGAATAAAAGAAACCACATTACAGGATGTTATAAGGGTAGCTAACAAATATTTTAATTTTGAAAAGTTTGTTGCCTGTTTTCTTTCAAAGGAAAAACTTTTTGGAACTGATGAACTTTTATCAATTATTAAAAATGTGGAAAATGGCAGAGGGAAACCGGAGATTTTTACTTTAAAAAATGGTTTAAAGGTGATTCTTTATCCCGAGAGAGACATTCCCACGGTTGCTATGAGTCTTGTTTTCCCAGGAGGATTGAGATTTGAAACTTCTCAGACAGATGGTCTTTTTCAGGCACTTTCTCTTCTCTGGACAAGAGGAACCACTCATTACACTGCAGAACAAATAGCAGAAAAACTTGATTCTATTGCAGGAAGTATTTCGGGTTTTTCAGGAAGAAACACTTTTGGACTTAAAGCTCAATTTTTATCTTCAAAGTTTGACGAAGGACTTCGGCTTTTTAAAGAAATAGTTTTAAATCCCTCTTTTCCAGAAGAAGAATGCGAAAAAGCAAGACCTGAACTTATTTCAAGATTGCTTACACAGCAAGATCATCCTGTAGCTCTTGCAATAAAAGATTTTATGAAAATCCTTTTTCCTGAGCATCCTTATGGACTTAATCCTGCAGGAAGCTTACAATTTTATCAGCATTTCCATTCAGAAGACTTAAAAAAGGCATATCACAAATTTGTTAATCCTGAATATGGAGTGCTTACTGTTGTAGGGGACTTTGATCCTTTTTATGTAAAACACGAACTGGAAGAATTATTTAAAAACTGGAAAGCTGTTAGTGAAAAACTTCCTTCTGAAAAGGAACCTCCTGTTCCTGAAAAACATTATTTGAGAGTAAAAAAAGACACATATCAAACTCAGATTTTACTTGGCTTTCAAACTCCCGGGCTTAATTCCAGAGAAAAAGAAGCTCTCGAGGTTTTAAGTTCTGCTCTTTCCGGTCAGGAAGGAAGACTTTTTAAAATACTTAGAGAAAAAGAAGGTCTTGCCTATGTTGTAACTCCTGTCTTAATTTTTTATCCAGAAAAATCAGCTTTTATATTTTACATTGCCTGTTCTCCAGAAAAAGAAAAAGAAGCAATAGAAGGTTTTTGGAAAATACTGGAAGACATATACAAAAATGGTCTTACCCGCGAAGAAATAAGAAGAGCAAAAAACATAATTATTGGAAGAATAAAACTTGGTTTACAGAGTAATCTTTCCAAAGCAGAAGATATGAGTGTTAATGAAGTTTTGCATCTTGGCTGGGATTATTCTTTTAGAGCAGAAAAATTGATTAAAAATGTTTCTCAAAGAGACATTAAAAACATTATAAAAAAGTATTTGAAAAAAGAAAACGCAGTTCTTTTTGTGCTTGGAAGATAAGTGGAAATAGAAACTATAACTGCTTCAGAAAAAGAAACTCAAAAAGCAGGAAAAGAACTGGGAAAATTTCTTAAACCTGGAGATCTTGTTTTATTATACGGTGATCTGGGAGCAGGAAAAACCACCTTTGTAAAAGGAATTGCAGAAGGTATAGAAGTAGATCCCGAAGTTTATATTACAAGTCCAACTTTTTCTCTTGTTAATATTTACGAAGGTAGATATACTCTTTATCACATAGATCTTTATAGGATTTCTTTTGAAGAAGCAATTGAACTCGGAATATGGGAATTTTTAAGTGAAGGAATAGTTGTGGTGGAGTGGGCAGACAAACTGGAAGAACTGCCTAAGGAAGATTTTCTTGAAGTAAGATTTGAGTTTTTAGAGGATTCTAAAAGGAAAATAATTATAACTGGTTACGGAGAATGGAAAGAGCTCCTAAAAGAACTGGATAAGGATGTTTTATCAGGTAAATAGGAATGTTTTCCAGAACATTTTTCATCTTCTGATTTTTGTAATAATTTTCAAAAAAAAGTTCTTTAAATTCTTTTTTTTCAAAAAAAGGCTCAAGAGCCTGGATTACACCACCTGCAAGATAGATTCCACCAAAAGGGAGAGAAGTAAAAGCTATTTGAGAAACTTTTCTTCCTAAAAGTTCAAAAAATTTTAATATTACCTTTTCTGCTTTTTTATCACCTTTAAAAGCCAGTTCTGTAATGTTTTCAGGGGATAATTGTTCACCATAATAAAATTCATACCAGTAGCTTATAGCAATTCCTGAAAGTGCTTTTTCCCAGCTGAGTTCTTCCTTTTTTTTCTCAAGAAATTTTAAATAGGCATACTCTTCATCATTTAAAGGTGAGAAGTAGATATGTCCACCTTCAGTTGGAAGAGTTATAAGAGGTTTTTTACTAACAAGAAGCGCTTCTCCAAGACCTGTTCCAGGGGCAATAAATGCTTTTGGAAGATCTTTTATTTTTTTAGAATCTTTTATAAGTTTTATATCTTTTTTCTTCAAGAAAATAACACTTGCTGAAAGAGCCTGTAGATCATTTACTATGCAAATTTTTTTTATAAATGTAAACTTCTTTTTTAAAGAAACTGCAGAAAATTTCCATCTGAGATTTGTTAATTCTACAGAATCTTTTATTACAGGTCCTGCTACTGCAAGAACAACCTTTTCAGGGAGAAAATCATCGTCAACATCAAAAATATATCTTTCTATAAGTTGATAAATATTTTTAAAGTTTTTATTTTTATAAACTTTAATTTTTAAGAGTCTGTTTGTTTTTCCTGGAATAGAAAATCTACTGTTTGTGCCTCCTATGTCTCCTATTAAATCCATGGCTTTTAATTATTCCCCTCCTTTCTCCTTAGAAAAATATTCATCAAATAGTTTAATTATTTTAGAAGTAATGTCAATTCTATCAGAAGCATAATAAATTCCAGGTTGATTTTTTTCCAGTATCAAATCGTATTTTTCTTTTTTAACAAATTTTTTTAAAACAACTTCCAGCTTTTTTAAAACGGGTTCTAAAAGTTTTCTTTCTTCCTGTTGCATTTCGTATTGAGCTTCTGCCTGCAGAGCTCTGAGTTCTGCCATCATTTGTTGAAGTTTTTTTTCTTTTTCTTTTTTAACTTTTTTTGACCAGAGAGATCCCTTTTTTTCTATTTCTTCTTTTAATTTTTGAACTTCCTGTGATTTTTTTTCTATCTTTTCTGAAAGTTTATCATACTTTTTTTGAAGTTTTTTCATAATTTCCTGTCCATATTTAGACTCATGGATAATCTTTTTTAGATCTATAACTCCAATTTTTAAATTTTCTGCATAAGATTTACAAGTAAAACTTATTATAAAAGAAAAAAATATCAAAGAGGTTAATACAAAGAATGATAACTTTTTTAACATAATTATTTCCTCCTTTTTAAAGTTTGAAATAACTTTATACCACACTTTTATTTTAAAGTCAAGATAAAATTAAAAAACAAATAAGTAAGAAAGTAAGAAGATAAAATTGAAAATGTAAAAGATAAAAACCAGTTTAAGATTATTTTTTTTAAAAGAGAAATTTTAACAGTTTGTACTCCTTTGGTTAAACCTGTTCCACTTATAGCTCCTATTATGCAGTAAGTAGTAGAAACTGGAAAGCCCAGCCAGGTAAACAACATAACGCACAAACCAGCACTGAATTGAGCACTAAACCCTGAAAGAGGATCCATAGAAATAATGCCCTTCCCTATGGTTTCTATTACCTTATGACTTAAAATAAAAGCTCCGAGGAAAGTGGAAAAGCTTCCCAGAAGATAAAAATAAAATATATTTGAAAACTGAGATGAAAATGCAACAGGACCGACTACAGTTGCAAGTTCATTTGCTCCTGTATTAAAAGAAATAAGAGAAGCACTTAATATCAAAAAAATTCTTAAAAGTTTTTCTATTTTAAAAAAAGCAAAACCTGTTAAACATTTTTCCATAAATTTATAAAAGAAATATCCTATAAATCCTGATATTAAAGGAGAGGTTAACCAGGCTAACAAAATTTTCTGAATGGAAAATAAATTAATTGTTGCTCCATAGGCAATACCCGCTCCAATAAGACTTCCTATTATTACCTGATGTGTGGAAAGGGGAAGTTTTTTCCAGTTAGATAAGATTATTAAAATTGCTGAAACACTCATAGCCAGGCAAACAACAGGTAAAGGTAGTTTTACAATATTTTTCCCAACTGTTTCCATGACTGTATTTCCATTTAAAGTAATACCTGCTAACACCAGTATTCCAAAAAGGAAGATAGCTTTTTTAAAACGAATTACTCCAGCTCCTATGGAAATCCCCAGAGCATTGCATGAATCATTTGAACCAATACCAAATGCAATCAGAAGCACTGTAATAAGGGAAAAAATTTTGAACATCGGGATGAATTTATTTCAAACTTAATTCTAAGATGTATAAATAATCACTTGCGTCCTCTATTACATCACTTATACTTACAAGTGCCTCTATAAACTCGGAAATATTTTTCCCCTCCCAGAAATTAGTAATTGCACACACTTCGCAATTTCTCAGGCTTTCCATAATTTCCATCTTTAGTTCATCTATCTTTTTTTCACAAACCCTAATAGCAAGATTTTTTTCCCTTATGTCCTCTTTTTTATTTTCCAAGGAAGAAAAAGCTTTTTGCAAGATCAAACACATTTCTACATTTATTTTTGCTACCTGAATACATAAATTTTTAATAGCAGAATATATATTTTGATTTAAATAACGATATTCAAAAGCACAGATTTTTAAATATTCAAATGCTTTTTCCAGAATTTCTATAAAGTTACACAGGCTTGGTCTTAAATAAGGAAGAAAAGCTCCCTCATAAATCTTGGCAATTATTTCCCTTCTTAAGACATCAGCTTCTCTTTCTAAATTTTCTATACAATAACTTGTTTCTATTTCTTCTTTTTTAATAAGATTATGCAAACACTGGGTAGCTTTGTGTAAAGTTTCTAAATATTTATCAATAAAATTCAAAACCTGTTTTTCAAGCCCGCCACCAAATAATTTTTTTAACAAATTTTATTCCTCCTTTTAAAATCAACTTTTTGCTTTTTCTACAAGAATATAATTAAGAAGATCAAAAAAAGAAATTACCCCTATGATACGCTCATCTTCTTTAACAAAAACTCTGGCTATATTATTTGTCTTCATTAAAAAATAAATCTCATTAATATGAGTATCTTTGGATACAGCAATAACCGGTCGAGAAGCAATTTCTTTTATTTTTATGTTTTTAGGATCAATTTCAGGTATTATTACATTAAATATAATATTTCTTATAGTAACCACTCCATATTCATCCTCGTTATTTTCTGGCACAACCAGAAGAGAACGAATTCTTTTATCAATAAGTTTTTCTATTGCGTCATAAACCGTAGCATTCGGAGATATTGTCTCAAGCTTTGTATTCATAATCTCCTTTGCTTTTTTATTCATATCTTTCTCCTTTTCTTTATTTTTTCTTTTTATTTTATATCTCTGTTAATCTTTTTTCAATTCTTTTTTGTATAAAAATTTCTGTATTCAATGTTAAAAATTATATACATTTACTTGATTTCAGTTGAATTTTTAATAAAATATTTTTTAAAAATTTATAAGAAAGGTGGTGATAATATGAAGCCCCATCTGGAAGACATTATTGAAAAAATTAAAGAAAGGGCAAACCCAGAAAACCTTGGTATGATTCTGATTCACAATGGTGTGGTAAGAAGAGATACCAAAAACGGAAAAAAATTAAAAGGATTAAACGTTAATTATGATTCTAAAAAAATTATTGAACTTGTAAAAAAGTTTGAACAGGAAAAAGGTATTGAAACTGTAGAAGTTTGGATAAATCAAGGATTTTTAAAACCCGGAGAAGATATTACATACCTTGTAGTTGCTGGAAAAAAAAGAAAAGACGTGTTACCTGTTTTTGAAAAAGCCCTTGATTTTCTTAAAAATGAAGTTTTAATAGAAGAAGAAATTTACGAAGAATAATATGGACTTTAGAGTAGCTCTGGGATTTGATCTTCACAAACTTGCTTCTGGAAGAAAACTTATTCTTTGTGGAGTAGAAATTCCATACGAAAAAGGACTTCTTGGGCACTCTGATGCTGATGTAGGACTTCATGCTCTTATAGATGCTCTGCTTTCAGCAGGAGGACTTTCAGACATAGGAACTCTTTTTCCTGACACTGATCCTGCTTTTAAAGACATACCAAGCACAAAACTTCTCGAAAAAACCCTGATTCTGCTTAAAGAAAAAGGATTTGTTCCTTCACAGGTAGATATAACTTTTATATGCGACAAACCCAAACTTTCTCCTTATTATCCAGAAATGAAAGAAAAACTCTCCCAGCTTTTAAATCTTCCTATTTCAGAAATAGGAATAAAAGCTAAAACAACAGAAGGAATTGGTTTTGGAAAAGAGGAAGCTATTGCCTGCTTCTGTGTAGTAGTGATTAAAAAACTTGATAAAAACAGGGTTTAATTAAGAGCCAAAAATTATAAAAACTCCCAGATGGGAAAAATTTTAACATGTGTATTTTCAACTTGCACATTACTATTTAAAGAAAGATTAACAATCCATGCCTCTTGGGGTTGGTATCTTTTAATAAAACTTCTTAAAGAGCGGGAAATAATAGGCTTTTTTAAAAAGCTTGCTTTTACTTCTACAGGAATGACTTCTTTTTTTAAATCCACTACAAAATCAACTTCTGCTCCATCTTTGCTTCGCCAGTAATGAATTTTTCCTCCAACTTCGCTAAATTTTTCTTCAAGAAG
>CAZWTB010000076.1:0-2591 GCA_964636875.1 uncultured Thermodesulfatator sp.
CTGAAGATAAATTATCGATTATAGCAACCTCGTATCCTAATTTAACAAGCCTTTTAGCAACATGAGAACCTATATATCCCTCGCCTCCTGTAACAAGAACTCTTAAATTTTTCAACTTCTACCTCCTCCTTTTTGTGATAGACAATTTTTAAATTATACTTTTTATTCTTTTAATTACAACTTTTTAAATCTTAATTATTTGATATTTACCAAAACCGAAACTTGTATGCTTTCCTACCTGAATAAAACTTCCCAGCACAAGAAGTGGATAAAACTCAGAAAGCACCTCCCCTTTAAATTCCACTTCTCCTATTAAACCGTATAAAGGATATACCTGTCCTGTTCTCTGCGATTTTCTTTTTATCTTCACAACCCTGAGCTCCGCCTGAGTCTGAACCATCTCTGAAAGCCCCACTATCCTTTTAAAATCAAGTTTGATTTCCTTCCCGCAGTGAAAATACGCAAGAGTTGAAATTCTTCGTAAAAGGTTTCTTATCAATACAGAGAAATTAAATCTCTCTGGAAAAACCACACTTCCCTCAAATCTCAATTCCATGGGAGACAAAATTTTTATTTTTAAATCCTTTATTAACCCCAAATCAGAACCAGCTTCAAAATCGATATTCTGCCACTTTACAACTTCAGGAATTTCAATTTCTCCTGAAGTATCCAGAATCTGGTTCGTTAAAGGATTTACCAGCTGGAAAAATTCAAGAGCAGGCTTATCTTTAAAACGCTTTTTTCTGGAAATCAACCCCAGTGCTAAAACCACATGAGGAAAAAAGTAAATTCCTTTACCAGCAAGCATAACTCCTACCTTAAGCACTTTTTGAGAATTTAAATCAGAGGACGAAGGTGTAAAAGGGATGTAGAGACTAAAGGGATGTGGAAGATAGGGGTATTTTCTCAGTCTATCGGTATTGGAAGGTCTTACAGTTTCAAAGAGATAACCATAAGGACAGGAAAGATTTAGCTTACACTCAGCGCAGGAGGTTACAGATTTTAAAACGCAGGAAATGTTCCTTAAAGCTTTACCAAAAGCCCCTCTAAACCAGGAATAAATATTCTTTTGAAAAGCAGGGTCCTTCTCAAAAATTACTTTATAGACTGCTTCAAAGGTAATAAAAGGAAACCAGATTGTTTCGAAAGTCATTTTACAAACAAAAAATTATTCGGTTGGGGGAAGCCTTCTCTGGGAGGTTGGATAGGGTAAAATTTCCATAAGTGCTTTTAAAGTTTCTTCTGAAACAGTAATTTGCTTAAAAACTCTCAATCCTGCCTCCTCTATGGCACGCCTCCAGAATTCGTCCCTCTCAAAGTCCCTGCTCTCGTAATCATATTCATAATAAACCTCTTTTATCCCGGCAGAAGCAATAAGCTTTAAACAAACATAACAGGGTGCAAGTGTGCAATATATACTTGCTCCTTCAACCGAGATTCCAAATCTTGCTGCCTGAGCAATAGCATTTGCCTCGGCATGCGTTGCCCTACAAAAGTTATACTTATCTATATCTGGAATCCCCTTCTCCCTTCTAAAACAATAAGCTTCTCCTTTGTCTGTGCAGTGCCAGGCTCCTGGCATCGGTCCATTGTATCCAGTGGCAAGAATCCTCTTATCCTTAACTATTACCGCTCCTGTAGGTCTGGAATTACATCCCGACCTTAAGGCAACTATCTTCGCTATAAGCATGAAGTATTCATGCCAGTCAGGTCTATACATCAGCTTCTCCTTTTTTATAAAAAGGAAATTTTTCACAAATTTCTCTTATCTTTTTTCTTATTTCTTTTCTAAGACTTTCGTTCTTAGGGTTTTTTAAAATTTCACACATGTAATAGGCAACCTCTTCTGTTTCCTTTTCTTTAAGCCCTCTGGTGGTTATTGCAGGAGTTCCTATTCTGATACCACTTGTTACTCTTGGAGGAAGAGGGTCAAAGGGAATTGCATTTTTATTTACGGTAATTCCTGCTTCTTCAAGAATTTTTTCTGCTTCAGCACCTGTAAGCCCTTTCGTTGAAACATCAACAAGAACCAGATGATTATCCGTTCCACCGGAGATTATTCTAAAACCCTCGTTTTTAAAGACTTCTGCTATAACCTGTGCATTTTTTACTACCTGCTGTTGATAGGTCTTAAATTCTGGCTCAAGCGCCTGTTTAAAGCAAACTGCTTTTGCAGCAATTATGTTCATGTGAGGACCACCCTGAATCCCGGGAAAGATCGTTTTGTCTATGATTTTCCCGAACTTCTCCTTGGCAAGAATAAAACCTCCCCTCGGTCCTCTTAAAGTTTTGTGAGTCGTTGAAGTAATGAAGTCTGCATAAGGAACAGGAGAAGGATGAATACCTGCAGCAACGAGTCCTGCTATGTGAGCCATGTCAACCATGAGAAAAGCTCCCACTTCTTTTGCAATCATAAAAAATACTTCAAAGTCTATGGTTCTTGGATAAGCACTTGCACCTGCAACAATAAGTTTCGGTCTGTGGGCATGGGCAAGCTGTCTAACCTCTTCGTAATCTATCATTTCGGTCTCTTTTGAAACTCCATAGTGAACAATCTTGTATAGTTTTCCTGAAAAGTTCACAGGAGATCC
>CAZWTB010000077.1:0-6806 GCA_964636875.1 uncultured Thermodesulfatator sp.
CTCTTTAATAATTCTCCTGGCACCTTTTAAAGCCTCCAGTTCTGCTCCTTCTATATCCATTTTAATAAAAGTAATCTTTTCTTTAACAAATATTGTATCCAGTGGAAGGCAATAAATAGATTCGCTACTGTTGCTATCTAAAAATTTGTTGTCCAAAAAAATTTTACTAATACCCCGTCCTAAAAAATCTTTTTTTAAATATAATATTTTCTTTTTACTATATACACCTAAAGGGAAAATTAAAATTCTATTTGCTACATTGTAATGCATATTAATTACTTCCATTAAAGTTGTTAAACAATCTGTATTTGGTTCGAAGCAATAAATAGTATCAACATGTCCTACAAATTTATGTAAAGCTATTAATGTATCACCTTTCCAGCTTCCTATATCAACAAAATGATTATAATCCAAAGATAATTCTCGAGGGAAATACTGTTCTTCAACAGGATACATTATAGTTTTTATATTTTGAAGGAAAACAAAACTTTTTATTACATCCACAAATACTTTTTTGCTTTCTTCATCTTCCAGAGATTTCAAGACCTTTTTAAGTTCTTTTCCTTTAAGTAAAAAATTATTTAATATTTTGGGGGAAGCAAAGTATTTATAAGTATTATTATAAAATTCCTTCCATGTTAATTTACAGGTCTTACCATAATACCAGAGAATAAGTTCTTCAGGTAAAAGTAAAATTTCTTTAAAACCACTCTTCTGTAACATATTTTCGATTTCTCTCTGAAAAAATTTTTTATTAACTGTAATAATTGCTATCCAATTTTTAGGTATTTTCGATAAATTTTCAGAAGCTTTTAAAAGTTTTTCTTTTCCTACTTTTCCCAAAAAACATAGTTTATTTTCATCCCAATTTTCTAATTTATCTACGATTAACTCCGGGAAAAGAGAATATTTCTCACAAAAATTTTTATAAAATAATACTCCCGCTCCTCCAGCACCATAAAGAAAAAATTTTTTATTTCTCAATTTATTTATTAAATCTTTTTCTATTCTTTTCCCTCTATTTTTAAATTTCGTTGCATTTTTTATATTTTCCTCTCCTACTGTAAAAATCATCAATTTCTTTTTTCTTTCCTTTAAAGACTGCCTGGTTAAAAATTTTTTTCCTTTATCTAATAAATCAAATAATTCTTTTTCATAATTCACTTTTTACTCCTTGCTTTAATTTTATATATACATATTTTGCATCAAATCTTTTATTATAATCTAAAAGTATCCCTTTTTTATAATCTTTGATTCTTTCTGCAGGAGCTCCTATATTAAAAACAGCAACTGGAAGACCTGTTTTTACCGCCTCTTCAGCAGTATAACAAAAAGTCTCAGGACACAATGAAGGAATGAAAATTAAATCTATATCATATTGTTCCATTAGCTCTGAAAGATTCTCCTTTTTATACGCTCCACACATCTTTATTACTTCGTTATTTAAAAATTTTTTGTATTTCCACTTTCCAAACAAAAAGATCTTCAAATCTTTTATAGTTTGCTTTTTTAAATATTCAGCCAGTTTTAAAATAACTTCTGCACCTTTTATATAAGAAAGCTCTCCTAAAACAGCCACACGGTATTCCTGTTTTTTCTTTTTATCTTTATTTACTTTTCTAACCCAGGTTACCTGATGGGGTTTTACTTCTACTTTTTCTTTTACATAAGGATAAACCTTCAATAATATTTTCCTCGAAGCTTCAGAAAAACAAATTATCTTTTCCACTCTGGTTAACAAAATTTTAAAAGTTTCTCGCCATCGTTCTATTGATTCGAACTCTCTATAAAATAAAACTTTTACAATCGGATCCCAAAAAATATTTTTAATAAGACACTGATTACAAAGTAAAATATTTTCTGGAGGTCCACAAAATTGTCCCTGAAAATTTATTAAATTATAATTAGGACAAATACAGAAATAATCATGTAAAAAAAATGTAAAGAAATAATGACATTCTTTTAAACTTTCTTTTACTTCTTTAAGAGAATGACTTACAAGATTTATAAAATATACTTTAATTTTTTTGTGTAACCTTTGAGTTAAAAAAATTAGTAAATTTTTTAATCCTAAATAATATCCCACAAATCTTTTATTAATTTCTATAATCAATGGTGCGGGATTTATAAAATAGAAAGGAAAACTTCTAACTATTAAAACTTCTTCTGAGTTTTCATGAAGTAAAGTTTGTAGAAAAACTTCGGTTCCTCCTCCAAGAGAATGTGTCAGGAAAATTTTTATATTTTTATTTCTTAATAAATTGCCAATTCTTTCTTCAGCTTTTTCATTAAAAGTTTTTATATAATTATGAAAAAGCTTAACGATTGGGATATTTTTCCATAATATTATTTTAGAAAAAATTTTTTCAAAATTTTTAGGTAAAGTCAAATTGTCTTTCTGTCCGACACATATCCATAATTCAAGTTTCGTTTCTTTTATACTTTTATTTATATTTTCAGGAGAATAAATTGGAATACCTTCTATCATTCCTTTTTTATTTTTATCTATAAAAAAAAGAGGTTTTACTCCCAGGATTTTCAAATTTTCCAGCACAAATTTACCCAAAAATCCAGCTCCGTAAATTGCTATTCCAGTGTTGAACATTTTAGATTTTCAAAAAATTTTAGCACTTCTTTTATTACTTTAAGATATCCTCTTCCATATTTTTCATCCGGCTCTAAATAACAACCCTCTGCCCATTCATTCCAGGCGTTTATAAACACCAGTCTTTCTTCTTTCTTAAAGTGTTGAATTGTAAAATTGCATACTATAGAAAGGTATTTTTTAAAATTTTCAGGAGAAGAATTAATAAAGCTTCTACCCCTTCCTTTCATTCTTGCCTCGTTGTCCCAGTCAGGAAAAACTCCTCTAAATTTTTTGTAAGAAGGTGGAGAATAAAGATAAGCCTGATCAATTGCTGATAAATAGTCCAATATTCTTCCACCAAAATTAGAATCAATAATTTCTATTTCTTCTGTAACATCATTCAGAAGAATAGCATTAGGAGGATATTCGATACTTGCATCAAAATCCGCTTCTCTTGGATCCATCCAATCTAAAGAATGCATATTGCACAAAAAAATCTCTCCAAATCCATTCTTATAACACCATTCCCTCAATCTTTCAACAGTTTCTCTCGGATCCGGAAACAGGCTGGGTTTATAAATTATTAAAAGTGGTTTCCCATCAATCCTGATGTAATTGGGATGTGTAAAATAAGTTTTGGCAACATATTCAATAAATTTTATATCATCCTCGGGAGAATGTTTTTGTTCTATAAGAATTTCATGATCTAATCCATCCCATCTTCTTGTCCAGTGTTCATTAGCCCAGTGAATACAGAAAGGAAAATTAATATTTTTATTTTGAATAAATTGTATAATAGGTCTTTCAAGAAGCCTTTTTCCCTGAAACCAGTAAAAATGAAAAGCAAATCCATAAATTCCGTATTCTTTTGCAAGAGCAACCTGTTCTTCCTGAACCTCGGGAACCCTTAAATCATAAAATCCAAGTTCTGTGGGTAATCTTGGTTGATAATGTCCTTTAAATCTGGGCTTCCCTCGCACTACATTATGCCATTCAGTAAAACCTTTCCCCCAAAATTTATCATTTTCAGGAATAGGATGAAACTGAGGAAGGTAAAAGGCAATAAACTTTAAATAATGTCCTTTTTCATTTTTTATTATTTCAGCGGTATTATTAAGATGTTTTAAATTACGCGGAGTTTCTGGAACAGGTTTTAAAAATTCCTTCCCAAGAATGTAAACATGTTTAAATCCCTTTTTAAAAAGTTGATCTGCAATTTCTTTTTGATTGGCTTTACCAGAAACTGTAATTATTACGATTTTATCTTTTAATTTTTCAGCCCCTTCAAAATACTTTAAACTAATTGCCGGGATTCCTTCAAAATGTGTAAGTTTATTATATTTTTTATCAAATATTAATACCGGTGTTATACCAAACTTTTTACAAATCTGTAAAAAGTATTTACAAATTACCCCCGCTCCGTAAATTATAACTTCAGATAAATCAGCTATTTCTTCCAATGTTATCTCTTTTACTTCAGTCATCTTTTATTTGTTAGTAATTTCTTACTTAATCTTTTTGGTAAAAATTTATAATTATATCCTAAAAAAAATGCACCTTTCCTTAGAACATACATCGTTAAAAATTTTACTACTTCTCCTCTTCTATTTTCTTTATCGGCAATTTTTAAAAATTCTTTTAGCATTATAAAAAAATTTTCATCCTTTGGTCTTTTTCCAAATTCTTTTAAAATCCAGTTTTCACACCTAAAAAAAATTCCAAGTTCAAAGTGCCTTTTAAAATCCTGCCAAGGCTTCCAAGGATGAGAATGCCATACTTTTGCTTCTGCTACATAAGCAAGTTTATACCCTTTTTTTAATATCTTAGAAACTGCATAAATATCTTCATAACTTATCAAATCTCCTTTAAACCAGCCTATTTCTTCAAGCACGCTTTTTTTATAAGCAGAAAAAGAATTTGAAAAAAACACGGTTTTTCTTCCAAATCTTTTCCTATCTTTATAACTTTTAAAAAAAGACTTTTCAGGATAGTTAAAATAGCGTAAAAATTTTGCACAAATATCTGCATCAGGATAAGGAATTTGTCTTCCATAAGCGCAGGCAACATCGGTGTGTTTTATTAGAGGTTTTATTAAATTTTCAAGAGCTTTTTCGTCGTAAGGAAGAGCATCCTGAGTAAAATAAACAAGTATTTCTCCTTTTGCCTGTTTTCCTGCAAATGTGCGGGTTTTTCCATGATTAAATTCTTCTCTTTTTATAACGAATACCCTGCATCCAAGATCTCTGGCAACTTCCGCGGTTCTGTCTTCTGAAGAAGAATCCACAACGATAATCTCACAGGGTTTTAGGGTCTGTACCTCCTGTAAATTTTTTATCAATTTTTCAACTTCCCTTTCTGCATTAAGGGTAGGAATAATAACAGAAACCGGAGGATTCATTAAAATATTTTTAATCTTTCCATATTTTCCAGGGAGCTTTGCCTGAGTTCCAGAGTTTTTCAAGATAATTTTTATCTCTCAAAGTATCCATACACTGCCAGAAGCCAGTGTGTCTGTAAGCAACGAGCTGTCCATCTTTAGTAAGTCTTTCAAGAGGGGCTCCTTCCCAGGGAATATGATCACCTTCTATATAATTAAAAATTTCAGGTTCAAGCACAAAGAAGCCCCCATTTATCCAGGCTCCGTCTCCTTTTGGTTTTTCTTTAAACTCCACTACCTGCCCTTTTTCGTCAAGAACCAATCCTCCAAATCTTCCAGGTGGTTGAACAGCAGTGATAGTAGCATACTTGCCATGACTTTTATGAAATTCAACAAGCTTTTTTATATTTATGTCTGCAACTCCATCTCCATAAGTCAACATAAATGTTTCATTTCCTATGTATTTTTGAATTCTTTTTATTCTCCCCCCTGTCTGAGTATAAAGCCCGGTATCAACAAGAGTTACTTTCCATGGCTCAGCCTTAGCATTATGAACCTCAAGTGTATTTTTCTCAAGATCTATTGTTATATCCGCAGTGTAAAGAAAATAATTTGCAAAAAATTTTTTTATAACATGCCCCATATATCCAAGACATATTATAAAATCATTAAATCCATAAGCAGAATAAATCTTCATTATATGCCAGAGAATAGGCTTCCCTCCTATTTCCACCATAGGTTTGGGTTTTACCTGAGTTTCTTCACTTAATCTGGTTCCAAATCCACCTGCAAGTATAACAACTTTCATTTTAACCAGGAGGCCAACCCATAGTTCTTCCTGCAAGAATATGAAAATGTAGATGAAAAACAGTCTGCCCAGCTTCTTCTTTACAATTTACCACCACTCTATAACCCCTATCTGCAAAACCAAGATCTTTTGCAATCTTATTAATAACAAGATAAATGTGCCCTATCAAATCTTTATCTTCTTCTTTAAGTTCAAGAAGGGTTTCTATGTGTTTCTTAGGGATTACAAGAATGTGATAAGGAGCCTGTGGATTAATATCGTGAAAAGCAAGAACTTTGTCATCCTCGTAAACGATATTTGAACTTATTTCTTTACTGGCTATTTTACAAAAAATACAGCTCATTACCTCCTCCTATTTTGTGTCTTTTTTAAAAATACTATACAAAAACTTCAAAAAAGTCAAGAGTTTCTTTTTTATCTACATAAATAAAAATAAAAGCAAGCCACCAAACGCACCACCAGGTTTAAGAAGAAAATTTGACCGGTTTAAACCTTTGGAAAATGGCAGGCCAGGAGGGACTCGAACCCCCAACCTTCGGATTTGGAGTCCGATGCTCTACCAATTGAGCTACTGGCCTGCCTTATTTTTTGACCTCACGATGAAGAGTATGTTTCCTATCCCAGGGACAATACTTTCTCAATTCAAGCCTTTCAGGAGTATTTCTCCTATTTTTCGTTGTTGTATAATTTATTCTTTTACATTCAGTACATTGAAGATGAATTGTTATTCTTGCTTCCCCTTTCTTTGCCATAAAAACTCACCTCTTTATTCTATAATCTTTGTAACAACACCAGCTCCTACAGTCCTTCCTCCCTCTCTAATCGCAAACCTCAACCCCTCCTCAAGAGCAACAGGCTTGATAAGCTCAACCTCAAGCTCAACATTATCCCCAGGCATCACCATCTCAACTCCCTCCGGAAGCTTCACCACTCCTGTAACATCCGTAGTCCTAAAATAAAACTGCGGTCTATACCCGTTAAAAAACGGTGTGTGCCTCCCACCTTCCTCCTTCTTCAATACATATACCTCAGCC
>CAZWTB010000078.1:0-2328 GCA_964636875.1 uncultured Thermodesulfatator sp.
GTAAATAAAGCCATTCTTTGTTTTCTATTACAGGCTCTGGAATTCCACCTAATTTATCTAATAGCCTTTTCCTTTCTATAATTAATTTTTCATTCATTAATCTGTCCCGATAATTTTCATTTATTTAATACTACTCCTTAAATGTATTGTTATATTAACACTTGTCATAGTGTCCCGAAAAGATGGGTTTTAAAAAACGGGACAGTAATTATTTTTCAGATAATTTTTTTGATCTTTGTCTATTCAAGGAACCTTGGAGTGTAATTAAGAGTTCTTTTGAGGAAATAGTTAAGATTGTAAAGTCTTCCGCAAACTTTTATAAACAAGAGGCGGAGCCGGGAATCGAACCCGGGTATAAGGGATTTGCAGTCCCCTGCCTTACCACTTGGCTACTCCGCCACATGAGAGAATTTATTATACATTTTTATTCTAAAAATTCAAGATAAATAAAAAAGGGCTTAGGAAATCCTAAGCCCCTGTAAAGACAATAAAGTTATATTAAACTTACAGCTTAACTACGTTTTGAGCTTTTTCGCCTTTTTCTTCTTTTACAATTTCAAACTCAACCCTCTGTCCTTCTTCTAAAGATCTGAAGCCGTTTTCATTGATGGCTGAGAAATGAACAAATACATCACCCTGACCATCATCCCTTGTGATGAATCCGTATCCTTTCTTTGAATTAAACCATTTAACTGTACCTGTGAGACGCATTACTAAAAAAACCTCCAAAAATTTAAAATTTACTTGAGATAAAGAAAGTTCAAAGTTCCCTTGAGCTCTAGAGGGGATTTTCGTTGAAGGCGCCTTCAACACTTCAAACTTCTTTATCTACTGCATACAGTATGAGGCTATATTTACACTTTGTCAATACAAAGTTGCACAAACTAAGTGCAGTGAAGAAATATCTAAGATTGTAAAAACTTTTTACGATAAAATATCTAAATGAACTGAATAAAAGGCGGTTTAAATGCAGGAAATACAAGGGGTAGCTTTATCAAAAAAAGGAATACATCCTGGAAAAAAGAAAAACAGTAAAATAAAAAAAGACCTGTTTGCCCAGTTATTCAGCCAGATAAAAGGAAGCAAAATAAAGAAAAATCATAAAGGCGAAAAGTTAGACTTAAAAGTGGATAACGTAGAAGTCAATAAAAGTAAAATAAAAACTTCATCTCCAAAAAGCAAAAAAAAGGAGCTTTCTTCTAAAGAAATTATTGATTTTTCTGCCGATTATAAAATAGGCGCAGAAAGATTTTTTTTAGAAAAAAAGGAAATAAATGAAAACAGTGTTGCAAAGGTTCCAAAAAAAGAAAAAATAAACAATAAAACAGATACCCAAGTTAATAGATCAAAAAAAGAAGAAGAAAAACCGCAGAATAATAAGAATATATATCTCCACAAAGATATTTCCTCTAATAAAGAAACAAAAGAAATCCTTTTTGAAAAAAATGAAGACAGCAACAGGCTAAAAAAAGAAAATCCTCATTTAAAAGGTAAAAAAACTGATAATGTAAAAGAAACCACTGCTTACAATGAAAAAATAAACTTTAAAAGGAAAGAAAAAACAGACACAGCACCTACAAATCTCTCCAAAATTGAAAGTAATAAAGAATTCACTGGATATATTCCTTTTCCACAAAAGATAGACCCTAAAGAACATACAGGCAGTCAGATTAAAGCCCATAAAATATCAAATAAAAGACATCTTTTCCTATCAAAAAAAGCACCTGAAGACAAATCTACGCAGATACAGCTAAACCAAAAGCCTGTAAAAGAAATAAAAACAGAAGAAAAAGAGCCTTCAACAGTAGTATCTTATGCACCAAATCTGAACATTAACCAAAGAGACAAAGATAACACGTTTATCAAAACAAAAATAGAAAAAAAGACAATTCCCATAAAGGAAAATCCTGTTAATGAAAAGTATGAAAGTTTAAAAATTGAATTTGAAAAAGACAAACCTCTAGAAGCAGAAAAAGCAGAAAAAAGAAATAGAGGATTTTCTATAGATCAATTATTCTTAAAAGAAAAAAATGAAAAATATATCTCTGTAAAGACCTTCAAAAAAACTCCTTATGAAAATATAGAAAAGACTGAGGCTTTAAAGCCCAAAAGGGATAATCTCCATCACAGGGAAGAAAAACAAAACATTTGGGATACAAACATACCTGCAGAAACCCATATAAAAGTAAGTCCTAATAAAGAACAAAACAAAGATAATGCCGTAGAGGATATAAAACCCCATAGAGAAACAGAACTACTTTTAAAAGAGACATCCCACATATCCCAAAAGGATCAATCACAAACCTTTCATCAAAATAATCAAAATGA
>CAZWTB010000079.1:0-6644 GCA_964636875.1 uncultured Thermodesulfatator sp.
CTCCTGGGTTCAACTTTTGAATTTCTGGATGATTCCATCTGGTTATTTTACCAAGATATATTTTACAGAGAGTCTTTCCATCAAGCACAAGATGTTTTCCTTTAAGTTCTGGAAGATTCACTACAGGCACAACTCCACCCATAACCGTTGGAAATTGAAGAAGCCTGTGCTTTTCTATAAATTCTGGTTTAAGAGGTTTATCACTTGCCCCAAAGTCCACGGTTCTTTTAATAATCTGCTGAATACCTCCACCAGAACCTATAGATTGATAGTTGATTCTTATTCCTGTCAGTTTATAATACTCGCTTGCCCAGGTAGCGTATAAAGGATAAGGGAAACTTGCTCCTGCACCATTTAAAAACTTCTTTTCTTTTTTTGTTTTACTACTACATCCTGAAAAAAACAGAATTAAAATTCCAAGTATAAAAATCAGGAGCTTCTTCATCTTTTTCCTCCTCTTTTTAAGAATAAAGAATTAAAAAATTTTGCTTAAATTATAACCTCTTTTTAAAATTTTTTAACCCTTTCCTTTTAAGAAAGTTTTCTTTAGTTTTTTATTTTTTATTACGCAGTATTGAAAGCGGTTCAAAAGATGGTAAAATGCAGTATTAAATTATTTTATTAAAAAAATATTTATTGGAGATAGTATATGCGAAAAGTTCTTGAAAAAGAACTTCAGATGTTAAAAAATCTTATTCTTGATATGGCAAAAGATGTTGATGAAATGGTGCATGGTGCAATTTTAGCAATTGATAAACTTGATGCTGATCTTGCTAAAAAAGTGATAGAGGCTGACGAAAATGTTGATTATTACGAGCATGTAGTTTCTCAAACTGCTCTTGAAATAATTGCTCTTCAGCAGCCTGTTGCTAAGGATCTTAGATTTGTAATAACTGCTATAGATATTGCAAGAAATCTGGAAAGGGTTGCGGATCAGTCTGTAAATATTGCCTATAGAGTGCCTGTTCTCGCACAAAATAAAGAAATTCCTAAGTGTAAAGTTGAAGTAATGGAAATGGCAAAAGAAGCACTGTTCATGCTTCAAACAGCTATCAATGCTTTTGTTACAGAAGATACTCAAAAAGCTCGCTCTGTTATAGAATACGATGATGTAGTGGATAAATTTCAAAGTGAAAATATAGAAGCACTCAAAGCTTGCATGAAACGCAATGCAAATCTTGTGGAATTGGGTGTTGATTATATAATAATTGTTCAAAATCTTGAAAGAGTCGCAGATCTTGCAACTAATATTGCTGAAAGTGTTATTTTTACTGTAGAAGGTAAAATGCCCAAGTTTGATACAGAAAAATTTAAAAAACTTTCAATAATAAAAAACGGTATATTAAAAGACTTACCAGTTTTTGATCTATTAAAAAGGCATGCTCATCTTGTTCTGGAGTGTATGGAAAGAATTCCACTTTCACTCGAAGCTTATTATCAAAAAGATTTTTCAAGACTTGAAGAGATTGCAAAACACATATTTGATATAGAAAAAGAAGCTGATAAAGTAAAAAGAAACATAAGAAGTCATCTACCAAAGGGTCTTATTCTTCCGGTTGAAAGATTTGAACTTTTTCTTTATCTTAAAGAACAAGATGCTATTGCAGATGTGGCAGAAGAAATCCTGAATTGGTTATCTTTTAAACATATAGAACTTCCTGATTTTCTTTTTGAAAACATTCAGAGGCTTCTTAACAAAAGCCTGGAATCTCTTGTGCATCTTGAAAAAATGATTTCTTATTCAACAGAATTTTTGCTTACCAGAGATGAAAACAGCAGAAATCAGGCAAAAGAAATAATAAGAGAAATAAGATATGCTCAGTATATTGCAGAAGAAATGGGTAATTCGGTAAGAAAAGAAGTTTTTCAAAAAATTTCAGAACCTATAGCCTTGTTTTTCACTTTAAAACTCGTAGATCTTATCCTTGGAATTGCACATCATGCTGAAAATACCGCAGATCTTATGAGGGCTATGATAGCTAAATAATAATATTAATGAATTAATTTCCCTATTCTTTTAAATCTTATTTTGTGCTTCTGAGAATCCCAGGAAAAATAGATGATCCAGGCTTTTCCTTTTAAATTTTGAACAGGCACAAACCCCCAGAATCTACTATCATAACTCTGATCTCTATTATCTCCAAGAACAAAAAGCTCTCCAGGGGGCACCTTAATAGGACCAAAATTATCCCTTGGACTTATTTCTTTTGGTAAAATCCTGGGATCTGTGTGCTGAACATAAGGTTCTTTAAGCAACTTTCCATTAACATAAACCTTTTTGTTAATAATCTGGATAACATCTCCGGGGAGTCCTATAACTCTTTTTATAAAATCAAGCTTTTTATTTAATGGATAGGAAAATACCACTATTTCTTTCCGTTTGGGTAACCTTCTTAAATAAATAAACTTTCCAGTAAAAGGATTTTTTATTCCATAAGCAAGCTTATTTACAAGTAAATAATCCCCAATAAGTAAAGTTGGAATCATTGAACCCGAAGGAATTTTGTAAGCCTGCACAAAAAAAGTGCGTATTACCAGAGCAAGAAGTAAAGCTATAAGAATACTTTTTAACCAGTCCCATATTTTAGAAAGATTCATTTTAACTCCTCCTTCTAACCAGGGATTTTATATCACATATATCTTAAAAAGCAACCATTTTTTACAAAATTCTTTGCTTTTAAACTTAACTGATGAGCTATTCGCAAGGGTTCTGGAATACGATATTTGGTTACTGCTTGTAAAGTAAACTCAACACTTTCTTCCAGAGAAATTAGGTGCCCTGGCGAAACAAATACAGGTTTAACCCCTTGTTTGGTTCTTAAAGCATATCCAACGACTTCTTTTTCAAGAAAAATAGGATAAATAGCTCCCTTTTTATTTTCAGGCATTTTACACTTTATTAGAGGTTTTTTGGCACAGCCCAGAGTTGGAATATTTAAAAGCACCCCCAGATGGGTGGCAAGACCCATTTTTCTGGGATGTGCTATCCCCTGTCCATCAACAAAAATAAGCTCGGGTTTTAAATTTAATTTAAAAAAACATTTTAAAATTAAAGGTATTTCTCTAAAAGATAAAAAACCAGGAACATAAGGAAACAAAACCTTACTTTTAACACTTTTTATTTCAACTATTTTAAATGTTTTCCACTCCATTACCACAATAACAGCATAACCATAATTATCACCTGAATAAGATACATCAATTCCGGCAATAAAACGCGGAATAAAACCCAGAGGCTGTATTTTTATCCTTGAAGCAAGTTTTTTTTGAATTTTTTCTAACTTTAAAAAGAAATGATTTTTTTCTCTTTCAGAAATTGAAGAATTTTTTGAATACATTCTTCAACTGAACATTTATCAGTTTCTAAAATTATCTCGGGATTTTCAGGTGGTTCATAGGGTGCATCAAATCCTGTAAGTCCTTTTATTTCTCCTTTTTTAACCTTTTCATAAAGTCCTTTGGGATCTCTTTTTTCACAGATTTCTACAGGACATTTTACATAAACTTCTATAAATTCTCCGGGGGTAAAAAGCTTTCTAACCATTTCTCTATCTGCTTTAAAAGGTGACGCAAAAGCAGCAATGGTAAGAATTCCTGCTTCTACAAAAAGTCTGGCTACTTCTCCCACTCTTCTTAAATTTTCTCTCCTATCTTCTGGAGAAAATCCCAGATCTTTAGAAAGACCGTGTCTGATATTATCTCCATCCAGAACAAAACACCTTATTCCCATTTCATAAAGCTTCTGCTCTAAAGTATAAGAAAGAGTGGACTTCCCTGCTCCAGGAATTCCAGTAAACCATATAAGTGCAGATTTATGTCCATTCAGTCTCCAGCGATCTTCTTTAGAAATCTTACCTTTCTGCTTTTTTATTATTATTTTCTCTCCCATTTCCCTCTCCTTGTAAATGTTCATTTATTTTACACTATTAAAAAAAATTTTAAAGATTTTTTTATTTTTCTTATAGCTCTTGACTAAAAAAAGATTTTGCAGGTATAATTTTAAATAGAAACAAAAGGAGGACGAGAATATGGAACTTTCAATTATTTTTCTAATAATCTTAGGACTTTTGTTCTTACAGGCATCTGTAAAAATAATAAATGAATATCAAAGAGCAGTGGTTTTAAGACTTGGGAAGTTTCATGCTGTAAAAGGACCGGGGCTTATTATTCTTATTCCTATAATTGACACTATGAGAAAAATAGACTTAAGGACAGTAACTCTTGATGTTCCTCCTCAAGAAGTTATCACCAGAGACAATGTTTCCATAAGAGTGAGTGCAGTTGTTTACTTTAGAGTTCTTGATCCAGAAAAGGCATTCCTTCAGGTTGAAGATTATTATTATGCAACGAGCCAGCTTGCTCAAACCACCCTCAGAAGTATTTGCGGACAGGCTGAACTTGACGAAATTCTTTCTGAAAGAGAAAAACTGAACTTAAAGATTCAGGAAATACTTGATGCAGATACAGAACCCTGGGGAGTTAAAGTTTCTAAAGTAGAAATAAAAGAAATAGACCTTCCTGAAGAAATGAAGAGAGCAATGGCAAAACAGGCAGAAGCAGAAAGAGAAAGAAGAGCCAAGATTATAAGTGCTGATGGCGAATATCAGGCAGCAAAAACCCTGCTTGAAGCAGCTCAAATAATGAGCACAAATCCCATAACTTTACAACTTCGTTACTTACAAACCCTTACTGAAATAGCAGCTGAAAAGAATTCAACCATTCTTTTCCCTCTTCCCATAGAAATCTTTAAAGCTTTTGAAAATCCTAAAAAAGAGGGGTCTTCCAGCTAATGGAAGTTTCATATTTTGACTATATTTTAAATGTCAAGAATTTTTTCACAAGTTATAGTAATTTTGAATAAAAACTATATTTTTTAAAAAGGAGGGACAGATGGATAAAGAACTTGTAAAAAAATTTGCAAAAAAATACGAGGATGTAAAGGAACTTTTTGAAAAACATCAAAACATGGAAAAAGAAATAGAAGAATTAACGAGAAAAGCTTATCTTACTCAGGAAGAAGAATTTAAAGTTAAGCAATTAAAAAAAGAAAAACTTTACATAAAAGAAAAAATCTGTAAACTAATTAAAGATTACGAAGGAATTGATGTAGAGTAAAGTTAAACAATTTAACAATTTAAGAAGGAGGGGTTGGTTTTGGGTGAAACAATGACTGGAGCCAAGATGGTTGTAGAGTCTTTAAAAAGAGAAGGAGTTGATGTAATTTTTGGATATCCAGGTGGTGCAATTATAGATGTGTATGACGAATTATACAAAACAACTGATATAAAGCATGTTCTTGTGAGGCACGAACAGGGAGCTACTCATGCGGCAGATGGATATGCAAGATCCACAGGTAGAGTAGGCGTGGTAATGGTTACTTCTGGTCCAGGAGCAACTAATACTGTAACTGGAATAGCTACTGCTTACATGGATTCTATTCCCATAGTTATAATATGTGGTCAGGTTCCAACTAAACTTATAGGAAACGATGCTTTTCAGGAAGTTGACATAACAGGAATAACTCGTCCTATTACAAAGCATAATTTTCTGGTAAAAAGAGTTGAGGATCTTCCAAGGATTATAAAGTCTGCATTTTATATAGCAAAAACAGGAAGACCGGGTCCTGTGCTTATTGACCTTCCAAAGGATGTTCAGCAAAGTAAAGGAGAGTTTGTTTATCCCGAAGAAATAAAACTCAGAAGTTATAATCCGGTATATGAACCTCACATTAAACAGATAGAGAAAACCTATTCCCTTCTTGAAAAAGCTGAAAGACCAGTAGTTCTTATTGGAGGAGGGGTTATTTCCTCTGGAGCTGCCGAAGAAGTAAAAACTCTTGCAGAAAAGTTGAATCTTCCTGTAACCATGACTCTTATGGGATTGGGAGGATTTCCAGGGGATCACGAGCAATCTCTTGGTATGCTTGGTATGCACGGAACTTATTATGCTAATATGGCTGTTGCGAATTGTGATCTTCTTATTGCAATAGGTGCAAGATTTGACGATAGAGTAACAGGTAAGGTGGATGCATTTGCTCCCCAGGCAAAAATTGTTCACATAGACATTGATCCTTCTTCTATCCAGAAAATGTTAAAGTTCATGTTCCAATAGTTGCAGATTGTAAAAGAGCCCTCTTAAGACTTCTTGAAATAGTAAAAATTGTTAACAAGCCTGAAAAATACTGGAAAGAAAGATTTAAAGATTGGTGGGAACAGATAGATATATGGAGAAGACGTTATCCTCTTTCTTATAGAGAAGATCCCAATTACATAAAGCCCCAATTTGTTATAGAAAAACTTTACGAACTAACCAGAGGAGAAGCGATAATTGCTACAGAAGTTGGACAGAATCAGATGTGGACAGCTCAATTTTATAAGTTTAAATATCCAAGAACTCTTATTACCTCTGGTGGACTCGGAACAATGGGTTTTGGATTTCCAGCAGCTATAGGTGCACAGATGGGAAATCCAGATAAACTGGTTATAGATATAGCAGGAGATGGCTCTATCCAGATGAACATTCAGGAACTTGCAACAGCTATGGAACAGAGACTTCCTATAAAGATAATAATCTTAAATAACGGTTTTCTTGGAATGGTAAGACAGTGGCAGGAACTTTTTTATGGAAGAAGATATTCTTCGGTA
>CAZWTB010000080.1:0-7741 GCA_964636875.1 uncultured Thermodesulfatator sp.
AAAAAACTTTTTCCTATTCGGTCTCCAGTGTCACCAAACATCTTATTTCCCAGGCATGGGTCATTCAAAAATTTTTGCCCCAGATTAAAATAGAAATTAAAGGGAAAGAAAAAGAAATGGGTAAAATACTTGTTAATCTGGATTAAAAAGGAGGGATAAAAGTGAGGTATTACCCAGTATTTTTAAATCTAAAAGCTAAATTGTGTGTGGTAATAGGTGGAGGAAAGGTTGCAGAAAGAAAAGTAAATTCTCTGCTTGAAGCAGGAGCAATTGTTAAAGTTATTTCTCCAGAATTGACTCCTGTTTTAAAGGAACTTGCAGAAACTGGAAAAATTTTCTGGGAAAAAAGGGAGTATAAAAAAGGAGATATAGAAGGAGCCTGGCTTGTGATTTCTGCTACAAATAATCCTTCAGTTCAAAAAAGTGTTTATACAGAGGCTGAAGAAAAAAAAATTTTTTGTAATGTGGTGGATGTTCCTGAATTGTGTTCCTTCATTGTGCCTTCTGTTGTAAAAAGAGGAGATCTTCAAATTGCAATTTCTACTTCTGGTGCCAGTCCAGCTGTTGCAAGAAGACTCAGAGAACAGCTTGAAGAGCTTTTCGGAAAGGAATACGAAATTTACCTTAAACTCTTAAAAAATCTGAGAGAACAAATACTTAAAAGCAACTGGGATCGCGAAAAAAAAGAAAAAACTTTACAAAATCTTGCCCTTGCCCCTATTCCAAAATACATAAAAAACAAAGATTTTCATCTTTTAAAAACCCTAATAGAAAAACTTGGGCTTACCTTACCTTCAGATCTCTTTTCATAACCTCCTGCCAATACTTTTTCCATAAAAATCTAAAAGTAGGGGTAAACATTTCTGGCCTCTTTTGAAGGAGTCTATCAACTTCTTCAATAGAAAAAAATCTACCTTCTTCTATTTCAAGAGGGTTTGGAACAGGTATCTTATGAGTTTTTCCCACAAAAAGCGCCACACATTGGCGATTTGTTTCCTCGCAGGGTTTCACTCTTAGGACTTCTTCAAGTTTTATTTTAATAGATAATTCCTCTTTTAATTCTCTTTGAGCAGTGGTTAAAAAACTCTCCCCCACTGCTACATGTCCTGAAGCAGAAGAGCTCCAGAGACCGGGATTTTCGTCCATTATTTTTGATTTTTTCTGAAGATATATTTCATCTTTTTCATTAAACAAAAATACATGAACTGTTTTATGAGATAATTTCCGCTGATGAATTTCTTCCCGTGTTAAAATCCCTATGGGATTGCAATCCTCATCTACCACTTCAAGAACCTCTCTTTTTCTACTCTCCGGGGTTTCCTTAGGTTTTCTACCTTTCTTTTTCACTACTTTTCCCCTTCTTAATTTTTTATTACTATTTCTCTAACCTCATCCAGATGGGAAACGAAAATAAACTTCATTTCTTCTCTAAGATCCTCGGGAATTTCTTCGAGATCCTTTTCGTTCTTTTTGGGAATAAGAATTTTTTTAATCCCCTTTCTCAGGGCAGCAAGAGCCTTTTCTTTTATACCACCTACAGGTAAAATTTTTCCTCTTAAAGTAATTTCACCTGTCATTGCATAATCTTTTGAAACCGGTTTTCTGGTAAGTGCAGAAATCATTGCTACTGCTATTGTAATACCTGCACTTGGACCGTCTTTGGGAATAGCTCCAGAAGGAACATGCACATGTATATCAAGCTTGGTGTAAAATCTGGAATCAAGTCCCAATTCTTTATGTTTTGATCTTATATAGGAAAGAGCAGCCTGAGCACTTTCTTTCATTACATCTCCCAGATGACCTGTTAAAATAAGATTTCCTTTACCAGGCATGGTTACAGCTTCTACATAAAGAACCTCTCCTCCATAAGGAGTCCAGGCAAGACCTGTTGCAACTCCAATTTCATCTTCCTCCTGTCTTAATTCTTCCAGATACTCAGGAGGACCAAGATATTCCACAAGTTCACTTTCCTTTATTTCAAAAGGACCTTCTTCTCCCTCTGCGATTTTTCTTGCGATTTTTCTATAAATCGAAGCAAGTTTACGCTCGAGCTCCCTGACTCCAGATTCACATGTGTATTCCTCTATAATTTTTAAAATAACCTCATCCGGAATTTTAACCTGCTTTTTCTTGAGTCCGTGTTCCTTTAAAAGTCTGGGTATTAAATGTTTTTTTGCTATTTCAAGTTTTTCTTTAAAAGAATATCCAGAAAGATAAATCACTTCCATTCTGTCCAGAAGGACTTTTGGAATTGTTTCTGTTACATTTGCAGTTGCAATAAAAAAGACTTTTGAAAGGTCAAAAGGCACATCCAGAAAGTGATCCACAAATTCTTTGTTCTGTTCAGGATCAAGAACTTCAAGCAGTGCTGCAGAAGGATCTCCGTGAAAATCACTACATAATTTGTCAACCTCATCAAGAAGGAAAACCGGGTTATTTACCCCTGCCTGTTTAATTCCCTGAATAATCCTTCCTGGTAAAGCCCCAACATATGTTCTTCTATGTCCTCTTATTTCTGCTTCATCTTTAATTCCTCCCAGAGATACCCTCACAAATTTTCTGCCAAGAGCATTTGCAATAGATCTTCCAAGACTCGTTTTACCTACACCAGGAGGACCAACAAAACATAATATCGCTCCTTTTGCCTTTGGATTTATCTTTTTTACCGCAAGATATTCTATAATCCTGTCCTTTACTTTTTTCAAATTATAATGTTCCCTATCAAGAACCTTTTTAACATGTTTAAGATCCAGATTATCCTTCGTGGATTTCTTCCAGGGAAGCTCTATAAGCCATTCCAGATAATTTCTTATAACACCTGCCTCTGAAGAATCAGGATGCATAAATTCAAGGCGTCTTAACTGTTTTAAGGCTTCCTTTTCCACTTCTTTTGGCATTTTAGCTTTTTTTATTTTTTTCCTCAATTCTTCTATTTCTGTATCCACATCTTCAAATTCTCCAAGTTCTCTTTTTATAGCCCTGAGCTGTTCCCTGAGAAAATATTCTCTCTGAGAGCGTCCTATTTCTTCCTGTGCTTCACTCTGAATTTTATTTTGTAAAGTGGTGATTTCTATTTCTCTCAGTAATATTCCTGCTATCTTCTTTAAACGCTCTACTACATCGAGTGTCTCCAGTAAATCCTGTGCAGTTTTAACTTTAAGTTTTAAATAAACTGTAATAAGATCACTGAGTCTCCCTGGTTCTTCTACAGAGTGGATAGCAGAAGAAATTTCAGGATTAAGAACACCTTTGAGTGCAAGAAGTTTTTCTATGTTTTCTTTTACTGTTCGCATTAATGCTTCTATTTCTGGAGTAATAACTTCTGGTTCTTCATCCCTGCAGGGCTCTATTTTAACTTCAAAATAAGGATCTTCCTGTAAGAATTCTTTTACTTCTATTCGTGAAAGAACCTGAACAACAACTTTTAATCTATCTTCTGAAAGATAAATAGTCTTTAAAATTAGTCCTACTGTGCCTATCTTATAAAGATCCTTGGGTTTGGGATTTTCTATTCTGGAATTTTTCTGAGTTACCAGAGCAATAAGTTTATCCCTGGCAAGGGCTTTTTCCACTGCTTTTAAAGATCTCTGCCTTCCCACAAATAAAGGAACTACCATGGAGGGAAAAAGCACAATATCTCTTACTGCCATTAAAGGTAAAATCTCTGGAACATCTATTGTTTCTTCTCCTGCTTCTGGATTTAAAATTTCGAGTTCTTCTTTCATCTTTTAATCACCTTTTATTTTCTTTTTTAAAAATTTTCTAACTTCTCTTTTTAAGTTGTAATAGGTATGATTTCTGTGTTTAATTTTGTTATTTTTTTTAATAAAAGTTGGTTTTACCCTTTCCACCATATCGAGTTCTTCCAGGTATTTAAGACGATCCATGGTTATTTTAAGATCAAGATTCAGTCTTCTGGAGATAAATTTGGCACAATCGGGTTCGTTATAAAAGAGATCCTCCAGAATTTTCCAGTCAGATGGTTCTAAATTTTTCACCTGCCTCATTTTATATTTTTGAGTTGAATTAATATAAAACATTTTGTTCAAACTACAAGAGAAAAAAACAAAAAAATGAAGTATTGATTTTTCGCAAAGATTTATTAAAATAAAATCCTTGAAGAAGGAAGGGGGGAGGAAGGAGGCCGTAGCTCAGTTGGTAGAGCATCGGGCTGTGGCCCCGAGTGTCACGGGTTCGAGTCCCGTCGGCCTCCCCATTTGCATTTTTGAATAAAAATCCATAAACTTAAAATTTGAGTTGTTGCTATAAAATATACTGAAAATTTTATATCAATCTCATACAAAAACCCTATAACAGCACTACCCAGAAACCAGCTTAATCCCTGAATAGCATGAAAAATCCCAAATCCAGTTGCTCTCTTTTCTTCTGGTAAAAAATTTAAAAGATGTGCCTTACTAATAGATTCTTGCACCGCTATTCCAATACTCCATAAAATAATACCAATTAAAACAATCAATCCCTTTTTACAAAGTAAAAATAAAAAAGGAGCAATACCTGAAAGAAAAAAACATAATACAAATGCCTTCCACCCTGCTCTATCATAAAAATATCCCATAATTAATGACATAACAGCATCGCTTAACATAGCAACAGTATATATCACAGGAATTAAAGCTTCTCTAAAAATCGCATGTTCTTTAAAATAATAAGCTATCAGAGGAAAGTCCATTATACCAGCAGAAAACAAACCCATAGCCAAAACATAAAACCAGAAAACTTTTTCAAATCGTTCTCTTTTAATCCGGGGGATTGAAAGAGAAAATTCTTTCAGTTTTTCAGCTGGATAATATCTCATTCCCAATCCAAGTAAAATCATCACCCCTAAAGCAGGAATTCCAAGAAAAAGAAAAGCATGTTTATATCTATAAGAATCAAATAAAAAAAGAAAAGACACAAAAAGAGGACCTAAAACTGCTCCAATCTGATCCATACTTTCGTGAATGGCAAATACCCTGGCTTTACCAAGCCTTTCTGCACAATAAGATAAAAGCGTATCTCTTGCAGGAGTTCTTATTCCTTTGCCTATTCTTTCCAGAAATACAAGTATAACTGCTATTCCCCAAAAGTTTGCAAAAGCTAAAAAAGGAATAGAAAAAAGATTGATTGCATAGCCAAGAAACACAAATTCCCAGTATTTTTTTGTTTTATCTATTACTAAACCCGCGGGCAGTCTTATTAAAAATCCAAGAAACTCTCCTGCACCAGCTGAGAGACCCACCCATACAGGACTTGCATGAAGAACCTCTAAAAATTGTCCAATTATGCTTCTGGCTCCCTCGTATGTAAAATCCGAAAGCAAGCTGATAATTCCAAAAAGGATAACAACAATCCACAGTTTATCCGTGATTTTGGACATATTCTGCAACAATTCTGAATCTGTGTTTTCTGGCTTTTTCAAGAATTTTTAATGCCTGAGGAGAATTAAATCTTCTAAGAGCATCCACCACTTCAAAAAGAATAACCGGATCTTTTTCTTCCTCCAGAATTTTTTCAAAATACGGTAAAGCCTTCTCAATACCTTTTTTACCAATAAAATAAATAATTCTTCGTCTTATCTCTTTAACAGGATGATTAAGAGATATTAAAAGCTTTTCTTCAAATGGCAGAGAAGTAAAAGAGGACAAATCATATCCGCAATAAGGACAGATCTTACAATTTTCATCCACTTCTTTCCAGCATCCAGGACAAAAAAAACGAACCATTTACAACCCTCCCCTGTGACACTTTAAATGCGTCACAGGGGAAAAGTTTAAAATCTAATTTCTTTAAAGTATTTCACTTTCATAAGAACCATTCTCCATTTTAACAATGTCTTCAAACTTAATATCCATCCCGAGGATAGCTATAATCTCGTCGTATTCATTTCTTACAGGAGCAGAAAGAGTTATACACAGGTTAGAAGTTATTTTGGAGGTGTAAAATCTGGAAGTATAAAGTTTTCCAGTTTTCATGGGTTTGATAAACCAATCTCTATCTTCAAAAGTCTCACTATTTAAAAGCTTTTCAAATCTTTTTGCATACTCAAAATCAGTGGTATATCCAAATATAGGTTTACCTTCTATATCAACTATATAGATAAACTGCACATAGGGATGATCTTCCAGAAACTTTTTAAATACAGGTTTAATCCTCTGAGGATCAAGGGAAATTATACTGGGATCCTGCACAAGATCTTCTATGTATTTACTCATTAATTTTATAGCATAGTCCCTCAGGTGATCAAGTTCAGAAATAAATAATTCTGGAATATATTTTTTTGTAAGAGCCAGCATTTCTTCATTGGAAATGGGGGTAATTCTTCCTTTTTCATATTCTTCCAGAATTTTTTTGTATATTTTTGCGACTCCTGGATGCCTTTTGTCAATCCTTTTATCTCCTTCCAGATTAAAGTGAGTATTAATCCAGTAAGCAATACCTGCTGTGCCACTTTTATCAGTAATAATAATATGAATAGGTCTTTTGAGTAATATTTGTGTGTCAAAAGGATTGTAAATTTCTTCATTTTTAATAATACCATCAATATGAATTCCTGCCTTTGTTGCATTAAATTCTTCTCCAACAAGTGGTTGACGAATGGGTATTTTTTCATGAAGAACATTTCTGTAGTAATTTACTATTTCAGTAATAACTGTTGTATCCATACCATCAGTAGAACCTTTTAAAGCAATGTATTCAAAAACCATGGCTTCAAGAGGGGTATTTCCTGTTCTTTCACCTATTCCCAGAAGAGAAGTGTTTACATAAACACACCCGTATAACCATGCTGTTGTTGCATTAATAACAGCTCTATAAAAATCGTTATGTCCATGCCATTCAAGGAGTTCTCCCGGGACTCCTGCATCTTCCACAAGAGCTCTTATAAGTTTGGGAACACTTATAGGAAGACAGGCTTCTGCATAGGGAACTCCGACCCCAAGAGTATCACAAAGCCTTATTTTTATATCTATACCACTTTCTTCACGAAGCTTCATAAGTTCTATTGCAAAAGGAACCACAAATCCATAAATATCTGCTCTTGTAATATCCTCAAAATGGCACCTTGGACGTATTCCCAAAGACAAAGCCTCTTTAATAATTGCAAGATAATCTTCCATAACCTCTCTTCTATTTTTCTTTAACTTTAAAAAAATATGATAATCAGAACAGGAAGTAAGAATTCCTGTCTCTTTAAGACCTGCTTCTTTAACAAGCTTCAAATCTTCTTTTCTTGCTCTTATCCATCCAGTTATTTCAGGATACTTGTATCCCAGGGAAAGACATCTTTCCAGTGCTTCCCTGTCTTTATTGGTATATAAAAAAAACTCGGTTTGCCTTATTATTCCATTTGGACCTCCGAGTTTGTGAAGAAGTTTATAAATGGTCTCTATCTGTTCAGGAGTATAAGGAACTCTTGCCTGCTGACCATCCCTAAAAGTGGTATCCGTAATAAAAAACTCTTTTGCAGGCTGTGGTGGAATATATCTGGCATCAAAGTAAATTCTCGGAGGTTCTGAATAAGGAAAAAATTCCTTGAATAATCTGGGGCTATCCACATCTTTCAGGGTAAATTGACTTCTATCAGGTCTGTATTTAAGCATGAAACAACCCCCTTGACGATTTATTTTTAAAAAGTTTAATTTAAAAGAAAGGCTTTTTCAATATTAATTGCAAAACAAAAAAAATCAAGTTTAACAAATTAGGGTATTCCCTGAAAAATTTGGTATAATTATATAAATCTTGA
>CAZWTB010000081.1:0-2229 GCA_964636875.1 uncultured Thermodesulfatator sp.
TATGGATCACTTCCTTAAAAATTTTATAAAGGAGTTTTAAAATGCTTGTAAAAGACTGGATGACGGAAAATGTAATTACCCTTGACGAAAACGAGTCCATTGTAAAAGCTATGCAAATTTTAAAAGAACACAAAATAAGAAGAATTCCTATTACAAGTGAAGGAAAACTTGTGGGAATCATTACAGATAAAGATATTAAAGATGCTACCCCCTCTAAATTAACTTCCTTTGATGTGCACGAATTCTATTATCTCCTCTCAGAATTGAAGTTAAAAGACATAATGACAAAAGATCCTATCACCGTTTATCCAGAAGATACGATTGAATACGCTGCCGTCCTCATGCTTGAAAATAAAATCTCTGGACTTCCTGTAATAAATAAAGATCGTTTTGTAGTAGGTATTATAACTCAGACAGATATTTTTAAATTGTTTGTTAATATGTCTGGAGTTTACTACAGTCCTTATCATCTCAGTTTATTAATAGATCACTCCAACCAACTTCTTGAAGTCTTTGAAATCTTTAAAAATTTAAAAATAAGTATATACAGTTTACTCACATGGAAAGATGAAGAACTCATGGCTTCTGTAGATAATAAAAATATAAATATGAGAAAAGTATTTATTCGTTTTGAAGAGCCTGATGAAAAAACATTAAAAGATTTATTAAATATATTAAATCAAAAGTTTAAAGTTATTTATTTTATGAAAGATGATATTTCTCGTCTTCCTAAAAGAAAGACTGTAGAAGAGGAAGAAGAAGTTACTTTTCTTTAAAATTTTCCGGTTTAGGAAATTCTATAGGCAGGTGTTCAGTTGCCCTCATAATGCTTAACCATATAGGACAGGCAACTCTTCCTCCTGTTTCTCCTCTTCCAAGTGATTCAAATTTATCATATCCTACCCATACTCCACAGGTATAAATGGGAGTATATCCTATAAACCATGCATCTCTATAATCCTGAGTAGTTCCTGTTTTTCCTGCTACAGGAACCCCAAGTGCCTGAGCACATTTCCCTGTTCCCTCCTGAACAACCGCCTGCAAAAATTGATTCATAATATAGGCTGTGTAAGGAGATATTACCGGCTTTTTTTTAAGTTCGCTTTTATAAAGTAATGTTGCATTATTTTCAAAGACTTTATCATAAATATCGATTATAAAACGCGGTTCTATCATATATCCCATTTCTGGAAATATGGTATAAGCCCTGGTTAATTCAAAGGGAGTAGTTTCATAAGCACCAAGAGCCACACTGTAATTTATATTTTCTGGAAAATGAAACTCTAATTTCTTTACCATTTCTTTTATCTTATCAAGTCCAAGAAGAAGGGCTATTCTTACTGCTACAGTATTTCGTGATTTTGCAAGAGCCATTTTTAAACTTAAAGGACCCAGGTATCTACCGTCGTAATTTTGAGGGCACCAATCTTTACCATTATTTGCTTTAGGAACAACTAAGGGTTCGTCTGGAATAACTGCATCCGGAGTCAAAATACCATCGTCAAGGGCTTTTGCCCATATAAAAGGTTTAAAAGCAGAACCACTCTGTCTTTTTGCGTATAAAGCCCTATTATAAGGAGATTCTATATAACTCCTTCCTCCTATAAGAACTCTTACTCCTCCATCTTCATTATCTATACAAACAGCTGCAAACTCAGGAATTTTCCTTTTCCTTCTAAAAAGTCTATACAGGGTTTTAACAGCGTTTCTATAAGCTTTTTTTTCCCAATCAAGATCAAGAGAAGTATCAATTCTTAATCCTCCTTCTTCTATAAGATTGGGAGGAAGAATTTCCTGTAATTCTTTTTTAACCTCATCAACAAAGTAAGCTACATAAGAAGGAATATTGACATTTTTTGGATTTATTTTTATAGGTTCTGCAGATATTCTTTCTGCTGTTTCTCTTGAAATAAAACCCACTTCTGCCATTCGTCTCAAGACATAATTTCTTCTTTTTATGGCAAGTTCCATGTTTCTGATAGGATTAAATCTTGAAGGAGCAGGAGGAAGACCAGCAAGAGTTGCTGCTTCATTAAGGTTTAATTCCCATACATGTTTATTGAAATAAGTTAAAGAGGCTGCCTCAACTCCATAAGCTCCTTCTCCAAGATAAATTTGATTAAGATATATAGTAAGGATTTCATTTTTTGTTAAATGTTTTTCTATTTGCCATGCAAGAAACATTTCTTTTATTTTTCTGGTTATTGTTCTTTCTGGGGAAAGAAGAAG
>CAZWTB010000082.1:0-9361 GCA_964636875.1 uncultured Thermodesulfatator sp.
AAACTGTTTGAAAACAGGGTCTTTGAGATTATGGATGATTATTTCTGAAACCACTTCTTTAAGCAGGCTTGCCACTTTTTCAGAACGTCGGCTCATTTTTCTCTCCGGAGATCCTTAATAGGAAATAAAGTCAATTTCTGCTTTTATAAGTTCCAGATTGCCATCTTTCTGGATAAAGTTAATTATGGAGGTGAGCTTGCTGTCAACGAATTTTTGATCTCTTCCCACCACGCTTATTCCTATAATAGCTGTTTGCCAGAGGTCATGTCCATCTACTTCTGCAAGAGAAATCTTTTTAAAACTCGTTTCAAGCTTTTGCATAAGACTTTTTAAAATCTGACGTTTAGCTTTTAACGAATTAGGATGAGGAAAAAAAAGTTCTATCCTTGCCACCCCCACAACCATTCTTTTCTCCAATTTTTAGGCTTTGAAAACTATATTTAAAGTTCTTCTCTTACCTCTTTAACTGTAAAGGTTTCTATTATGTCTCCAACTTTTATGTCCTGGAAACCTTCTATCCTTAATCCGCATTCGTATCCAGCAGCCACTTCTCTGACATCTTCTTTAAACCTCTTAAGAGAACCGATTTTTCCTGTATAAATAACCACTCCGTCTCTTATAACTCTAACCTGATCATTTCTATGAATGGTGCCTTCTTTTACATAACAACCTGCAACGATTCCAACCTTTGGAATCTTGAAAGTTGCTCTGACTTCTGCAACACCAGTAATTTCTTCAACATACCTAGGTTCAAGAAGACCTACCATTGCTTTTTTAACATCGTCAAGGACATTGTAGATGACATCATAAAATTTTATATCCACTTTTTCTCTTTTAGCTGTTTCTCTTGCCTGAACTGTTGGTTTTACATTAAAACCTATAACTATTGCGTTTGAAGCAGATGCCAGCATAACATCGCTTTCTGAAATAGCACCTATTCCTGCCCTTATAACATTTACTTTTACCTTATCTGTGGAGAGCTTCTGAAGAGATGTCTGAAGGGCTTCCAGAGTTCCCTGGGTATCTGCTTTAAGGACGATTTTGAGTTCTTTAAGTTCACCTTCTTTAAGTTTTTCAAATATTGTTTCAAGAGAAATTTTGGCTTCTTTTGCTATTTCGGCTTCTCTTGCTTTTCTCTGACGGTATTCTGCAACTTTTCTTGCTTTATCTTCGCTTTCCATTACGATAAAGTCGTCTCCAGCCTGAGGAACTTCTTCAAATCCAAGGACTTCTACAGGAATTGAGGGAGTTGCTGTTTTTACTCTATTTCCATAGCTATCAAACATCGCTCTTACTCTACCATGAGTCAGTCCTGCAACAAAGGGATCCCCTTCTTTTAAGGTTCCTTCCTGAACAAGCACAGTTGCAACAGGTCCTTTTCCTTTATCAAGTCTGCTTTCTATAATTCTTCCTCTGGCAGGTCTGTCATAAGCAGCTTTAAGATCCAGCATTTCTGCCTGAAGAAGGACAAGTTCAAGAAGTTCGTCTATACCCACACGGTTTCTTGCAGAAATATTAGCCATAAGAACATCTCCACCCCATTCCTCAGGAACGAGTCCAAGTTCTGCAAGCTGGGACTTAACTCTTTCTGGATTGGCTTCGGGTTTGTCTATTTTATTTATAGCCACCACTATTGGAACTCCTGCTGCTCTTGCATGTTCTATTGCTTCTTTAGTCTGATCCATGACTCCGTCATCAGCAGCAACCACGAGAATAACTATGTCTGTAACCTGTGCTCCTCTGGCTCTCATCGTAGTAAAAGCCTCGTGTCCAGGAGTATCTATAAAAGTTATTATTCTTCCGTCTTCAAGTTTTACGGTGTAAGCACCTATGTGCTGGGTTATTCCCCCTGCTTCTCTGCTTGCTACATCTGTTTTTCTTATGGCATCAAGTAATGTAGTTTTTCCGTGGTCAACATGTCCCATGACTGTAATAACCGGAGGTCTTGGCTTGAGCTCTTCTGGAGAAGGAGGAGTATATTGAAGAAGAAGCTCCTCTTCAATAGGTGCTTTTTCAACCTGATATCCAAACTCGTCTGCCAAAATCGCTGCTGTATCTGCGTCAATTGATTGATTGATGGTAAGAGGCATTCCCATGAGCATGGCTTTTTTAATAAGCTCACTTGCTTTAACTCCCATTAACTTGGCAAGTTCTCCAACCTGAATAGTTTCGTATATCTTGATTTTCTTTTCTTTTGGAGGAAGTGTAGGAGGACGCTCGGGTTTTTCTTTTTCCTTTTTTTCCTTTTCTTCAGGAGTTTTTTCTTTTTCTTCTTCAAAAAGGGCAGTTGGTTCTTCTTCTTTTTCCAGATAGTATTCTTCAAGTTCCTCCTTTTCCTCGTGCCTTGGCTTTTTAAAACCACCTTTTTTCTTACCTTTTTTCTTTTCCTCTTTTTCAAATAATTTTTCTTTTTTCTTTTTCTTGGCTTCTATTTTTTTCTCTTCTTCTTCAACCTTGGATGGTTCTTCAATCTTGGGTCTGGCAGTTTTTTCTCTTCTGGGTTTAAACTCTGTGACAACGCGCCTTTTTCTAAATGGCTTTTCTTTTTCTTCCTTTTTGCCTTCTTTTTTTGTCCCTTCTGCCTTTTCTTCTGGTTTGATTTCTTCTTTTTCCCTGGGTAAAACCTCTTCTTTTGCTGTAACCTTTTCTGAAGGCTTTTCCTCAAGAACTTTTTCTTCTTTTTCTTCTACTGCTTTCAGGGCTTCTACCTTTGTTTCTTCAGGTTCAATTTTTTGTCTTTCCTCTAACCTGGCTTCTGGTTTTTCTACAGGAATTTCTTCCTTTTTTTCTTCGAATCTTAAAGCTTCTTCTTCAATCTTCGGTTTTCTGACCTTTTTTATGACTATTTTTTTCTTTTTAGGCTTTTCCTCTGCCAGCTCTTCCTTTTTTTCTCTTTCTTCTCTTCTTATTATTATAAAAGAAGAATTCTTTTTGGGTTTAAACAGATTTCTAATTTCCTGAGCCTCTTCTTCAGTAACAGAGGTATTTAAGTTTTTAAAGAAAAATCCCTTTTCTTTTAATTTTTGGAGAAACTCTTTAGGATCAATTTTTAATTCCTGTGCAAGTTCACCGAGTTTAATCCTGCTCATTTTTTCTCCTAAAACTGAATTTTAAATTTTTAAAGTAACAATAAAAAAATGTTTAATAAAGTTTAATCGCAAAGCTTGAAAATTCAAGACCTACCTTTTATTTTTTAAAATAATTGAATATTAAAAACAGTGTAGCTTTGTTTAAAAAGAGTGATAAAATAAAAAAAATTTGGGGAGGCGAGACTCGATGGAATATTACCTTGTTACAGGTTGTGCAGGTTTTATAGGATGGAGAACATCGGAATTTCTGCTTCAGGAAGGAAAGAATGTTCTGGGGATTGATAATTTAAATAATGCTTATGATGTAAAGCTAAAAAACTGGCGATTAAATCAATTGAAACAGTATTCAAATTTTACCTTTTTTGAATTTGATCTTGCAAGTTTATCAGCTCTTAAAATTATTTTTAAACTTTATCCCATAAAAGCAATTATTCATCTTGCTGCAAGAGCAGGGGTAAGAGCCAGTATAGAGAATCCCTGGGTTTATGTGGAAAGTAACATAACTGCAACACTTAACCTTCTTGAACTTATGAAAGAATACGGAGTAAAAAAAATGGTGCTTGCGTCAACTTCATCAATTTATGCAGGGCATGAACCTCCTTTTTCTGAAGAAATGAAAGTTGATAATCCCATTTCACCTTATGCTGCAACTAAAAAAGCAGCCGAAGTTCTTGCCTATACATACCATTATCTTTATGGACTTGATATAACGGTATTGAGATATTTTACTGTATATGGTCCTGCAGGAAGACCGGATATGAGTATATTTAGATTTATAAAGTGGATATACGAAGAAAAACCCATTGAAATTTACGGAGACGGGACTCAGGCAAGGGATTTCACTTATATCGATGACATTGTTAAGGGAACCCTTCTTGCCCTTAAACCTCTTGGCTATGAAATAATAAATCTGGGAAGGGGAGAAGATCCTTTGCCTTTAATTAAAATTATAGAAATTCTTGAAACACTAATAGGAAAAAAAGCCAGAATAGAATATAAAGAATTTCATAAAGCAGACCTTAAAGTAACAAAAGCAGAGGTTGAAAAGGCAAAAAAACTTCTCAACTGGGAACCCGTAATTTCTATAGAAGAAGGACTTAAAAGAACAGTTAACTGGGCTATGGAAAATATAGAACTTATAAAAGAAATTAAAGTATAAACAGATGAAAGAAGAACTCTGCGTTTTTACAAAATATCTTGCTGAAAAAAGACTTATTGAAGGTAATGAAGGAAACCTATCTATAAAAAATAAATATGGTTTCTGGATAACGCCTTCTGGAGTGTTAAAAGAATTTATAAAACCAAAAGATCTTGCTTTTGTATCCTTTAAAGGTGAGTTTCTTGCTGGAAAACCTTCTTCTGAATGGGGTATGCATCTTAAAATTTACAAAAAAAATCCAGAAATAAATGCAATTGTTCATACTCATCCTCTTTACACTCTTCTTCTTTCTGAAAAGGGTTTTGATTTTAAAAATTTTTCTCTTAAGGAAGGAGAGATTATATTAAAAGAAGTTGCAGTGATGCCTTACTTTGATCCGGGATCTGAAGCACTCTGGGAATTTGCTTCAAATCTTGCAAGGTGCTATAAAGTCATTGTGTTAAAAGGACACGGACTTGTAACTCTTGGAAAAAATTTAGAAGAAGCAGTTATTCTTACTCTTGTTACAGAAAAACTATCCAAATTTGAATTTTTATTAAAATTTGATAAACTTTAAAAAATGTGGGCAGGAAATAAAGAAAATGTGGTTGTTTTGCTTTTTAAAATAAATAACAGATTTAAACAGGTCTTAAGTATCTTTTTCATCAAATTTTTCTATTGGAATTTTCTCGATAAAATTTTAGGAGGTTACATTCTAAAAAGAGGAGGAAAAAAATGTGTGGAATAGTTGGATATATAGGAAATAGAGGAGTTATACCTGTTCTTCTTGAAGGATTGAGGAGGCTTGAATATAGAGGTTATGATTCAGCAGGAGTTGTTTTTTTGGAAAAAGGAGAAATTAAAGTAATGAAAACTAAGGGCAGGATTTTTGATCTTGAGGAAAAAATTTTTAAATTTCCACCTTCTGAAGCAGTTTCACCAGGGCTCGGGCATACAAGATGGGCAACTCACGGAGAGCCTTCAGAAGAAAATGCACACCCTCATATTGATTGTTCTTCTAAACTCGCTCTTGTTCACAATGGAATTATAGAAAATTATCAGGCTTTAAAGAACATGCTTGTTGAAAAAGGACACCGCTTTGTTTCTGCTACTGATACAGAGGTAATTGTGCATCTTGTTGAAGAAAAGCTGAAAGAAACGGGAGACATTAAAAAGGCTTTTTTCAAAGCTTTGAAGGAACTTAAAGGAGCTTATGCAGTGGGGCTTATTTCAAGTGAAAATCCAGACTTTATTCTGGTTGCAAGAAATCAGAGTCCTGTTGTAATAGGAATAGGGGATGGAGAAAATTTCCTTGCCTCTGATATACCTGCCCTGCTTCCTTTTACCAATAAAGTTCTTTTTTTAAATGACGGAGAAGTCGCGGTTTTATATAGAGACGGGGTTGAACTTTTTAATCTCGAAGGAGAAAAACTGGAAAGAGAAGCTGTATTAATTTCCTGGAATATTGCGGATGCTGAAAAAGGTGGACATTCACATTTTATGATAAAAGAAATCTGTGAACAACCGGATGCAATAAAACATACACTTCTTGGAAGAATAGATCTTGATAAAAAGAAGATAGATTTTGGTAGAGAAGGAGTTACAGAAGAACTTTTTAAAAAGACAGAGAAAATATTTATAGTTGCTTGTGGAACATCCTATCATGCAGGACTTGTTGCCAAATATCTTTTTGAAAAAAATCTGGGTATGCCTGTAGAAGTGGATCTTGCTTCAGAATTTAGATACAGGGATCCTCTTGTAGATGAAGGTAGTTTATTCATAGCTGTTTCTCAGTCAGGAGAGACAGCAGACACTCTTGCAAGTTTGCGTCTTGCTAAAGAAAAAGGAGCAACTATTTTATCTATATGTAATGTTCTTGGAAGCACCATAGCAAGAGAAAGTGACATAGTTCTTTACACACAGGCAGGACCAGAAATAAGCGTTGCCTCAACCAAAGCTTTCACAACTCAGGTAACAATTTTTATTCTTCTTTCTCTTTATTTAAAACAGTTGTTTTTTAAAAAAGGAGAAGAAGAGAAAATAGAAGGGCTGATAAAAATGCCGGTTATTCTTGAAAAATTTATAGAAAAGGTAAGACCTGAAATAAAAGAAATTGCAAAGAAGTGGTATCACATAAAAAATTGTCTTTATCTTGGGAGGAACATCCTTTATCCTATAGCAATGGAAGGAGCTTTAAAACTTAAGGAAATAGCCTATGTTCATGCAGAGGGGTATGCTGCAGGGGAAATGAAACACGGTCCTATAGCACTTATAGAAGAGGATGTGCCTGCTATAATAGTTGCTGCCAAAGAGACAGGAATAATTTACGAAAAAACCCTTTCCAATGCAGAAGAAGTGAAATCAAGAAGAGGTCCTGTTATTTCTTTTATTACAGAAGGAAGTGAAGAGTTTAAAAAGATTTCCGATGATTATGTTGAAATTCCCTTGACTTTCTGGGATTTACTGCCTATATTTTATGTAGTTCCTTTACAGCTTCTTGCTTATGAAATAGCAGTTCTTAGAGGTTGCGATGTGGATAAGCCAAGGAATCTTGCTAAAAGTGTTACAGTAGAATAAAGGAGGAGGTGCAGATGGAGTGTAAAAGAGAAGAAAACTTAAAACATTGTAATTGCACTTATGATCCCTGCCCCAAAAAGGGAATATGCTGTGAATGTATAAGGTATCATCTTAAAATGAGACAGCTTCCAGGCTGTTGTTTTCCTCCAGAATACGAAAAAACCTATGATAGAAGTTTTGAACATTTTGCCAGACTTGTAATGGAGGGAAAAATTTAGTTTTTATGGAAAGCAGGGTTCTTGCTGAAGAAATAATAAATCTTCTGGAATCCAAAAAAGCTCAGGACATAGTTCTTATAGATATAAGTAAAAAAGTTGATTTTGCGGATTATTTTATAATATGCAGTGCACATTCTACAAAACACACTCAGGGATTAACAGATTTTATTACTTTTGAGCTGGAAAAACTGGGTATAAAGCCTCTGGGAATAGAGGGATACGAACTCGGGCAATGGATAGTAATAGATTATGATACTGTGGTGGTGCATATTTTTTATGAACCTATAAGAAAGATTTATGCTCTGGAGGAACTCTGGGGAGAGAGTCCTCTTTCCACTCAGGAACACGAAGATTTAAAGTCACCTCTTGAAACTTTTCCACCCCGGGAAGTTTAGAAAAAAGTAATTCTTCTATCTTTTTTAACAGAAGATCCAGATTCTCTCCTGTCTTAGCAGACACAGCTACAGCACCATGTCTGTTTATCATATTATAAAGCCATGCAGATTCCCTGTCTTTTATAAGATCTATTTTATTAAACACAAGAAGTCTTGGAATATCAAAAAGTTCCATTTCTTCAAGGATTTCTTCCACTGTTTCTATGTGATTTTCAAAAGCAGGATGAGAAACATCAACCACATGAAGAAGAAGATCTGCATTGTAAAGTTCTTCAAGAGTTGCTCTAAAAGCTTTTTTCAGATCTTCAGGGAGTTCTCTTATAAACCCTACTGTATCAGTAAGAAGAAAGACTTTTCCATTTTTAAGTTTTATCGCCTTTGTTACAGGATCAAGAGTTGCAAAGAGTTTATCCTCTGCAAGGTATTCACTTCTGGCAAGGGTATTCAAAAGAGTGGTTTTGCCTGCATTGGTATATCCTATTAAAGCACATACTTTAAAATTTAATTTCTTTCTTCTTTTTCTTCGCAATTCTCTTTCCTGAGAAATTTTTTTAAGTTCTTTTTCAAGTTTGGCAATACGATCTTTTATTCGCCTTCTGTCTATTTCGAGTTTTGTTTCTCCAGGACCCCTTCCACCGATTCCTCCTGTAAGTCTTGAAAAAGCATCGTCTTTTGCCCTCAACCTTGGAAGTGTATATTTAAGTTGAGCGATTTCCACCTGGATTTTCCCTTCTCTTGAACGAGCTCTTTGAGCAAAAATGTCAAGTATAAGCTGAGTTCTGTCTATAACTCGTAGATCTGTAATATCTGTGAGAGCCCTTACCTGAGAAGGGGTAAGTTCTCTATCAAAAATCAATAAATTAGCTCTTTTTCTCATTGCTTCGATCATAACTTCCACAAGTTTTCCTCTTCCAATTACATATCTTGGATCAGGAGAACTTCTCTTCTGAATTACTTCTCCAACCACTGTTACTCCTGCTGTTCTGGCAAGCTCTTTGAGTTCTGTAATTCTTTCTTCAAGATAGATGTCTCTGGGTTCCCTTAGAAATATCAAAATTGCTCTATCTTTATTTTCATCAATTTCTTTAAGAGGACGAATTTTTTCAAGTTCTTCTTCAAGAGTTTTTATAAGATCTATAAAATTTTCTTTAAGATCCCAAACATAACATGGTTTTAAAAAGTAAAAGAAACTGTTTTCTTTTTCTGCAAGAGGACCTGAAAAAAATTCAGGATCAGGAAGAATATGAGCAATATGTATTTTTCCTGGATTCCCTTCAGGTTTTACTTCCAGAACAGCCATAAGATCAAGTCTTAAAAAAGCAAGATCTATAAGATCATCCTGATCGAGTCCGGATTCTTTATTTTTTGAAAGATCTTTTATAATGTGAGTATGGATACACCTCAGTCCTTTAAGTCTTGCTATGTGATCACGATATCCCTTTAATTCAGGAATTTCTATTCTATTAAAGGTTCCAACAATAACATAAGCAACTTCTCCTTTCCTGTTTAATAAAAGTCCTATCTGACGATTTAGATCCCATGAAATTTGGGCTATTTCTCTGGCAAGTTCTGGAGTTATAATAGAAGCAGAAGGGACCTTTCTTCTGTAAAGTCTTTCGAGTCTTTTTAGTTCACTCGGTTTTAGCCCTGAAGTATTTCCAAAAATTGTGTAACTCATCTGCTCTCAAAATAATATTAAAAATGGATTACAAAAATTTCAAGAGGATTAGTTTAAAAAATTTTAATAAAGAGCTTTTCTTGCAAAAAGAAAGGTTAAAGGGTAAAATTAAAAAAATTTCTTAAAGGAGGCAAGATTATGCCTGTTGTAACGAGGTTTCCTCCGAGTCCAACAGGACATCTTCATCTTGGTGGAGCAAGAACAGCTCTTTTTAACTGGCTTTTTGCAAGACATAACAGGGGAAAATTTATATTACGATTTGAAGA